>JAFTLZ010000048.1 GCA_017452665.1 Clostridia bacterium
ATCCCGAAAGCATCAGCTTTCGGGATTTTTTCATTTGTGCCGCAAGGCACAACATCATTTGCGTGGCACACGCAACATCATTTCGAGCAAAGCGAGAACATCATTGTCTGCGAAGCGGACACAAAACGATGTTGCACTTCGTGCAAATGATGTGCTTCGCAATGATGTGACGCTTCGCGTCAATGATGTTGCGCTTCGCGCAAACGGATTTTGCCCAGCCGCTTGCGCTCCGCCCCAAAGTGTGCTATAATAAACCCAGAAAGGCGGTGGATATATGAAAATTTCTAAAAGACATATAATTCTCGGCATTATATGCTTAATATCGGCAATTTTGCGATGCATATCTAGTATTTCCATCATTATTCCGTATTTGGCTTTTTGCCTTTGTTCGTTTGTTATCGGCATGAAGGGCAAAAAAGCCTTCGGAATTATTATTGTTTTGTTGCTTGGTCTTGTTGGATTGCCTGTCTTTGAATTTGTTTATGCAACGTTTACGACCTCGTTTATGGCAACACTGCTTACGAGCATTCTGACTTTGCTTGTACAGACCTGTGTTTATTTCGGTTTGTTTATACTTGCTAATTCATGGATAAGCAAAGAAAAATTTTCTTTCTCATTGATTACGGGCATACCGACGGTTTCTTCCATTGTAATATATTCCGTACTGGAAGGATTACAGTCATTTGCATTTTTCAATGCTATGAATCAAGTTGCCCAGCAAGGCACGTTGATTGATTGGCTGAATGTGATAGGTGGCGGCAATCTTTTGGTTAATGTCCTTTCTGGAATAGCGTTTTACATGGCACTTTGGTGTACATCTATAAGATTTGTTAAAGAAAAATAAGTGGCATCTTTTTTGTCAACACGTCTCAAAAAATCCCGAAAGCATCAGCTTTCGGGATTTTTTCATTTGTGCCGCAAGGCACAACATCATTTGCGTGGCACACGCAACATCATTTCGAGCAAAGCGAGAACATCATTGTCTGCGAAGCGGACACAAAACGATGTTGCACTCCGTGCAAATGATGTGCTTCGCAATGATGTGATGCTTCGCGTCAATGATGTTGCGCTTCGCGCAAACGGATTTGGCCGAGCCTCTTGCGCTCCGCCCCAAAGTTTGATATAATAAAAACGGAAAGGCGGTGAAATGCATGATAATGATATATTTGCTTTTTGCTATGTCAATATTCATAATTCGCATATTAGCAGGTTATGATAGCCGCTATCAAAATGGAAAATATTTATCTGTTAAGAATACAGTTTTAAGCAAAATCTTATTAGATAGTATGTCAATATACAGCAGAACAAAACGCTTGAAGAAAGACAAAAACAAAATGTCAATTTGCGGTATTCCGTTTTATGTTGCTGCAGTTTTTGTTTTGTTAATCAATCTTGTTTTCTTGTTCATTACCGATATTCCGATCGAGCCGTGGGGTATAGAAACAAGCAAATTCATTGTGTATGCAAATACTCTTAACGATAAAATTTCATCTATCAGTATTTTGCTGTTGTTGATGTCAATCGTAGGCTATATCGCCTTTACGATCATTCACTCCACGAAAGAAACAAAGCCAAAATGGATAAAAGTTTTTGCTTGGATGGTAGCTGTCATTATGATTTTAACGGCTGTACTATCATCAATTTACTTTTTGATTGAATTAATTGCATCTTTTTCGTAAAAGCCTCATCGCAAACGGCATCTTTTTTTGTCAACGCGACGCAAAACAAAAGTCGAAGGAGGTTCCGACAATGAGCGTTACAATTTCAGGCAAGCTTCCCGATCCGTTTCGCAAGGAGGACGGAACGCGCATGACCGCGGAGGAGTGGTACGCGCAAAGAGAGCAGCTTTTTGAAAAAATATGCGGCATTGAATACGGCGGCATGCCGCCGCGCCCTGAGGTGGTCAAGGTGGTCAGGCTGACCGCGCCCCGCCGCGACGGTGGAGTCAACGTTTATAAAATTTGGGCAGGAACGAAGGAGCGGCAGCTTTCCTTTGTTCTGGACATCACGGCACCTGCCTCTCCCATCGACGGCGATATCAAATATCCGCTGCTTCTCACGGGTGACGGCTGCTACAACAACTGCGAGAGCGACACGATAGAAAAGGCCTGCTCGATGAAAATTGCGGTGGCGAGATTCAACCGGTTGGAGCTGGCACACGATGACGCCAACGGAGAAAGAGTCGGCGGGCTATACGATATTTACCCCGAGCACAAGGGCTTTACCGCGATCTCGGCGTGGGCGTGGGGATATATGACGGTGATGGATGCGTTGGCGCAGATCCCGCATATTGACACGGAAAACGTGGGCATCACCGGTCACTCCCGCGGCGGAAAAACCGTTTTGCTTGCGGCAGCAGCCGACACGCGGATCAAATTCGTATGTCCCAACAACAGCGGCTGTCACGGCGCTGTCAGCTACCGTTTGAAGGAGACGGGGTATGGCCCGAGGGGCAAGAGCGAGGAGCTTTCCGATATGTTCCAAAGCTTTCCCCACTGGATGGGCGAGGGGCTGCGCGAATACATTGGCCGCGAGAGCGAGCTGCCTTACGATATGCACGTTTTCGGTGCGCTGATCGCCCCGCGGTTTTATCTGCAGTGTGAGGGAATGCAGGACTACTGGATCAACCCCAAGGGCGCGTGGATGAATTTTTGCGGTGTGAAGGAGGCGTATCGCTATCTCGGATGCGAGGACAACGCCGCCGCGTGGTTCCGTCCCGGATACCACCGCCACAAGCTGCCCGATTTTACCGAGTTCTTGGAATTTATGCGTGCAAAGATGCAAGGCCGTCCTACGGCAGAGCACTTGAAAATCAATCCCTACCCCGAGCTTGTTATTGATACGGATTGGGAGGATTAAAATGAAATACATGACAAAGGACTGGTATGCACAATGCCAAACAGCCCACGACAAATTGCAAGAAAAGCATGTCGCAGACATTCAGCGAGCGTATCAAACTAATTATGAGCAAATGTTTCCCACGCCTCCGAAGTTTACGGAAACAATCGATCATCTTCACGATTGCGATATTACCTCTGCAGGTCTTATTGGCGACGACTATGTCATTATTGCCGACAATCTCGACTGGGCAACGTGCGAGCATATAAAAATCGTGTTGCACAATGCTGTCGTAAAAAAACAGGATTTTACAGACCAAGAGCTTGGGTGGTGCTATCACGAATTATACCTTACAGCGAGAGGATACGAGTTACACGCATTGCTTTTTGAGTACGGCTCCCGCGATATGTATGATCTGATCGTAGATTGTGAAAGCATTGAAATCATTGACGGAAAGTAATACTACAAAATAACAAAGCTCATATTACATTCGGTCACAGCGTGGAATGGAAAAACAACGACCCTGATGACGAAATGATTGCCGCATATATCGAATTGCCGCAGATCATTGACAGCACCGGAATTCTTCGCTGCAAGCTCGGGCTGTTCAAGAAGGTAATATGCTTGCAGGTTGTTTTGCTCAACCGGACAGATCTCGATAAGCTCATGGAGATCGGGCCCCGGGCATTCGATTATTATCTATATCCCGAAAATGATGAAAAGCCGCACTTTCTTTCCGAGCGGCACAGGAGTGAAATTTTTTAAGGTGCCATCTTGACCATTCATCACGCAAGCAGGCACACGTACCCCGAACAGGCAAGCAGGATAATCCCGCTTGCCTGCTTTTTTTGCATGGCACGGCAAGCATAAGCGAGGGGGCGGTTTCGCGGGGAAAGTTTGTACAATTTACATATTGTCAAATGGAGGCGTATGTGGTAGAATATTGTCGTTAAAACCGTTGAAGCCCTATGGACGCTCGGAGCCGCTCCGAGGAACTGTGGGCGGAGGGGCTCTGGAGAATCTCGCAAGAGTGCCGAAGGTGCAAGGGGATCCGCACGGATCGCTGAATCTCTCAGGCAAAAGGACAGAGAAGATATACGCGTCTGCGCATCTTTATGTTTTTTCTTTGGAGCCACCGAGCGTTTCGGTGGTTTTTTGTTTTTATTTTTTATCGCATAGGAGGATTTATGCAACAGCTCACAGACTTCTTACTCCCCATCGTGCAGAAGATCAATGCCTATCTTTCGGACTACATTCTGATCATTCTGCTCATCGGCACGGGTATTTTTTATACCATCCGCACGCGCTTCGTACAGGTTCGCTTTTTCGGCGAGGGTATGAAAAAGGTTTTCGGTAATCTTTCCCTCAAGGGTGGAAAGAACAAAAGCGGTCTTTCGTCCTTCCAAGCGCTGGCAACCGCCATTGCCGCACAGGTCGGTACGGGTAACATCGTCGGTGCCTGCGGCGCCATTCTGGTGGGTGGTCCCGGCGCCATCGTCTGGATGTGGATCATCGCCTTCTTCGGCATGGCGACTATCTACGCCGAGGCTGTACTGGCACAAAAGACCCGCGTGACCGCTGCCGACGGCACGGTGCTCGGCGGCCCCGTATACTACATCCGCCGCGCCTTCAACAATAAGTTCGGTAAATTCCTCGCTGCCTTCTTTGCCGTTGCCATCACGCTGGCGCTCGGCTTTATGGGCAGCATGGTACAGTCCAACTCCATCGCAGAGGCGACCAACACCGCCTTCCATATCCCCACCTGGGTCGTCGGTCTGATCCTGGCAGGCATCTGCGCCTTTATCTTTATCGGCGGTATTCAGCGCATCGCGTCGGTCGCTGAAAAGATCGTTCCCGTCATGGCCGTTATTTACATTTTGATGTCGCTGGTCATTCTTGCCATCAACGTCACAAAGCTCCCTGAGGCCATCGGTATGATCTTTAAATTTGCCTTCGTTCCGCAGGCGCTCATCGGCGGTGGCTTCGGCCACGCCATCAAGTCCGTTATCAGCCAGGGTGCCAAGCGCGGTCTGTTCTCCAACGAGGCGGGCATGGGATCGACGCCTCACGCGCACGCGCAGGCAAACGTGGAAAAGGCGCACGATCAGGGCGTGGTTGCCATGATCGGTGTGTTTATCGACACCTTTATCGTCCTGACGCTGACGGCGCTGGTCGTCATTTCCGCGCTGTATGCCGGTGACGGTCCGCTCGGCACGGCAGCCGGGCTTGCGCTCAACCAAGCAACGGGCGTTATCACCAAGGCGAACATGATGCAAACGGCGGTGGGCGTGGTCTTCGGCAGCTCCACCGTTGCCAACATGCTGATTGCGGTATGTCTGACCTTCTTCGCCTTTACCACCATCATCGGCTGGAACTTCTTCGGAAAGCAGAACGTACAGTATCTGTTCGGCAAAAAGGCGACCGTGGTCTATTCCGTGCTTGCCGTCGGCTTTATCTTCCTCGGCTCGCTCTTCCCCAACGACCTCGTCTGGGAGCTGGCGGATATGTTCAACAACATTATGGTCATCCCCAACATCATCGCACTGCTCGCCATTTCCGGCATCGTGGTAAATGCTCTCAAGAGCGCCGGGAACAATACCAAATAAGTCCCTCTTTTTTCGGGCAGCCGCCCGTGCGCTTGCGCACGGCGGCTGCTTTTTTAACCCGAAAGACAAGAAGCGTCGGCAAAACCCACTTTACACCCGACGGAATTTATGCTATAATGAAGGCATCAGACGATTTCGACAAGGAGAGAGTGATATGTCCATCGATAAGGTCAAGCAATATTTTGCACAATACGGTATGCAGGAGCGCGTACTGGAGTTTGAAGTTTCCAGCGCGACGGTCGAGCTGGCGGCAGCGGCGCTGCACTGCGAGCCCTGCCGCATCGCCAAAACGCTGTCTTTTACGGTTGACGGGCGCCCCGTGCTCATCGTCGCGGCAGGCGATGCCAAGATCGACAACGCACGCTACAAGGCACAATTTTCCACCAAGGCAAAAATGCTGTCGCACGATGAAGCGGCGGCGCTGATCGGCCATGCGGTCGGCGGAGTATGTCCGTTTGCCGTCAACGAGGGTGTGGACGTATATCTGGACGTCTCCCTGCGCCGTTTTGAGACGGTCTTCCCTGCCTGCGGCAGCAGCAACAGCGCCATTGAGCTGACGCTCGACGAGCTGGAGCAGCACGCACGTCCGCTCGGCTGGATCGACGTTTGCAAGGCGTGGAGACCCGAGGAGCAAGCAGAAGCGTGAGCCAATCATATCAGATTGAGTGGGTTAGTAATAAAAAGGCGAGGGGAAAACTTTTTTGCAAAAAAGTTTCCCCCTCGCGCTCCCCTTTCAAAAAACCTTGAAAAGAAAAAATATATTTTTTAAAGGTTCTTGAAGGGGGTCCGGGGGAAACTTCTTGCAAGAAGTTTCCCC
>JAFTLZ010000049.1 GCA_017452665.1 Clostridia bacterium
AGGAAGAGACCACCACGGTTGAGACTCTCCCTGAGCTGGATACTGAGAAAGACCCCTACGTGGATGATATTTTCTAATCCAACTTAATAACCTTGGGCAACCACGCAAGTGGTTGCCCTTTTGGTATTGTGGCGTTTTACGGAATGCTTTGAGGGCTTTTTATAATGTGAACAAAATGGGAAGGACGGATTTGTGCAGGGTGACAAAAATGGATGCGGGAATTTTATTTGGTTGACAAATCGTGGGAAAGCGTGTATAATAAATATGAAGTTTTCGACATGATTTACGTGGGGGGAGTAGCTATGAATCGAGTGGATATGCGCGGCTTGAATGTGTTGGCGTTGGGGGACAGCTTGTTTTCCGGTACGCCGAACTCCGATCCACCGTGCGTGGGCAAGGACCAGTGGGTAAATTTGCTAGGTATCTCGTGCGGGTGGAATCTCTCAAATCTTGGAATTGGCGGTATGACGGTATCTTTAACGGCAAACAATGCGGTGAGCGGGAATCAATCGATGTACGATTGGCTGTACCACGGCTTGTACGATTACCGCTGGGGAAGCCGCGAGGAGCATCCAAAGGGGAATATGTTCTTTCATTGCGGGGAGATCTCGGGGAAGCCTGAGGATGTGGAGCTGATCCTTTTGGAGGGTGGCAACAACGATTACGGCTACAAAATTGCGGCGCCCTTGGGCGAGGTGGATTCGGAGGACCCTGCGACCTTCCTCGGTGCATGGAATCTGGTGACGGCGCGTTTGCTGGAGCAATATCCGAACGCTTTGATCCTATTTATTACGCCGTGGGAGCTGAACGGAAGTCAAGCACGTCCGGACGGGATGGCGTCGATTCCTTACACGCGTGGGCTTTTGCGCTTGTATGAGGCGCGTTATGCCGGAAATTCGCGGGTGGCTTTGATCGACGCGGGCAAGCCGGAGATTTCGGGTGTGGATATGAATGATCCTGCATGGAAGCAGGAGTATTCGTTTGACAATTATCATTTGAAGCCGAGCGGAATGAAGGTAATTGCGGAGAGAATGCTCCCCTTGATTGAGTTGGCGGTTGCAGACTACCGCGCACGACGGAACGGATGATTCGGGCGTTGTCGAGGTGCGGCGCTTTGTATATCATAAAATTTTAAGATCTTAAAAAGGAGAAAAACATGAAACATTTTTTGAAAACACTGCTTGCTCTTATGCTTGCGCTTTGCACGGTATTTACCGTAACGGCTTGCGACGGCGGGAATGAGGACAACACGACCACATCGGCCGATGGCGGAACGACCACTGAGGAAGAGGAAACCACGACCGAGGAAGAAGAAACAACAACCGAAGAAGAGACGACCACGGTAGAGAATGTGGTTGTGACTCCTCCGACGCGCGCGGAAATGGTAGCAGATTTGGAAGAGCTGAACGTGCTGGCATTGGGCGACAGCTTGTTCTACGGCGCGTATGAAACCATAGGAGATAAGGTTTGGGTCAATATGCTTGGTTTGGAGTGCGGTTGGCATTTGACCAATCTCGGTGTTGGCGGCATGACTGTTTCTCTGACGGCAAACAATGCGGTTGCGGGAAATGCATCGATGTATGACCGTTTGTTCAATACAACTACTTATCATTATGGAAGTAACGTAGATAGCCGCTATTATAATTGCGGATATGCACAGTGGAAGACGGCTGAAGAAGTGGACGTGATCCTTTTGGAAGGCGGCTGCAACGACTACGGATACAAGATTGCGGCTCCTTTGGGAACAGTGGAATCGAAGGATCCTGCGACCTTTTTGGGCGCGTGGAATGTGATCACCGAGAAGCTGCTGCAGGATTACCCCAACGCGATCATCATTTTTATCACGCCTTGGGAGCTGAACGGTAGTCAGACGCGTCCTGACAACATGACCTCGATTGAATTCAGCACCAGTATTGTGACGCTGTACGAGGAAGTGTATGCCGACAACGATCGCATTTATCTGATTGATGCGGGTGATCCGGAGGTTTCGGGCGTGAATATGAAAGATAGCACGTGGAAGAACGAATATTCCTATGATAATTATCATCTCAAAGAGAACGGCATGACGGTTATGGCTGAGAGTATGCTGCCTTTGATTTGGGATATTGTGGTAAATCAGGCACAGTGATTTTGCTCTGAATTTCCGAAAGGAGATGTAAATGATGTGTACGATAAAACGGTGTCTGGCACTGTTGCTTGGCTTGTGGATGGTGTTGGCTCTGGCGGCGTGCAACGGTGGAAATGAGGACGGTACGACAACGGAGGCTTCGACCACAACGGCTGCCGAAGAGGAAACGACTACTGAAGAAGAAACAACCACCGAGGAAGAGACGACCACTGCAGAAGAGGTGGTTGTTGTTCCTCCGACGCGTGAAGAAATGGCGGCTGACATGGAAGACCTGGACGTGCTTGCCATTGGAGACAGCTTGTTTCACGGAGACTTTTTGGAGGATGACCAAACCTGGCTGGCGCTTTTGGCGGCAGAGTGTGGATGGAATATGACCAATCTTGGCCGCGACGGCTGGACGGTTGCGTACAATCCCGGTGCGTATCCTGCGGGAGCTACGGTGCGTACCTCGATGTATAACAAGCTGTTTCATGACAGCAATTATGCCTTTGGCAGTTCGAGCTACTACAATTATGGATTCCCGCAATGGAAAACAGCCGAGGACGTGGATCTGATCATCCTGGAGGGCGGAACCAACGACTATGGGTGGGGGATCCCGCTTGGAACGGTGTTCTCCAACGACGGCAGTACTCTGCTTGGTGCTTGGAATTTGATGATCGAAGAGCTGTTGACACGGTATCCGAATGCGAAAATCGTATTGCTGACGTCCTGGTACAACACCGGGTCGAAGGATACGGGCAGCCGCATGGACTTTGTTGCAAACGGGATGATCAATCTGTATCAGACGCATTACGCTGAGAACGATCGCATTGATCTGATCGACGCGGGCAATCCGGAGGTATCGGGTGTGAATATGCAAAGTGCTTCCTTCCTGGCTTCCTATGCGAAGAACGGAACCGATATCAACCACCTCAATGCCGCAGGCATGGAGCTGATGGCAGAAAGTATGCTGCCTTTGATCTGGGATGTTGTGATAAATCAGGCGCAATAATTTATACGAAGGTGCTGTTGGCTGAATGTGCAAACGCATTTAGCTGACAGCACCTTGTAATGTGAGTAATTTCGGCAGAACGGTTTGATAATTTTTTGATGATCTTATTGACTTTTGGTAAAAAGCGTAGTATAATACCTTTAAACACTTTTGCGTTTACCAAAGGAGATTTATATTATGAAGCTGTTTATTGATACTGCCAATGTGGAAGAAATTCGCCGCGCCAACGATCTTGGCGTGATTTGCGGTGTGACGACCAATCCCTCGCTGATTGCCAAAGAGGGTAAGATATTTGAGGATGTGATCCGTGAGATCGTTTCGATCGTCGATGGTCCCATCAGCGCTGAGGTCGTTGCCGACGATGCGTGCGGAATGGTGGAAGAGGCGCGCAAGCTGGCGGCGATTCATGCGAATATTGTGATCAAGATTCCGATCACTGAGGAAGGTTTGAAGGCGGTGAAGATTCTTGCTGCCGAGGGCATTAAAACCAACGTGACGCTGATCTTCAGCCCTGCGCAGGCGTTGCTTGCTGCAAGAGCCGGTGCTACATACGTCAGCCCCTTTGTGGGAAGATTGGATGATATTTCGGACAACGGCATTTCGGTGGTGGATGACATTGCGGAGATTTTTGAAATTCACGGCATTGAGACCGAGATCATCGCTGCATCCATTCGCGGTCCGCAGGATGTGACCGATGCGGCAAAGCACGGTGCGCACATTGCAACGGTGCCCTATAAAGTGCTGATGCAGATGCTGTCGCATCCTTTGACCGACATTGGAATTGCGCGCTTTATGGCGGATTGGAATCGTGCGTTCGGGAAATAAAATTCTAAAAACTCCGGTCTTCACATTGTTCCCTTAATGGTACAACGCGAAGGCCGGCGCTTTTTTTGGCTTTTTCAGAGGACGTCGATTTCAGCATCGGTGAGCGGCGCGATTTCGAACAGCTCACTGCTGCGCCGTAGTTGGGTTAGCCGCGAGATTGAGACTTTTACAGGAGATTTTCGATCGAAAAGCGCTCTGCGCGGCGTAGATCTCCTACAGCGTCCAAAAGGAGCGCGGCGGCAGAGTAAAAGCCGTACACATCTCCGACCTCGGCGCAGGCAACCAGAACGCAGGATTGTTCCCCGACACGGTCAATGATGCTGTATCCGATGGAAAGCCCCAAAAGCGGGGCGTTTTCTTCCCAATATGCGTGGATTTGTTCGGCGGCACTGACGCAATCGGGGCTTTGGATATCGGGCAGATCGGTGATCAGACGCTCCATCCGGTCGGCAAAGCTATTCACATAGAAAAAGTTGACGCCGATTCCTGCCAGCGCCAGGCAAAGCAGGATCAGCATAGCGATAAAAGATTTCATGATTTCTCTCCGCTTTCCCGGTAAATCCAATAGAGCTTTCCTTCCTCGTTTGCGGTGACGCAAAAGAGTTGGGAGCGATCAATTTGATGTTGATGAAGCTGCTCGTCCAGCCATTTTCGGTCCTTGCCGATCAGCTGTAGCCCGATATCGCTGTAAGCGCGATTGCTGTAAACGATGTGCATTAAGGCATCGGTTGGTACGTCAAGTCCAAGCTGCTCGGCGTTTGGCGGGGCGTACCGGGGCTTTGGCATGACGGTTAATTTTCCGTTCTTTTCCAGGATGGCACATTCTACCTGTGCGAGATCGGTAAGACCCTGTTGCCGGATCTCGCTCATCAGCTCTTCGATCGAGATGCGGGTTTCACGCAGGGCTTTTTGGCTTAATTCTCCGCGGCTGATCAAGATTGTTGGCCGTGCCGAAAGCAACAGCTTCAGGCGCGGCGTGTGCAATAATATATAGGAAGAAAAAACTTCCAGCGCCAGCAAAATGACCATGGGGATCAGCGCGTGCAGGACGGGGACCTCCGGGTTTGTGATGGGGAGAGAGGCGATCTCCGAAAGGAGCAGTGTGGTGACAAGGTCGGTGACCTCCAGCTCTCCGATCTGGCGCTTTCCCATCAGGCGCATCGTTAAAATCAGAAACACGTAAATCAGCAATGTGCGGATCAAAACGGTTGTCATGCCGGGTTCGTCTCCTATTATAAAGTGGGGTGTTTACAGTATGAGGCAATGCGTGGATTTTTATGCAGAAGAAGGATTGGTTAAGTTGCTCAAAAAATATTTGCATTTTTGTGAAAAAGCACTTGACAAACCGAAAAGAAAGTGGTATAATAGACGAGCTGTCTTAAAGAGGGGCAGCGGACTACGGACTTGAGGGATGTTTAGGGGCAAGGTTCGGAACGATTTCGGAATAT
>JAFTLZ010000050.1 GCA_017452665.1 Clostridia bacterium
ATCTTGCCAAAGTACCAATCGGTTGCTTCGTCATTGGTGATATCCAAGTAATCAGCCGTTCTCATAACACCGCTTCTGCGTCCAACGTCGGGGTTGGCGCCGGTACCCAGGATCCACGGGATTGCGGTGGTGTTTTCATTTACGGTCACGGTACCGTCTTCGTTTTTGATCTCGACGTCTGCGTGAACCTTGTACTCATCCTTAAAGCCGATATTCGAGCCGTTAACACCGCCTACACGAATGTAAACCATTGCGCGCATACCGTGTGCGTGCAACCACTCCACGGATTTTTTCAAATCCTCTTTATTTGCACGGCTCTCATCCGTATCGTTAAAGCAATTTGCCCATCCGCGTCCTTCCATGCTTGCTGCATCCGGCTTCATATCGGCATTAATGAAGTTGGTCATAATGGTCTTGCAGCTTAAACCGCCGGGGTTGCCCTTCGGACCTCTCTTAAAGTACGTACCGGCATCGTTTCTTACGTAGGACAGCTCATACTTTCCGGTTTCCTCGCTGAGCAGATAGAAGCGATTCGCTACAGCCTTTTCTTCGTCGGTCAGTGCCTTGTATGCAACGTAGCTCTCGCCGGCGTTGACAACTACGGACAGAGCATCGCCCATGTTGTGCTTGGTAACGTCCACGTATTTGCCATCAGCTACCACGTACAGGTTTTCCCACTCCGGAATATCCTCTACCTTGCCAAAGGTCTTATCATCCTCAAAATGCCAGTAGTCCGGGCCATAACGGCAGATGTGCATACCCTGCATCCAAGGCGTGGGCATATATGCATGACCGGTCAGCTCGGTGTAACCGAACAACGCATCATCCATTTTTCCCGTGGGATAGAAGTAGCAATCCATATCGCCGCTGCGGAGCGTATATACCCAGGTATCAGCGGTTTCTTTGCCGAAGTCAACATATGCGGTTTCATTGCGATTGATGAACATACCGCCGCCGCGCGTGGTCAGGAAGAGCGGGATTACCACGTAGGTGGTACCGGAGTTGTTCCAGCCATCGCAGGTGTAAAGATCGAACGCAGTTCCTCTCTTGTTGTCTACGTCCAAACGCTCACCGCCGCCGTAGATCGCTTCGTTTTCAGCAAGAGCGCCCTTCATCAAAAGGTTGCCGTTTTCGTAACCGACCGAGGTCAGCTCGCTGATCACCTTGCCATCCTTGGAGCAGAACTTCAAAGAAAATTCTTTCCCCAAAGAAAGAACCGCACTCGTTCCGTTTTTCTCGGTTGCAGTTACAGCATCCTTATCCGCTGTAATATTCAGCTTTTGTGCAGAGGTCTTTAATTCCTCGCCCATAAAATATGCCAGTGCCTGAGCCGCACCGTTATTATCAAAATTGCCATCTTTGCTTGTCTGCAATCTCCAACCGTATACGCCCTCATGGGTCAAACGGAAGCAGATTCCTTCTGCATTGCTGAAGCACAATGCCTTTGCGGATTGAAGCACATCCTTCACCGCCGCGCACTTGCAAACCTTAATTTCGGTTTTGCAAGCTCTCTTGCAGGTTGCTTTTTCCATAGCTGAAATCTTCCTTTTATTCTATGTATTTCCCTCACTTTGGAGAGATACGCACAGACATTTTTGCCTGTTGCCCACATTTTACCATACGAAAACCGATTTGTCAACCGAAAAAGAAAAAAATATTTAAAATTTATAATAAATAATTTAATTGTTAATTTAATTGTAAAACAAAACCATCTGATTATTTTTCAATCAATTTTCAATCGCTGTTCCATCGTAATCTTCAACGGTGTCATTCCGCATTTTTCATAAAACTTCATTGCTCCGTCGTTCAAACACCACACATTTAAGGTTACAGCATTACAACCACATTCCCGCGCATAGTCCAAAACGTACCGATACAACGCCCGACCAATATGCTGACCGCGGCAGACCTCATCCACGCAAAGATCGTCAATATAAAGTGTTTTCCGATCCTGCAGCGAGCGGTCGCCACAAACCTCCTGATGTACGCAAAACGCATATCCCAGTACGGTGTCCGCCTCATCCGTTGCCACAAAAACAGGCAATCGCGCATCTGCCAGGATGACCTTCAATTCGTCATCGGTGTATTTTTTGTTTCCTGCCCGAAAAATATCGGGACGTCCCGCCGAATGCACCCGATGTACCTGATACAGCAATGCATCCAAGCGCGGGATATCGGATTCTCTCGCTTTTCTGATATTCATAAACATCCCTCCTATCCAAACACTTCCATTGCCGCAATGACGCGCAGCATATCCGGTTCGACCGAATCCCGCCCGTAAGCATCGAGGAAGCGTTCCCGATACCGATCGGTTTTCAGGTTGAAATTCAGCGTCCACATACCCCAAAACAGATCGATATGGCGGTCTCCGATTCCTCCGTTTCCAAGATCGATAAAGCCGCTGAAGCGCCAATCATCCAAGATGACGTTTGGCAAGCAATAATCCCCATGCAGCAGTACGTCGGTTTTCAGATACGCCCGATTTTCGCACACCACGCGCCAAGCCTCCTCGGCAGAGGCATACCCCCAGTTATCCGGAAAAAGAGACGCATCGTAAATTCCGTTGCGGTAATTGTGATCCACCGTGGCAAGATAGGTCTCGGTTCGGTTCGGCACCGGGCAATCCGAGGCATCCATTTCATGCAAGGCACGCAAGCGTGTGGCAAGAAGATCGCACAACCGCTCCGGTTGATCCAAGTAAGCTTGGTCGGTGCAATCCTCTCCAGGCACTCTTGCACTCAACATCCAATCCCGCTCGTCCGAAACAGATTCCAGCACCTCGGCGCCCAGTCCCTTGCTATGAAAATATCGCGTCAGCTCCGCCTCTGTTTTCAATGTACCGCGCGGCGCAGATTTGAGAAAATATCCACCGTCGCGGTCAATAAAAATGACGCGTGCATCTGCCGAGCAACTGCTGTCGTATAGGGTAGCATCCTTCAAAAAAGGATGGAACTCGGACGGAACCGTATTCCAATCCGGGCAAATCGGCGTTCGTTTCATCTAACTTACTCCTTTCGGTTTATTTTATTTTTAATCCTCCTGCCCGCCGCCCGTCAGCAGTACTTCCCGATTGGTACCGTAAAAGATATCGTTTCTTCCGGACATCATCTGACAAAACTCCTCAAACCTTGCCCAATCGTCCCGAATATCAAACTCATAAGCGTGTCCCCAAACGTAAAAAATCTGCGGCTTGTCCGGAGTCAGCGACAAAAATTTTTCTCCCAACCGAAGCATTTCATTAAATTCCCTGTGATGGTAAACCGTCGGTTGGAATTTGATCAGATCCACCTGCAAATCAAAGCTGTGCGACGACTCGATCGTGCGCGCATATCTGACACCGGTCTGCTCGGCAATCAACCGCTCCACGCGAGCGTCGTGATTGACACCGCCGCAAGGATATGCAAAACCGACCACCTCATATCCCGCAAGCTCCGAAAGCTTCAGCCGGTCCTGCTCTACTTGCCGAATCACTTCTGCGTCGTCCGCCAATTCCGGAAGACGGGGATGCGTCAAGGTGTGGCCTGCAATCTCATGTCCCTCATAAACGTGACGCACATCGGCGGGCAGAACCTTTTTATGGGAGACCTGAACCCCTTCACGCAAAAGACGTCCATCCGTTCCCAAATACTCCGAATTCAGATTAAAGGTTGCCTTCAATCCGTATTTGTGAAACAACTCAGCCAAACGGATATCCTGCGTCACACCGTCGTCGTAGCTGAAGGTCAGCGCTTTCATTTTTCCGTCAAACATCTTTTTCTCCTTGTTAATATGATAAAATCTTCCGTTATTTTTCCATTTCAAGCCTATGATAGGCTTAATTTACCCCCGCAGTGCAAATCTGTGAAAAGCGGTACCAGTGGAATCTCTCAGAGTCGCGTGTTTGTGCCCCCGTGAGGCAATCAAAACGAAGCCGTTCCTCCTCTAACTCCTCAATCGCATCGATCTCCCCTGCAAGATAGGCATCGATGCGTGCCTTCGCTGTCTCAATACGCGCCTTCATACCGCCGTAGCGCAGATCCATGACCTCCCAACCGTGAGGCTTGCAGTAGGTCATCCATGCCGCGCGATGCACGCATCGAAGTGTTTCAAGCTTCTCACCGATGCGCACACATTCCTCGGAAAGTGCAGCAAGATTGTCCCGATTGCCTGCATCGTACGCCGACTTTAAGCGCACACCGAAATCCGATTTGTCCGCAAGAAGCGAGGACAGAGCGCGGATCGTGCCAAACGCAGACGCGTAGATCTCCGGGACTCGGATCACTTCCAGCTCCGCCATCACGCCTCGATAGTAAGCGTTCGTATCAAGTCCTGCGATGTGTGCATCCATCATCCCCATGAGGGGATCGTTGTAAAGGAGTGCACGCGAGAAGGAGTACTCTCCGCCGTGGGGATATTCGACGCGCATGGTTGCCATAAACGCATCGTACTCGGCAAGGCAAGCACGGCGGAAGCAACACTTCACGCTCTCCTCGTCGTATTCTCCGCGATATCCGTAATCTGCATACCATGCAAGCCCTGCAAGGGAAAGGATCAACTGCCCTTCCCCGCCGTTGAGCCACACCGTGGCAAGCACTTCCTCAATGCCACCCTTACGGCAAGCATCAAGCGCGGGAACCGTATTGCGCAGGGAGCGGTCAAACAAGGGAGCGTGACCGCTCCACAGCCACACGCCGCCCGCAAAGATCGTATCCTTGCCGAGCTTGCGGTGGCTTTCTATATTTTTGGCGTAGAAAGCCTCATCCTCATGGTAATAGTCCCAATAGACCTGCGTGACGCCCTTGGGAATGAGCGCGGCAATTTCATCGCTGACCGTTACGCGCATATCGTAATCCTCGTAGCCGGCAAGTCCGTTTGCCGAAAGGCGAAAGAACATATCACTCCACATCATAGGTGAGAAGCCGTGCGCGTGTACAATCTCTACCACGCGTGCAAGATGCTCCAAATAGAGCTCATGCTGTGGGCGATAGCCGTTGCGGCGGAGCGACGTTCCCGTACCAATGTCCCCTGTCTCGTCCATTCCAATGTGCACGCGGCGAGTGGTGAAGCACTGCTCCAGTGTCTTCATCATCTCGTCGATCAAGCAATAGGTCCTCTCCTCTCCAACGAGAAGAACAGCAGGCGTGTCGCGGTAGGGGGCAGTTTCCCCCCAACGGAGCGCTGTTCTGAGATGACCGAGCACTTGAATACAGGGGATCAGCTCAATCCCGAGCGCAAGCGCATATGCGTCGAGCTCGCGAAGCTCCTCCTTCGTGTATCTGCCGCGCATATAACCGAAATAAGGGTATCCGTCAACGGTATAGGTATCCTCGGTATAGAGCATACAGGTGCTCATCCCCATCAAGGCAATTTTGCGAAGCATAAACTTCAAAGTCTTTACGTTAAGCACCGCATTGCGGGAAACGTCAAGCATCGGGCCGTTGCGCAAAAAGAGCGTACGCTCCCCGAAAACACGGTGTGTCTCTCCCGTGCGCTCCCAATCGGCAAGGAGTGCCAACGCACGGAAAAAGCGGGATGCACCTCCGCCGTAAGTGATCTCTGCTTTTCTTTCGTCCAGTGTGACCCGATACCCGTCCTCCTTCTGCTCTCTTACATACACGCAGATGTCGGCATCCGACGCATCTGTCAGGGTAATCCCCAGCTCAGGAGCAACCTCCGTCAGTCCCTGATAAACACACGTTGCGTTTTCAAAACAAAAATTCATAGATTGGTCCTTCCTTTCAATTTTTATCTCTTATTTTGCCATCCCAAGCTTATGATAAATATAGATCGGTATTGCACTCCATCCGTGGCAAAGACTTGCAGCGCCTCCAAAATCCGACGCACCGTTTACGGTTTCCCAAACAGTATCCGAGCCTACCTCCAGCATCCGGCCGTAATTTTTCCGTATTTCCGCAATCACAAAATCACGGTAGTGTGCCATATCCGTATTCAATAGCGCATCGTATGCAAACACCTTCATACTCAACGAGCAATCAACCAATCTTCCGGACGCCAACGCTTCGCACACCCGTTCCGCATCTGCCCCGGACACTACACCTGCCAGTATAGCAAGTGCGTTGGCAAGCGCGGTATACTCTTCCCGACCGCGGCGCATGGTAAATATCCCGCTGTCGTCGCACCAAAACGCTTCTTTGATGCGTGCACGTAGCTGCTCCGCGGCTCCAAAATAGGGAAACTCCGCTCCCACCGCACCGCAAATACTTTCAAAAGCATCCAGCGCCATCACAAACAAGCAGTTGATCACAGCATCCGCTTCGGCAGACTCACTCGCACCAAGCGTTCCTTCCGAGAACGCCGACCAATCGTAAAAATTCCAAAGCTCTCCGCCTTCAAAGCGCTGAACCAACCCATCCTTCGAATTGGCAAAAAATGCATCCAGAATCCCACGCATTTTGGCAAGCAGTTCTGCGGCAAGGCCGGTGTCTCCCGTGTGCTCCAGGTATTCTTTTATTGCAATCAAATAATACAGCGAGAAGGAAGGGATCGCCAGCTTCGTTCCGCACGGATAGCAAATAGAGAGCAACCCGCCTGCACGGTGATCCTGCCCGATCAGCTTCAAGTTTGCCCGTGCGTATGCTGCATTTCCATCCCGAAACGCAAAATATCCGCACAGCATCTGGTTGCGTGAATCAAACGCATAAAGCGCCTGCTCCCGCCACGGGCAATCCACGTAATGCTCCATCATACAGCATTGCAGGGTGTTGACACAAATATCATAGATCTTCCGATCCAATTCCTTCGCAAAGTGTACAGGACGCACCTCCGTCTCGTACACCTGCGGACGCACTCCAACATAACCAAGCACAATCGGCGCCTCGGAAAACACCTCCAGATAGCGACAACCGATGCGCAGCATATATTCGGTAAAGGCATTCTTCCCCGCCGTCGCCCGGTATTCAAAATAGAAGTGCCGCCCTCCGATCACGCGCCGCACGCCTCCGTCCTCAATGTGTTCCCCCCAGGCAACCGTCAAGGCCTGCTCGGTTTCGGAAAGAAACTCCAAGGACGGCAGTCCCACCGTCTCACCGCCAAGATCTATCAGATAGTGCATGTCATCGCACCGCGTCACCGCTTTCATCGGACGCCGCTCCAACAACTTTGCCTTTTTGATCGGCCGCGAAAAAAATTCACAATGCTTCTCAACGCAAACCGACAGTTCAAACCCTTCTGCCGTTGCTTTGGTCGCATCGTAAAAGAAGGTGTATCCCAACTGGGAGCTGACAAACACGCGGTTTCCCGTTGCATAGGTTGGGCTGACGCGGGAGCGTGTTTGTGTGCTGCTGTACGCCAGTATCTCTCCGTCCGACAAAACTTCGTAAATCAGCCCCGCCTTTGCCGGCAGATAGCGCGAGGTATCCACACCGCAATGGTAGACCAGAATTCCAATGCTGTTTTCTCCCATATGCAAATACGGCGTGATATCCAATACATCATAAATTTTATAATGCTCATAATCTCCGTATTGATTGGAAGAGACATAGGAACCGTTGATGTACAACACATAGTCGGAATCACATGAAAGCCGCATTTCCACCGCACACTTACCTGCATATGTCAAAATATCGCAGAATTCCGCATACTGATCTGCACATTCCCCGGCAGATACCCATATCCACTCACTTTTTGCAAACAAATCCATGTTGAAAGATTCCTTTCCCCGTTTTTCACGCTTTGCCGTTTACGGCTTGCTAACAATCCGCAGTTCGGGAATACGCCCCGCCACAATATCCTCTTCGGTCAAAGCCGTAAACAAAATCTCCTTCGCGCCGGTACGCTCGCGGTCATAGGTCAAATAAATCTGATCTCCATAAAAATCAACATCCGGATAAGAGATTTTGGAACGCGCATCAATGCAACATTGATATTTCCAAGTTGCTCCCTCATCCTCCGAGAGATACAGCGTCATATTCTTTCGTTCTTCTCTGTCATCGTTGTTCACAAGCAAAATTCTGCCGGAGGGCGTGCGCGCAACGAAAAACCGTGTGTTCGGGGAATCAATTCCCGACAACTGCCCATCCGTCCAGCTTTCGCAGTTGTCAAAGGAAACGCTCTCGGCAAGCTCGCCCAAATGGGTACGCGCCAGCATCCGAACGCTGCCGTCCGCACGCTGATACGCCATCGTTTCGTCAAAAGGCGTGCTCAGCTTTTTTCCGCCGTAATGCCGCTCGTAGGTTTTTCCTCCATCCTTGGAAATGCTGTAACCGTACCGATCTTTCGTCTGGTCATAATTAAAAAGTACCAACGTACCGTTTTTCAGCACCAACGGCTTGCAACGAAGGAATCCGCCGCCAAGATACCGCGGCTCCGAAAAGATCGGCTTCTCGTCGTCCGGATTTTCACAAGTCATCTCCCAGCACGCGTGTATCATATCGTCAAACAGATATCCGTCATGCGCTACAATCGGTCTCTCGGGAGTTCTTTCCGGAATCCCCTCCGGTGGTGCCGGCTTTGTATCATTTTGTACCCAAAATACGTGCAAAATCCCGTTCGGATCGCTCCACAGCTGAATATCCAGCGCGTGCACCAGGCGTTCTTTGCTGCTTGGAATGATCAAAAGAGGCTTTGACCATGTGTTGCCTTGATCATCACTGTATACCAACAGATTGTAATTTTCCATATGCGGCTCACGCGTCCCGCCGGAATACCAGCCAAGATAAATTCGCCCCTTCGGCGTCACCGCTACCGTAGGACAGCCCTGAAACTGTCGAATTTTCTCTGTGTATTTCTCATCTGCGGTCTTATAAAGAATCTCGCAAGCTTTCTCTTTTGCGTTGTTCATGATCTAACTCCCCTCACCCAAAGCCTCACGAACGGCTTCTGCAATCCATGTAAATTGTTCGTTATCTAAATTCAGCGTCTTGTATTTGCATGGCAGCTCTCCAAAAATCTTCGCGTAATGTACGATCGCCGCAACACAACTTCCCGTATATGACGGGTGCGACAAATCGGGATGATACAACTCTGCCTCCGGATGCCGTTCCAGAATCCGATAAAACGTTACGCCAACGGGAGCGACCTCGGCGCCGTACTTTTTCGCTGTCCTGCAATACGCCGCATCAATATCAAAAGTCATCCCTTCTCTCGTCCAGCCGTATTGCTCCAGCTTTTCATTCCCGTCATAGCGCCCCCACGTCGCATAGAGAATACTCCGTTTCGCGCCGATCAATTTCATCAAATTCGAAACACCGGATTCAAAGTGTTCGTAATCCAACAAAGCCCCTAAGCTATGCTCTTGTAAAATCAACACGTCATATGCGTGTGCCTCCAACAATGCCTTGATGCGTTGATGATATTCATCCTGCACATCCAGATTTTCACACAGCCGACGCCCGCCCTTGGTCACCGAATCCACCGTAACGTCCTTGCCGTTCTCCCGTGCCAAGGTCTGCAACAGTTCGGGCATTTCGTTGAAAAACGTATAACTGTTTCCAATCATTAAAATTTTCATGGTTTAGCTCCTTTCGCCGTGTATTTATTTCATCCTCGATAAAACGATTTTCCCGTTCTCGATTGCAAAAGGACTTACCACCGCGTGCACGTGATTCCAGCCCCTCGTCTCCCCCTCATCATAGGTATGAAACGCAATATAGTCCTTCTCTCCGCCAGAGCAGACCGAGCAATGTCCGGGGCCGTTCCAGCCGTCATCCATGCACAAAGCCGGATAAGCTTGCTTTTTCCAGTTGCCGGGATTCAGCAAATCCCCGCCTTGAAATGTAAGAATTCCCAGACAGTAATGATTCGCCCAGGAGCCCGACGCCGAATAAAGAACGTATAAAGCGCCATTCTTTTGATAAACGCAAGGTCCCTCATTGATAAACGGGAGATTGACCCCGTCGCAATCCATCTTTTCCCACGGATATTCGGGCGCGGAGATTTTCACACGGCGGGAAGAGATCGTGTACGGATCGCTCATTTTCGCAATGTACAGGTTCTGACAAACGTTGACGTCGCCTTCCCAGCCCGACCAGATCATATAAAGCCCGTTTTGGTACGAAAAAACAGTGCCGTCAATCGCCCACTTGTCGGTCTCGTCGCAAATTTTGCCTGCCATGCGGTAGGGTGCCTGCGGATTTGGACTGCCGTTTGTCAAAACGTACATCCGGTGATTGTAATTGTCACCGTCGTCGCAGGCAACGTAAATATAGCACTTTCCGTCTATGACGTGCAACTCCGGCGCCCACCGCTCCTTCGAGTATTGCTTCCCCGCCTCCGGAGTATAAACACAAATCGGCTTTGCATCAATCAAGTCTGCGGGTGCATCCGCGCAAGCGACGCAAATGCTCCCCGCCCCGTTGACAAAGCAATGATAATATTTTCCTTCACAGTATGTAACCCACGGATCGCGCGCTTCGCTTCCACCGCTTTTTTTCAACAGCATAACCATTTTTTCTCCTTATCTCCTTAATTATCAATATTCCACGTGGGAATATCAAACGGGTCGGACATCAAAAGCTCCTCAAATCTTGTCACATAGCGGTCGGCAACCAATTTCATTTCGTCAACATATTCAGCAGAGGAATCATCGTAGATCCCACAAGCAATCATTCCCACCTGCTTCGCCGTTTTCACAGCGTTGACGTTGTCGTCCACAAAAACAATCTTTTCAATCGGTTGCCCAATCCGCTCTGCCGCCATCCTGTATATTTCGGGATCGGTTTTCGTGGTTGCAAAATCCTCACACGACCACACGTTTGTAAATAAATCCCACACGCCAAGCCGTTTCAGACACGGGTCAAGCGCATTGTGCGGGCTGGCAGTCAAAACATTCAAATCCGCTCCCCGCTTTTTGAATTTCTTCAGCGTTTCCACCACACCGTCCTTGGCGCAAATACGGGTAACGTACGCCTTACGCGCGTATGCCGTCATCGTCGAAACAAGCGTCTCAACCGATTCCGCAATTCCAAGCGTGCGGTAATATTCGGCAGTCCCCTGATATCCCAACGGCGTAATGATTTTCACAATATCATCGCCGTATCGGATCCCATGCTCATCCAGAATACGGAGCATCACTGCCACATAAGTCGGCATAGAATCCACCAGTGTCCCGTCAAAATCAAAAAGATAAGTAGAAGAATGCATCTCTGTGTTTCCTTTCTGAAAAAAGCCATCTTACGTCATCGAACAAGCGCTGATAAAATCCACAAAAATACGCTTGTTATATTCGCACATTTCAAACAACCGCTCGGGATGCCATTGATAAGCGCGAAGGTATCTCTTTCCCGGCAAGTAGGCAGCCTCAAGAATCCCGTCATCTGCAACCGCCATCGGCACCAAGCCTTCCCCAAGCCGCTTGATTGCCTGATGGTGGAAACTGTTTGCCTTCATATGATCCTGCAATATCAAAGAATGAAGCGGAGTATTCTCTAAAATGCGAACCGCATGAGAATACGAAAAGGTCGGCTCTGTTTGTCTGTGCATAATGTCGGTTTTGATCTCGCTTGGAATATCTTGATGAAGCGTCCCTCCAAGCGCAACATTGATCAGCTGTGCTCCGCGGCAAATACCCAAAATCGGCTTGGCGGTAGAAAACGCCTTTTCGAACATCTTAAAATCCATTTCATCACGGTACCGCTGCAACGCGCCACAGTTTTTTTGCGGCTCCTCTCCGTAGCGTTGCGGGGCAATGTCAAAGCCGCCCGCAAAGAAGAATCCGTCACAAAGCCTGGCATAGCGGTCAAGCGTCCCATCCTGCTCTACGTACGGCAAAAGAACCGGGATCCCTCCGCACTGCTCAACAGCCTTGATGTATGGATTTTGTACACTGCTTTCCTTTTCATCGCTCACCGCCGCAAGCACTCCAATCGTTGGTTTCATATCACGTTTCCCTTTCAACCATTCAAACCTTTCGCTTAAAGTTTCCAAATACCTCGTTTACTTTTTCAAAGCTTGCAAACGTATCCGGATGGCTCTTGATAATCTTCATCATTTCCCCGATCTGCCGCTTGTTGATAATGCAAACCAGCATATATTTATCGGAATCCGAATACATACCGTGCACGTTAATTTGGGTAACGCCATGCTTCAGGCGCGCTATCAGCTCATCTGATAATTCGTTTGGATGACTGGTCACAATTTCAAACTTGTATCCGTTTTTAATACCGCTCAAGCCGTTATCCACGATAATATTTGCAATAAACAAATTCAGCAACGTACACATCACCGGTGTAATTTTCATTCCGTACACGAAGAATGCGATCAACACCACGCTTGTATCCATGATAAACGAAACGTAGGCAACATTGATTTCCGGTTTCGCTTTTTTGATCAATGCAGAAATGCCATACGTACCGCCGCTGGCACCAAAGCGCTTTAGCATAAGAGAAAAGCCAAAGCCAGAAATCACCCCCGTGGCGATGCAAGCAAATACAATATTAAAATCAGCTTGATTGTTCGCCAAGCAATATGGCATAGCTCCGATTGCTTTATAAAAGTAAGGGATGCAGGATTGAACGACCATATAGATGCTGAGCATCATCCCCAGCTTTTTGTTGACCATCGCACTTACCAGAATAAAAATAGGCAAATTAAACGCGATCATCAAAATCGACCAGCTGATTTTATCCGCAAACAAATAGTGGGTAATCGTGGCAAGTCCGCCCACTCCGCCCGGAGCAAATCCGTTGCTATTCTGAAAAAAATAATACGCACTGCCCACGATAATGCCCGAAACAACGGCACACAAAATGTCAAACAGAAATTCCTTCACGGAAAAATTCCTTTTCATAAGCGCTCCTTTTTATAAGACAAGTCTTCTCTTTTTCAAACTATTGAAAAAGCGCATCTGCCGGTTTTACAGTCCAACCGAATTGATCTTTAAAATCATGAAAACACTGCGCACAAATCCAAAACCGCATATCCTTTGTGCAATAAAATTCACCTTCGATATTCGTCATTGCCTTATCCCAACAAAATTCGCAATGCTCATGCCAGTAAAGCGCCGCCTCCTCTATCGGAATCGGCTCTTTTTCAACCTCTATAAATCTCCCGTTCTCATCTCTTATATAGGTTGTAGGCCCGCCTTTAATCATTTGATAAAAATCATTTTCCTCGGCACAAGCTTGCTTCCAAAAATCGGGAAATACAATCCTATAAAGTGTCACATTGGACAAATATTCCTCTTGTCCGTTCAATCTCCAATCTTCCATGGCAAATTCCCCTCAATTCCAATTAAAAGCTTTTTGTAAATATGAATTTCAATGGTCTCAAATCAATCGAATATCCACCACATCAACTCTTATTATGTATGTTAAGCAACGGTTCTGCAACATCAATCGGGAGTTTGACCAAGGTATACCGAATACCTTCCTCCGCAAAATCGCTATCACATACGTAATACAAAACATCGTTAAAAATTAGAAACCAATAGCTTTCCACGTATACCAGCCCATCTTTACAGATCAGCTTGATTTCAAAATCTTCCGCCCCATCCAAAGCACAGTGCTCCTGCGTCAATGATGCGATATCTGTATCAAGAAAATCCAGTACCGCTTCGTTTTCATCATCGGATAGCTTGAATTCGCGATCATCCCAATCGTCGTAATATCCACACAAATTTTCAAGATCCGTGTAATACGCAATAATGCGGTTCCTTTCTTCGACAGGAGAAAACAACAATCCAAATTCATCACTGACAAGATTGAACCCCTGATAATTTTCAACCGCATAATAGTTCCCGCACTGTGACCCCTTCAAAAATCCCGCAGTTTTATAGGTAAAAATGGGTTCGGAAATCGCATCGGAATCGTATATCTGAAAATCCAAGACCTCGTAAACCACTCCGTCCGCCGTAAATCTCGTATCTTGATATCCGTTTTCTTCTATCACGATATCCGTTTCAACAAAGCCGTCAAGCGGAACCGAATTCACAATTACAATCAATGAGAAAAATCCGACCGGAATCAAAGCAATCACAAAACCAATCGATAATACAATAGCAAAAACAACCGTTAAAATTCTCCCCGATAGTTCCCCCGCTTTTTTCCTCTTTCCGCAAACAATCAGCCCCACAACTCCAACCGCAATCCCAATGACTCCGATCACAAACAAAAATCCCAAAAATAGGATGGCAAATAATGCCCCCATAAAACTGCTCCTTCTCTGTGTCAAATAATACTGATGCAAACCTTGATACCAAAGTGTCGGCTCATTTTCTTGTAAAACGACCAACACTTTCAACGCAGGAAGCCCCAAAAAGGTCTCAAAATTGCCAACAAAGCGGTCTTGCCGCACTTATGCGTCGTTTTTCATGATTCCTTCCACGCTAAGCACCTCCAGCGGAACGGCTGTGGGATCCTGCACCCACGTCACGGACAAAAGGCGCTTCCCCTTTGGCAACAGATGCTCGTATCGGTACGCGGTGATCCATTTGCCGCTCGGCAGAGCCATCAACACACCGTCACATTCGTAGGATGCAGTGTAACCGTCGTGTCGGTAGACAGGATTTTTGAGTGGCTCGCCCGGGCGAGCTGCGCAATAGCCCACCTGCCGTCCGTTTTCGACTGTGAGTGTTTCCTCACTGCCGTCAGCATAAATCAGGCAATACTGCCCTACCGGCTCCTGCTCCTTCCATGGCAATCGGGAGTATCGCGACGTAAGAGTATGGGTAATCACCAAGCTTTGATACGCCGCCCCCTCCTGCGGAGAAACATAGCACCCGTCATCCCGCCGTGTCATCCATTCACGGTGTGCTTCACGCAACAGCGACGGATATCGGATTCCCTTCAACCCCTCACGCGTATGCGGCATAAGAGACGCGATCATGCGATGGTAGGTAGGGCGGTGTCGATGGTCGTAACGCGCATCCCACAGCATTTGCGCCACCATGCAAAAATCGTAAAATTTTCCTTCCTTTTGAAAAGCCTGTTCCTCGGTCTTTGTCCAAGTGGAGATCTGCCCGCCAATGATCCCAGCGCGTCGGATACGGCTCTCAAATCTGGGAAAATGGCTGGAATACAGATTGCCAAAGGCAACGAGATAGCCGTAAGGCAACAGATTTTCTTCAATATCTTTATCCAAGTGAAAATACCAGATAAAATCCAGCATCACGATATCGCGAGGCAGATCACGCACGGCACCGGCGGTTTTGTATTTGGTTACGGGCTGGAGCATATCCGACCACATCATGGTTTTAATTCCGCGCGCCGCCAAGTAGTTGTAAATCCGTTTGACATCTGCGGCAAACAGATCCTGCGGCGAAGTTCCCCGGCACTTGGGGCAAACGCCGATCTGGTAAACCTCGTCGTGCCCGATATGCACGTATTTCAGGGGCGCGAAAAGCTCGATGACCTCGTCCAGTATATCAAACAAAATCTCGTAGGAGCGCGGATTGGACGGGCAGTAGCAATGAGGATAGACCTGCGCCGGCAAAGCATCTGCCAAACGAATGTCCACCTCTTCCGCACGTACGGGATCCAATTCGGCAATTTCGGGGTAGGTATAGGTCATAAACTGCACGTGCCCAAGGCTTTGCACCTCCGGAATGACCTCGATTCCAAAGGAGCGGATGTAATCAATAAACTCCTTGAGGGTTTCTTTTTCCACCGCACGGCCGCCGCCCACGCTCTCACCGTGCGGAAAACGGGGCATCTCGCCGCGTCTGCTCTGCTCAATGGCTTTCTCCACCGTGTCGGCAATCTCCGGATGGGAATCAAAGCGCATTCCAAGCCCGGCAAGCTCCAGGATCACAACGTTGTAACAAAGCGGAGAAATCACGTATTTGATCAATCGCTTGGCAAAAGGCATCTGTTCCCGTGAAGGAACCATCAAATGCACACCTCGAAAGGGCATATGTGGCGCGTCCTCCAGCGTTACGACGGGAATCTCTCCGTTCTGTATCAGCTTGATCAAAGCCTCCGCTCCGATCACAAAGCCACGCGCGTTTGATGCCTTGACAATTGCCCCCTTCTCCGTTACCTCCAAACGGTAACCGTCCTGCGGAATCCCCGCATCTGCCAAAAAGCACACTGCTCCGTATGGATCCTCAATGGCGGTCACTCCCGCGGTTTCCATCAGTTTTTCTGCCCACACACGCCCTGCTGCTACAGATTCTCCGCTTGCAGTATAGGTATTCAGGCATTCCACAGATAGCACACCGTCGCCAAAGCAAACGCTTTGCGGGCACGGAAACAGATCTACCTTTTCCCGCACACTGCCGTACAGATCGATCGAAAGCAACGACAGCTCCGAAAAATCGCAGCAAAACGACAAGCAAAGCTCCGCCGTCTCCATGCCTGCACTCAGCTCCAGCGTATGCTCGGTTACGGTCTTACCCGTTTCGGCGCAATACTCGTCCAACCGTATCCCATTTGCAAAAAGGCGTGCGTAGCGCAAAGCGGTTTTATCACCCGTACAAATCACAACACCGTCCAAAAACGCCCTTTCGGGCAGCGTGACCGTTACCGTTACCTCGGCATCACGCACCGTATCCCATGCAAAACACAAAGGCTCACCATGAAAAGGATCTCCTGCCGTTTCAGGTGTCAGAACGCGTTCACAGCCTGCAAAACCAACGCGCCATGACAGCGCCTCAATCGATTCATTCCATTTACAAGTGATCATAATATGCTCCTTTTCAATACTGTTTTTCTTATAGAATGCTCAAAAAACTTATTTTTGCGTGAGACAAACGACACGCTTGATGTGGGGCAAGACTCCAAAGGGTCTCAAAATCGGTCAAAAATGGGGGAAAATCACAAAGTTTCATTTTTGGGGGTTGTCATAAAGGTCTTGAATTTTTACTTTTTCGCATGTTGATAGATTTGCAATGCTTTTATCAACAAATTTTTTTGTTAATTTCAAACCTGACATCCAAAGATGAGATAAAAACAATGATCGCCCACTTAAATCAATTCCATCGAAGCAGAATGAACAAGCTTTTTGATGCTTGGTCTTAATTTCTCCCTCTATACTCTCGTTTTTAAATACTATTTTTATGTAAATAACATCCTCATAGCGAAACGATTTTATCATGCTTTGGTTAATTAAGACAACTCTTTGGGATGTAATCTTTATACCGTAACTGAAAAAGAAACCAAAACCAACAATTGCTGAAACAAGAGGTATCACCCCAATCAAAACAAATTCGGCAATGTGTTCAACAATTCCGGCAATCAAAAACCAAAAACAAATGGGAAGCCCAATCGCTATAAGTAACTTCATCAAAAACGGCATCCGATAAAAATGTCTAACTTTTATTATTTTCATATTTTTCTCCTTGTGAGACAAACAACATGGGGCAAGACTCCAAGGGGTCTCAAAATTGGTCAAAAACGGGGGTGTAACTCCAAAAAGTCTCACTTTTATAGGTGTAAAGTAACATTTGTCCCTGTTTTAGGTGGTGATTGGGAACATATCAATAATCGTATTTTTCCTCGCGTATTACCTTGATGCGGTGATATTTTAACGATTTTAAAAATACTTCGTTTTTACTTAATGTACCGTCGTCGATTATCTTTATTAGAATGTTCTTTGACTTGTCGTAAAAGAAAATTCTTATTTTACTGTTTATACCATATTTAGTGTGATAATAAACAGTTAAAACTTTAACCGATCCGATTTCCTTGACAGAGGCAATTCGATTTTTGCCGAAAGCATTATGATACTTATAAACACCGTTTGAATATATAAGTTTTTCATAAATACAAGCATAAATGCCCACTGCGGATAGGAGGGACACGCCTAAAAAGATGTAGCCAATATAAAAAGTGTTATCTGTTATTGTGTTTTGCCGTTTTAGATAAAGAAACACAAAAAAGGTTACAAGGCAACCTACCATCACCAATAGACAAACCCAAAACGCCCATACGGGATTTCTTATCTCAAATCTTTCTTTAGGGTCAAATGTATTATGCTTTGAACCTTTTGATTTCATCGTTTTTCTCCTTTATGTGATAGGTGAAGTTTTGCTCCTCCGTCGCAAAGTGAAGTTACTCGCTTTGCTCGTAGTGAAGTTGTTCGCTACGCTCACAGTGAAGTTAAGTTTGCCCCAAAGTTACTTCTCACTTGCGCCGCACGCGGCGCAAACTTCACTTCGGTGATAGCCGAAACTTCACTGCGAAGCAACTTCACTCGCCGTAGGCGAACTTAGTTGTCGAGTCCATCGTTTGAGACAAACGACACGCTCAACATGGGGCAAGACTCCAAAGGAGCTCAAAATCGGGGGGAATACCTTATAGTCTCAAAATCAGCTTAAATCGTATGTTGTAAAGCCAAAAGAGATAATTTGTCTTTGCAAATCATAAAACCGTCGAGCTGTATTTTTCTTTGCGAAAAACTCTTTTAATCTGCTTTTTGGCAAAAAGAAAATATGGGTAGTTTTAGGGGCTGTATAAAATGCAAAGGAGGGATTAGAGCCTGTTATATCGCGTTCTGCCACACAAGTACACTTGCCGCTGTGAATTTTTTGAAAGTTATAGGCACATTCTCTGAAATTAATAAATTGCATATTTTTTAAGGATATGCCGTTTGCGGAAATTCCCGCAATGTCATTCTCGGTATATGAATCGTAATCATCAAACACGACTGCTGATATTTTAGGAATGCTATCACCTAAATCAGACGCTTTGTCTGTGAGATTATACCATTCGTTACAAAAGGCAGAAAAACCGTCTTGGTCAATTTTATCTTCAAATTGTCTTGGCGGATTTTGATGATAAAAATCTTCTATCTGCTTTGCATAAGAGAGAACAGCTATTTTATAATCCTCAAAGGTTACGGTATATGTAATACCATCCTGTGTGCGGATGATAATATTGTTATCTTCATGTATGATGTCAAAATCTATTCCATTTGGACAGCCAATAATCGTAACACTCGTTTTATCGTCAGACGGAATCAAAAAATGTCCGCAACAAGGAATCATTTGTTCTTCTGCACCAAGAAAATGATTTTCAAATAACGAGTGTAAAAAGCGATAAGCAGAAGCACTTACACACCAGTCCGAATCGTCATTTGACAGATTACAACCATCAATTTTGCAAATCACTTTGCCATGTACGCAATAGTCATAGACTTGCGTTTTCAGATCATTTCCCACAAAATGTAAATCTGTTACGTATAGCTCCATTTCATCATTTCCTTTCTTCGATATGTTAACCATTACGGCTGCAAATGAGAGTTTCGAGTTTCGCTCAAAATCAGTATTTGTCCCCAGCCATTCCCTTTGCGGTGGTGATGGAGGCGATCAATCTTCGCCTGAGCGAGCCACATTTGTTGCGCAAGTCTTTGTAAATAACTTCCTCCATTTTGCCTTTTCTGAATATCAGTTCGAGCCAATATTCCGTTTCCGAACACTCTTTCAAAGATATCTCAAGCTTATTTACAAAATCGGCTTTGCTCTGTGCATATTTCGCTTCGTGAATATTTGCTCCGATTGATGACGAGGAAGGGACAATCTGATTGATGCAAACAGAACAGCCTTTTATTTCGTCGCACAAGTCGGATATTTGAATCGCAAATTCGATTGCATCTTCACGAAGTTGGTTCTTATTATCGTTCATTTTGGAAGAATCCTTTCTTTTTGTCGATATGTTCGCCGATGGCGAACTCGATATATTTCTCCCTGCGCTCGAAATTCGATATATGCCCGTGTTGCTCGCATTCGATATGTTGCCTTCGGCAACGAGGGTCGATTACGACTTGTCGCGTCTCCCCCAATCTCGTTTTGCGTCAGGCGAAACATATCGAATCTCCGTAGGGGATATATCGAGCCGCCGCAGGCGGCATATCGAGCGACGCGTCAGCGGCGCATATCGACGTCGAGTCGTCGTTTGAGACAAACGACGGACTCGACATGCCCCGTCCTTGGGAACATATCCACCGGTGTCACGTTTCCGATCTCATATCCCAAGCGTTGGAACAGTGCACAGTCGCGTGCCAGCGTATCCGGTCCGCAGGAGACGTAAACGATCCGACCAAATCCGCGCGCCGCCAAGTATTCGATCAATGCGGGCGTGCTCCCCTTGCGCGGCGGATCCATGATCACCGTCGCCTCCGAAACGTCGCCATGCACCGCTTCTGCCGACTCCAACAGCTTTTGCGCGTCGGATGCATCCCCACAATAAAAGTACGCGTTCGCCACACCGTTTCGCGCCGCATTTTCCCGTGCGCGTTCCACCGCCTCGTCCACAATTTCAATGCCGATCACCTTTTTCGCCTGCCCCGCCATCGAGAGCCCAATGGTGCCAATCCCACAATACAGATCCAGCACCGTCTCCGCCCCCGTCAGCGCCGCCTTTTGTTGCGCCGTTTGATACAAAAGCTCGCACGCATCGTGATTCACCTGATAAAATGCTCCCGCCGAGATCCGAAAACGCAGGCCGCACAGATCGTCCTCGATCCATTCCCGTCCTTCCAGCAAACGGTAGCAATTTCCCAAAACCACGTTGGTGTTTTCGCGGTTTACGTTGAGCATCACGCTCTTGATCTGCGGAAAGCGCGCACACAGCTCACCCGCCAGAATCCGCTCCTTCGGCAAACGCTCTCCGTTGACCACCAGGCATACCATCACCTCGCCCGTCACCGTTCCGCGGCGCAGATAAATATGCCGCAGCAAGCCCTTTCCGCTCTCCTCATCGTAAGCGCGAATCCGTTCCCGATCGCAAAACGCACAAATTGCGGATACGATCTCCGAAAAGATCTGCGGCTGCAAACGGCAATCCGCCGCAGGAACAATCCGATGCGTTCCCGTCGCATAAAAGCCCGCAACCATCCCATTTTTTCCGTTGCCAACGGGGTACTGCGCCTTGTTGCGATAAGCGGACAGCGCCCCAACCGAGAGGACAGGCTCCACAGACACGTCAAAAAGCCCCGCCTTACGGAACGCATTTTTCACATATTCACGCTTTAATTCCAATTCATGCTCATAACGGATCTGCCGATAAACACATCCCCCGCAGCCCACAGCCGCACAGGCGTTTTCCACGCGCAAAGCAGACGGCACAAGCATCCGTTCGATCCTTGCAACCAGATAGGAGCGGTTCACCTTGATGATGCGCGCCTCCAGCTCGTCACCCGTCACACCGTCGCGCACGAACACCACCGGTCCGCGTTCGTCCGCATCCTGCAAATGCCCGACTCCGTAGCCCAGGTTGTTGATCTCTTCAATGCGCAAGGTCACAATGTCATTCTTTTGCATCAGACGTAAAACTCCTCGCCGCTCTCAAGACACAGGCAAGCCAGCTTGCCGCCCTCTGCCACACCGCAGTTGAGAAAGATCGTTCCCTCGCCGCGCTCAATTTTTCCGCTTTTAGTCGGCACGTGTCCAACCACTAAGATTTTCCCCTCCACGGGCTCGTAAGAAGCGTCAGGCATCTCCGAGAAAAAGTCCTCCGGCTGATAATCCTCCAGGTCGGTATCGGGATCATAATCCGCAATCCCCGCATGTACCAAAAGATAGTCCTGCCCGTTGATTTCCACCTCTTCAAACAAGGTCATATCCGCAAGATACTCCAGTACCCCCTCGCGTTGCTCCTCGTCCAGGGCGCGAAACCCCTCCAGCGTGGTCTGCCCGCCGTCCTTGACCCAGCCCGTCATTTCGGAAATATATCCCGGGTCGGGCGCTGCACCGCTTTTCAACATCTTGTCAAAGCCGTGCAGCATCCGCGCAGCCAAAAAATCGTGCTCGCCCGCAACAGCGTAAACGTTCGTGCGAACGCTCAGATCGGCAATCAGCTCCATCGGCTCGTCACCGCAATCCACCGTGTCACCGAGAATATACAGCACATCTTCATCCCGAAAACGGATCCGGGAGAGCATCTCACAAAATTTTTGATAATTTCCGTGAATATCGGACATTAAATACGTCATAATCGTGTTTTCCTTTCGTAATCAACCAATCAAATAAACTGTACGGGATTGCTGTTGACAATCTCCACATCAATTCCGGCATCTGTCTCTGCAATCAGTTCACGCAATCGCTCGCAAACGGGATTTTCGGTATAAAAATGCCCGCCCATAATCAAATTTCTGCCGCGCTCCGGCGCCTCGGTCAGCTGATGGTGCTTCAGCTCCCCGGTCAAGTAGGTATCTGCCCCCGCCGCAAAAGCCGCATCCGCATCGTCCGAGCCGTTTCCGCCAAGGAGCGCAACACGGTATACGGGAAGCCCCGCATCGCTGATCTGTACATACTCCGCTCCCGTCACACACTTCACCCGCTCGGCAAATGCGACCAAGGATATCTCCTCTTTCAAATACCCGATCCGCCCGATCGCCTCACCGTTCTGCCCGAACGGTTCCACGTCGCAAAGTCCCAAAGACTCCGCTAAAACCTCGTTTACACCGCCTGCAACCGCATCCAAACGCGTGTGAAAGCTCATCACGCTTACTCCGGACAAAAGCAACCGCAAGACCTTGTCTGCCACCGCTTCTCCGGGAGACACGGCGCGGATGGGTCGAAAAATCAACGGATGGTGCGAAACGATCAGATCATATCCCTCCCGCACTGCCTTCTCCGCCACCGCGGCGGTCACGTCCAGCGCCACCAGTACGCGGCGCACCTCCCGATTTTGATCCGGACAGCACATCAGCCCGTCGTTATCCCAATCGCAGGACAGCGCGCGCGGGATCTTCTCCTCAAAAAATGCGTAAAGCTCAGCAACCGTCATACTATCATCTCCAATCGTTTTCTCAAAAATTGTAAAATGCGCGTCTCCTCGCACGTATCCGCCAGCTCCGATTTTGCCTTTCCGTGCAAAATCGCCTCGTGCACCGCAATCTCGTGCCGTACAAAGCCCTCCAGGTACGGGGAGCGCGCCTCTATGTTCAAGCGACCCAGCAACAGCTCCTCCTCGGTGTAGGGTTCTCCTACCCCCGAAGGATCAAACCGTGCGGCAATCGTCTGGTAATATTTCTGTTCAAAGGTCAGGGATTCCCCCGTGATCGCAAAGCCGTTTTCCAATAGCCATCGGCGCAACAGATGTGCGCGCGTCATCGGCTGTAAGATCAACCCAATACGCAGATCTTTAATCCACTCTGCATCCGAAAGGATCCGAACAATCAATTCTCCGCCCATGCCAAAGACCATAATATCATCCGGTGCAAAGCCCTCTGTTCCGCAAAGACCGTCGGTCTGCATCGTTTCGATCAAATCCGAAAGCCCCGCCGCCGCAATATGCGCACGCGCACGCTCAATCGGCCCCCGATTGATATCGCAGGCAAGCGCACGGGAAGCAATTCCCTCGCGCACAAGATATACGGGCAAATAGGCATGATCGGTCCCCACGTCAATCACGCGTCCGCCCCGCTTCAAATAGGGGACGGCACTGCACAAACGTGTGTCCGGTACTGTAAAATTTGACATCGGCAATCCTTTCCGTCAGCTCATCCGTAAAACGAGCTTCCTTTCCATTTTTCTCCGCTTGCGCGAAAGCGCGTTGAAAGAAAGGATACCGTATCCTTCTTTCAACGCGTTTTCGATCCCTTATTTCTTTTCCGAAAGGAACTTGTTGAGCTGCTCCACAAGAGCGTCCGCATCCGTGCCGTGCACGGCGCAAGCATCCTCAATGGACTCACCGCGGGATGCGGGGCAACCCAGGCAATGCATTCCGATCGCAAAGAAAAACTGTGCGGTTTCCGGATCAAAGTCCAAAACGTCTCCGATCACGGATTTCTTCGTAACTACCATGGTTCTGTCATCCTTTCTGCAAATTGGCTCCCCAAGCCACCGTCGTTTCCGGGGCTCGGTATTCTCCTACCTTATTATACCCTATTTTTCTGCTTCTGTCAATCATTTCATACTTTTTTATAAAAAAAACGATTCAAAAAAGCAGAAATGCAAAAGCGGACGTCTTGACAAACGTCCAAAAAACTGTTATAATTTAAGTTGGTGTGTTAGACACTTTCAAAGGCGCGGTACAAAAACGGAAAGGAGCGGTGATATGAGAGCGGCGTTTACGGATATTGTGGAAAATCAACGCTTGCGCGAACGCCTGCGCGACGATATTGCCGCAAGCTCCCTTTCCCACGCGTATATTTTAGAGGGAGCTGAAGGCACGGGAAAGCATACCGTTGCCATGCGGATCGCGGCGGCGCTTGCCTGCCAAAACAAAAACGATCCCGCTCACGCCCTCCCCTGCATGGAGTGCCCCTCCTGCAAAAAGATATTGGCGGGCAACTCTCCCGACGTCATTACCGTCAACCGCGGTGACAAAGCCACGCTTGGCGTAGAGGCGGTCCGAGAGCTGAAGACCGACGTTTATATTCCTCCCAACGACCTTACCAACAAGATCTATATCATCGAGGAAGCGCACCTGATGACCGTGCAGGCGCAAAACGCATTGCTCCTGACCTTAGAGGAGCCGCCGTCTTACGTGCTGTTTCTGTTGCTGTGCGAAAACGCCGCCACCCTGTTGGAGACCGTTCGCAGCCGCGCACCTACGCTCCATACCGAGCCGATCTCTTCCGAGCAGATCGAGCGCTATCTGCGCCAAAATATTCCGGAAGCCGAAAAATTCGCACGGGAAAATCCGCAGCAGCTTGCCGAGCTGATCACCGCCTCTGCGGGAAGCATCGGACGCGCAAGGGCGCTATTGGATTCCAAGCGCCACGTGCCCATTCTGGAGAGTCGCAAACGTACACGCGAGTTTATCCGTCTCTGCTCCTCCAAGCGCAACAGCGCACAGACCCTGCGTTTTCTCGCGAGCTTGAGTCAAAAGCGCGACGAGCTGACCGAGCAGTGCAACGAAATTCTGCTCTGCCTGCGCGATCTCCTGCTTTGTAAACAGACCGAGCACGCACCGCTCTGCTTTTTCTCCGACCGCGAGGAGGCATGCACGCTCGCCTACGGCTTTACCACTCCCGAGCTGCTCGCCCTTTGCGACGGAATCACCGATACCATCGAGCGTCTGCGCTACAACGCCAATGTCCGCTTGACTATGACCGCCTTTGCGGTCAGATGCGGCTTGTTGCAGTAGCGAAACGCTCCGCCCTGATCACAGAAAGGATAGATAATCACAGTTATGGAAGAAAACAATCGCCCCGTTCCGAACACCGAGGAGTCGGCACAAAATCATCAGAATCACGAAAACGGTGAGAACCGTAACCGCCGTCATCGCGGTCACCGAGGAGGCCGCAAGCACGGCAGAGACCGCGATAAAAAAGCATTTGAGAACAACGATACCGTAACCTCTTTCTCCGATATCCCTGAGGAAAAGGCCGCGGAAGCCCTCCTCGCCGACGAAAAGCAGCAAAAGCCGCACCGCGCGGGCGGCGGGCATACCGATAAAAAGCATGAGGACAAGAAGCACGACCGCCGCGATAAAAAGCAACGCGGTCCGCGCGACGGTCAAAAGAACCGCGAGCACTTCCACCAAAAGGATGATATTTACGGGGATCCCAACGAGGAAAAGGAATTGGCGGAATGGCGTGCAAAAATCGTTCTCAACGCCGCCGAGCCGCTCCCCACTCCCCCCGCCGAAGAAAAAACTCCCGCTCCGTTTGAGCCGGAAGAGGAATCCGCCGAGATCGAGATTCCGGAAAACGTCGATCTGTTCGAATCTCCCATTCTCTCTGCTCCCGCGCAAGAGACACCGGCAGAACAGGTAGAGGTCATCGGTGTTCGCTTCCGCTCCGGCGGAAAAATGTACTATTTCGATCCGCAAAAAACACAGGTCGAAAAGGGGGACTTTGCCATCGTCGAGACCGCGCGCGGCCCCGAATTTGGTGAGATCTGCCTTGCCAATACCATGATTGCCGTAAACGATACCATCTCCCCCCTGCGCCCGCTGATCCGTGTGGCTACCCCTGCCGACGTGCTTCACAACGAGGAGAACCAAGCGAAAGAGAAGGAGGCTTTGGTCATCTGCCAGCAAAAGATCGAGCATCACAAGCTGGATATGAAGCTGATCGACGCCCAATACGCCTTCGACAACTCCAAGCTGCTCTTTTACTTCTCGTCCGAGGGACGCGTAGACTTCCGCGAGCTGGTCAAGGATCTTGCATCGGTATTCCGTACCCGCATCGAGCTGCGCCAGATCGGTATCCGCGACGAGGCAAAAATGCTGGGCGGCATCGGCGCCTGCGGCAGAGCGCTCTGTTGCTCCACCTTCCTTCCCGATTTTGCGCAGGTTTCCATCAAAATGGCAAAGGAGCAAGGGCTTTCGCTCAACTCCGCAAAAATTTCGGGCGTCTGCGGCAGACTCATGTGCTGTCTGCGATTTGAGTCCGAGGTCTACAGCGAGGAGATCCGTCTAACGCCCTCCAATGACACGCTGGTCAAAACCGAGGACGGCATCGGAACCGTCATCAGCTCCAACCCGCTGGCAGGCACGGTGCGCGTAGTGCTGAAGGATTCTCCCGATATCCCGCCCAAACAGTATCATCGCGATGCCATCACCGTACTGGGTAAGAACAAACGCCAAAAGGAGGACTCCACCCCCGAAAGCAATGGATGATGCATCCATCTCTTCCTACATTTTCCAAAATTAAGAGGACAAATCCGTAAAAACAA
>JAFTLZ010000003.1 GCA_017452665.1 Clostridia bacterium
AAGGAAGTTCCCGCCCGATTGCCGGCGCGTAGCATTTTTTCCATAAACACCGAGCAAAGCGCCGAGGTCAAAGCCGCCTCCTTCCCTGCCCCCATGCCGTCGCTGATCAACGCATAAAAATAATCCTTTTTGTTGGAGAACAAATTCAGGCTGTCTCCGCTGACACCGCCGTCCGCAGAAATGTTGTTTTGCGCCCCCGTAACTGTGATTTTTTGCTTTGCCTGCAGGATCATGGTACTGACATTGTGCTCCACTTCAAACGTCGGCCGCCCCAATTCCGATCCACACAACTCCCCAAGATCCGAGCGTAAGGTCTCGGATGTCACTTTGGCATGATCCAGATCCACCCCGCGAATCAAAATTTTGCGGCATCGGCTGCCATAAACGGTCACACTGTTGGCACGTACACCGGCGTCGTTGAGATAATCCGTAATCTGTTGCTCCAGCCCGGTATCAAAGCGGTATTCCCCGTCCTCTTCCTCCAGGGCATCGTTGATGATCTTTGCCGCCGATTCGTAATCCATTGCAAAAATTTCGGTGCGGTTGTTCCGCAGCATCTCTGCAGTCAAGTGCGCACAGTCACGGTTGATTCCTTCCAATATTCCGTCCATGCGCGTGCAGCGGTGCAATAGGGGCTCGGCAATTTGTTCGCGTTCTACACTTCCGCGCGTGTGCAATGCCGAGATCAATCGGTTCACCGTTCCCAAGGTGTCGGAATACTCCAACCCCCAGCAAACGCTTTTGTTCGGGCAATCGGTGCAAAAACGATCGAAGGAATCATCACAAATACGCCGCAGATCCAGCGTCCCGGGGCGGCGAAAGCGGTCGCTCAGATTGTAAAACACCTCGGAAAGTGAGGAAAACGCATCCGAAATTCCGCGAAACCGATCGTTGGAGTCCTGATATCGCGTGCTTTCCATCTGCAAGCGCGTCTCTTGCGCAGTACCGTTGGAAGGCGTTTCCACCTCCTCTTCCCGTACGGAGGCACTCGCCAGCTGTAGCTTTTGCGCAACCGTAAATACCGCACCCGCAATCAAAGCAGATGGAACCAAGCTCAAAAGCGCAGTGGCGCCGTCAATATATACCGACCACGCAACCGTGCAAAAGCAAGCACTCAGGATGCCGATATTCTCCTTCTCCAAACGGTGAAAAAAGCAGTATGCCAAGGCGGCAAGCAAAAACGCAGGCGCGTGAAGCGGAGCATACGCCAGCCCGCAAAGCCCCGCGGCGGCAATGCCGATCACATATCCACGGCTTTGGCAAAGAAAGAGGGTAAAAAACAGCGCCAAAATCGGTGCAAATGGAAAGCTTAAAAAGGTGACCGTATTCGCCGCATAGATCAAAGAAAACAGAAGCGCCGCCTCGGAAACCGTTTTGAGTATTTCCGAGCGTGTTCGTTTCTCCAACGAAACCGAATAAACCATCGCTGCCGTCGGCGTCAAAAGCACCGAAAAAATTGCCGCAAACAGATCGTAATATCGAAATCCCCCTGCAAAAATGCGGTAAAGCGAAATGATCAGCACACACACCGCGGCAGTTGCCATCCGCAAGCAAACACTCTCCGAAAAAAGGTTCTTGGTCTCTTCCCAAAGTCCCGCCCCGTCAGCCTCCGCGGCATCGGTTTTCCAAATCCGCTTCCGCAGACGCGAAAGCCATGTTTCCGACTGTTCAGACGTCTCCGATCCCGTTGGCTTTTCAGGCTCAAGCGCCTTCAACTTCTTTTTCAAGCCTTCGGGGAGTGTAAAACGCGCATCGGGCGTATCCAACAGCATACTTGCAATCACGCGGATCAGCGCCGCCGCACAGTAGGCACAGATGTAAACAACCGGATCACGCAGATTGCTGATTGCCGACAGCAACAGCCCGATCAAAATGGCAACGGTATGCTTTGCCGAGCCGCAAAGCAGCGCCAACCCCAACGGATAGGTTTCAAACAGCATCCCTGCTTGTCCCAACAGCCAAGCCCAGCCGCACCACAGCACCTCCCTGCCCGCCGCAAGACCGCGCGCCTTCCACACCCGCGCCGTTTCTGCGCGATCCTTTTGTATTGCTTCATTTCTTTTCTCTTTGTGTTCCCGAATTTTTTCTTCCTGCATAAGCTTTCACCTTCCTTTGCTTTATTCCACCTCTATTTTACTACCTTTCTCGAGCGGAATCGGTCGAATCCGGAGGTGCGTTTTCGGTTTTTTTGTGGTGAGAAAACCCTAAAAAGCGCACATTTGCACAAAAGCTTGAAAAGAGCGGCAAGAAAAAGAAAAAAGCACCGCTGTTTGTGTCGCGGCGCGTTGGTTTTTGTCATACGATTTTTTGCATTTTTTCGGAATTTTTTGAAAAAGACAACCGTTTTTTCGAAAAAAATGCTTTCTTTTTGAGGCAATCTGTGATATACTATTCTGTGATATGGGAGGTGAAAACATGGCAAAAACAGTTTGCTTTACCGGGCATCGCACCATTCCGCAGGAGCAATACCCAAATTTGGTCGATGCGTTGAACACAGAAATCGAACGCCAGATCCGCGCGGGAGCCGTCACCTTCCGCACCGGCGGCGCGCTTGGCTTTGATACCTTGGCGGCGCTCTGCGTGCTTTCCGCCCGCAAGCAGCATCCGCATATCCGCTTGGAGCTGATCCTCCCATGCCCCACGCAATCGGACAACTGGAACGCCTCCGACACCCGCTTGTATGAGCAGATCATCGAGCAAGCCGACTGCCATCGCTATGTCAGCCAATATTACTATGCCGGAGTTCTGCAGATGCGCAACCGAGCGCTTGTGGAAGGCTCCGACGTTTGCATCGCCTATCTTCGCACCTCACACGGCGGTGGAACCGCCTATACCGCGGCGTGCGCCCTGCGTGCAGGGGTGGAATTCGTCAATCTGTTCGAGCTTCTCAAATAAACCGTAAAAAGCTTCTGCGATAGAACAGTAACGTAATAAAATGTACCTACCGACAAAAGGACCGGTGAGTGAATTTAGCGGCAAAAAAGATGCACTTAACGAAGCAAAAAGTCGAATTAAGTGCATTTTTCTTTTCCGTCACCCTCGTACGGAGTTCCAAAAATCCACCAGATCTCCCGTGGGATCAATGCCGTGCGCGATCATCAGATAGTTGCGCAAAACCGCATAGCCGACCAGCACAACCGCCATGACCACCCAGCTCCATTGCGGAAACCGCAAAAAGGGAGGCTCGTGCCGAAAAAAGCGCACCCACGCAACAAAATCCGCAATGAGCAATATCAAAATTCCAATTGTGACCAGCGGATTGTACCGCAAGGCACCCACCACGTCCAAATGCAATAGCGCATCTACGGCACGCGTTCCACCACATACGGGACAGTAAAGAAACAACCGATCATGTAACACACATTGCGACAAAAACGATGGCATCGCGCCAGCGATTGCCCGATACAGCGGAAAGAATAAGATCACCGCCAATGCGGCCAAATGAAGTATCAAAAAATATTTGCGGCTCTTACGCAAATCCATACGCCCCAACTCCTTTTTCCCCTTTATGCACTCTATTTTACCATAAAAAATGTATTTTGAAAAGATGTCGAAAGAAATTCACGATATTTTTTTCAAAAACCATTGAAAAATCCTGTATTTTATGGTACAATGAGGTATCAACTATCGGAGGTTATACCCATGAACAATCAGTTTGATTATCAAAATACCAATTCTGCCGCCTATAACATTGTTCCGCCGGAGGATCCCAACAAGCGCAGCAAAGCATTTTCCATCGCGTCGATGGTGCTTGGCATCGTTGCCGTGTGCAGCTGTTGTTGCTGTTGCGGCGCATACGTATTCCCCGCACTGTTCGGCGTCCTTGCTGTCATTTTTGCCATCGTAGCAAGAGTCACCTCCCCCGCCAAAAAATTTACCGGCATGGCAATCGCAGGCTTGATCCTCGGTATCTTGGCGCTCGTCATCTTCATTCTTCTGTTCGCTTTCGAGCTCTTCATGTTCACGCTTCCGGAGGAAGAACTGGAAAATATGCTGAAGAGCCTTATGGGCGAGGAGGCTTACCAGGAGTATCTGGATATGATCGGCTCCATGGCTGAAACCGACGCGCCTTAACCGCAAACAAATGAAAAGCTACAGACCCTTATAGGTGTAAAACCTACGAGGGTCTGTTTCTATTTTCTGCGATTCTGTTTAAACAATCAATTTTGAATGACCACAGTGAAATTACCGCGCTTACGGCTCACAGATATGCTCCATTCCCTGGTCAATGATGGTACGCACGTGCTGATCCGCCAGCGAATAAAAGATCGACTTCCCCGCTCGGCGGCTCTTGACCAGCTTGCTTTGCTTGAGAATTTTGAGCTGATGGGAAATGGCAGACGGCGTCATATTCAGCGCGCGTGAGAGATCGCATACGCACACCTCCGCCGCCGACAGCACAAACAAAATGCGCATCCGCGTCGAATCGCCAAATACCTTAAACAGCTCGGCAAGATCGTACAGCGCAGTTTCCGTCGGGAGCGTCTCCCGCACAACGGTCAAAAGCTCCTCGTGAACCTCATTACAACATTCCTCTGCTTTTTCCTGCTTGTAATCCATATTCCCTCCTCTTATCTCTGTTTTGCCAAAGGACCGTCCACGTGCAAAGCGCGAATGGCGTTCAAAACCGCAAGCACCATCACACCCACGTCTGCAAAAATCGCAAACCACATATTGGCAATACCGAACGCGCCCAAAATCAGGCACAGTCCCTTAATCCCCAGTGCAAAATAAATATTTTGATATACGATGCGCAAGCATTTGCGCGCAATGCGGATCGCCTGCGCAATTTTGAGCGGATTGTCATCCATCAAAACGATGTCAGCCGCTTCGATCGCCGCATCCGAGCCCAACGCTCCCATGGCAATGCCCACGTCCGCACGGGAAAGCACGGGCGCGTCATTGATCCCGTCTCCCACAAACGCAAGCTTTTCCCGCGGGGATTTTTCCGCCAACAGCCGCTCCACAATCTGTACCTTATCCTCCGGCAACAGCTCGTAATGCACCTCGTCAATCCCAAGCTCGCCTGCAACCGCTTCACCAACGCGGCGCGCGTCGCCCGTCAGCATCACGGTCTTACGGACACCAATCCGACGCAAATCCGCAATCGCCTCCGCAGAGGTTGGCTTTATACGGTCGGTAATCAGAACATACCCCGCAAATTTTCCGTCCACTGCAACGTAAACCGCAGCTCCCGGCTCGTCACACGCCGCAGGATGGATCCCCAAGCGCTCCATCAGCTTCAGGTTTCCAACCGCCACCGCGTGCAAATCCACCTTCGCCGTTACGCCGTGTCCGCCGATCTCCGTGACCTCGCTTACCCGCTCCGAGTCCAATTCGCAGCCCGCTTCACCGTACGCACGGCACAAGCTGCGGCTGATCGGATGCGTTGAAAATTGCTCGGCAAGCGCCGCGTATTCCAACAGCTTCTCCGCTTCCATTTCACACGGCAAGATCTTTGCAACCTCAAATACACCGCCCGTTACGGTTCCGGTTTTGTCAAACGCAACCAGCCTGACACCTGCCAAGGTCTCCAGATAGTTGGAGCCCTTCACAAGCACGCCCGCGCGCCCCGCACCGCCGATTCCGGCAAAAAAGCTGAGCGGAATACTGATCACCAACGCACAGGGACAGCTGATGACCAAAAAGGTCAGTGCGCGGTAGATCCAATCCCCCCACTCCGGGGCGGACTGCATCACGGTCAACTGAAAGAGCGGCGGCAAAACGGCAAGCGCCAAGGCACCAAAGCAAACAGCCGGGGTGTAATAGCGTGCGAATTTTGCGATAAAATTCTCAGAGCGCGACTTTTTTGAACTCGCATTCTCCACCAGGTCCAAAATTTTGGAAACGGTGGATTCGCCAAACTCCTTCGTGGTGCGAATCTGTAACACGCCCGTCAGGTTCACACAGCCGCTGATGACTTCGTCCCCCACCGCAACCTCGCGCGGTACGCTCTCCCCCGTCAGTGCCCCCGTGTTAAGCGTGGACGCACCTTCGGTAACAACACCGTCAATCGGGATCTTTTCTCCGGGCTTGACTAAAATCACCGTGCCAACCTCGACCTCGTCAGGGTCTATTTGGCAGTATTCACCGCTCTCATCCGCAACGTTGGCATAATCCGGACGGATATCCATCAGCTCGCTGATGCTCCGTCTGCTTTTTCCCACCGCATAGGATTGAAACAGCTCACCGATCTGATAAAACAGCATCACGGCAGTTCCCTCGGCATAGTCGCCCAGAACAATGGCGCCAACCGTTGCCACCGCCATCAAAAAATTTTCGTCAAAGGGCTGAAGATGTATGATCCCCTTTCCCGCCTTGATCAGAATATCGTAGCCGATACACAGATACGGTAGCATGAACAGCGCAAAACGAAGCCAGCCCTCTACAGGCAACAGTGATACGCCGACCAACAAAACCGCCGCAAGAATAATCCGAACCAGTACTTTTTTCTGTTTGCGATTCATCGTTGTATTCCGTGCGGACACCGTCAAAGGTAGATCTCGCAGTCATCCTCCACCTTTTTGCAGTTTTTCAACACTTGCTTCATCACGGCAGAAGCATCCGCACCGTCCTCAAACTCCACCGCCATTTTCAAGGTCATAAAATTGACGGTTGCGCTCTTGACCCCTTCCGTTTTTTGCGCGGCAAGCTCCATTTTGTTGGCACAGTTTGCGCAGTCCACCTCAATTTTGTAGGTTTTTTTCATCGTTTTCCCCTCCGATTAAAACATTTGAACAACTGTTCAAACGTATTATACTCCTTTTCTCTATATTTGTCAACCCTATTTCAAAAAAATATTTGAACAAATATTCAAATGTTGAAATAAAAGAAAAGGAACTGCCAACCTGCAATTCCTTTCTTAAAAATTTATGATTCCACCACGTCAAAAATCAACGGCCGTGCCGCAGGCTGTTCTGCTGAAAAAGCCGTGGCATCCAGGAGCATCCGCTCTGCCGCATCCAGATTTTCCGGCTTGGTGTCGGTGTAAAGCGTTGCAATCGGTTCTCCCGCGCGCACAAAATCCCCCGTCTTTGCCTGCAGCAAAATTCCGGCGCAATGGTCGATGCAATCCTCTTTGCGGTTTCTCCCCGCCCCAAGGACAAGCGCCGCCAAACCGTATTGCTCCGCATCCACGGCAGAAATATACCCCTCCTGCGGCGCAAAAACCACCTTTTGATGCTTTCCCACCGCAAACTGTTCGGGACGGTAAATATACGCCTCGTCGCCCCCCTGTGCCCGCACCATACGTGCAAAGGTATCCAACGCCGCGCCCGAAGCAATCACCTCGCGCACACGAGCCTCACAATCGGCCATATTACCCTTTCCTGCAAGGGCAAGCATATGGGTCGCCAAAGCCACGCAAAGCTCGTATAGGTCCTCCGGTCCTCTCCCACGCAGGGTTTCAATCGCCTCCACAACCTCCAAGGAATTCCCGATCGCATTTCCTAACGGACGGTCCATATCGGTCACCAGCGCGCGGATTTTCTTCCCCGCCCGTGTTCCGATTCCAACCATGACCTCTGCCAGCGCAAGGCTGTCCTCCCGCCGCTTCATAAAGGAGCCGCTTCCGGTCTTGACGTCCAAAACGATGCAATCATCGTCCGCGGCAAGCTTTTTGCTCATGATGCTGGAGGCAATCAGCGGGATGCTATCCACCGTTGCGGTCACGTCGCGGAGCGCATACAACAGCTTGTCGGCGGGAGCCAGATCGGCACTCTGCCCCACAATGGCAATTCCCACCTCGTCAACAATGCGCATCATCTCCGCCGAGGTCATATCAGTGCAAAAGCCCGGAATCGCCTCCAGCTTATCCACCGTTCCGCCCGTGTGCCCCAGACCGCGTCCGCTCATTTTTGCAACCTTTACGCCAAGCGTCGCCGCAATGGGTGCTACCACCAGGCTGGTTTTGTCTCCCACACCGCCGGTGGAGTGCTTATCCACACGCACCCCCTGCATATCGGGCAAGGAGAGCACCGCTCCCGAATCCCGCATTGCAAGCGTCAGCGCGGTCGTTTCGGCAACGCTCATGCCGCAAAAATAGATCGCCATGCACAAAGCCGCCGCCTGATAATCGGGGATCTCCCCCGCAGTGTATCCTTCTACAAAAAAGCGGATCTCCTCCTCGCAAAGCGCCTGCCCGTCCCGCTTTTTCTTGATGATATCATACATCCGCATATCAGTTTTCCTCCGCAAGCGCCAAATTTGCTTTTCCAAAAGAGGCGGGCAAAAGCGCCTCCAGGCGCATACAAGTCAAATGACCGGGAGCCCCCAGCACGACCGTAAAATCCGCTCCGCAAAACTCCGCCATCACCTGCCGACAAACACCGCACGGCGCGCAAAAGGAGGGTTTTTCGCCCATCTTTCCACCCGTCACGGCAATCGCGGCAAATTCGCGTTCTCCCTCGCTCACCGCCTTAAAAAAAGCCGTGCGCTCGGCACAGTTGGTGGGAGAGTACGCCGCGTTTTCGATATTACAGCCGGTGTAAACTCTCCCGGAAGAGGTCAGAAGCGCAGCCCCTACGCAAAAATGAGAATACGGGGCGTATGCAAGCTTGCGCGCTTCGGCAGCCAGGCACATCAATTCTTCGTTCGTCATCAAAAGCCTCCCAAGTGCTTCAGTTCTTCATCAGCTCGCGGTAAAACGAGCTTCCCGCAATTTCCGAAAAGTCAACTTCCAAAAAGTCTGCCACCGTCGCTCCGATATCCGCAAACGAGCTGCGCGTGCCAAGATCAACACCCGAACGGATATGCGCTCCGAACGCCAGCATCGGCGTGTATTCGCGCGAATGATCGGTGGAAGGAGTAGACGGATCACACCCGTGGTCGGCAGTGATGATGAGCAAATCCTCCTCTCGCAACAGCGGGAGAAACTCCTTCAGCCATGCGTCAAAGACGCTCATCGCCGCCGCATAGCCCTCCACGTCGTTGCGGTGCCCGTAGAGCATGTCAAAATCCACCAGATTGGTAAAGCATAAGCCTGTAAAATCACGCTTCGCAATTTCAACGGTTTTCGCCATTCCGTCGGCATTGCTGACGGTGGGATGGCTCTCGTCAAATCCGACGCCCGCAAAAATATCGTAGATCTTCCCCACTGAAATACTCTGCAAGCCGTTTTCCTGCAGCAAAGCGGGCAAGGTCTGTCCGGGCGGAATCAACGAGTAATCATGCCGCCGCGGCGTGCGCACAAAGGGATATTTCCCCGCAAACGGACGTGCGATCACACGCCCAACGCCGTGCTTTCCGACCAGCATTTTCCGCGCCAACGTGCAGTAGCGGTATAACTCGTCAACCGGAACCACATCCTCATGCGCGGCGATCTGGAATACACTGTCCGCAGACGTATAAACGATCAACGCCCCCGTGCGGCAATGCTCCTCCCCAAAGTCCTTGATCACCTCGGTCCCGGAGTACGGACGGTTGCAAAGCACCGCACGCCCGGTCAGATGTTCAAATTCCGCAATCACCTCCGGTGGAAATCCGTTCGGATAGGTCGGCAGGGGTTGCTCCGAAACGATCCCCGCAATCTCCCAATGCCCGATGGTGGTGTCCTTGCCGCGCGAGGCTTCCCGCATACGCGCATAGGACGCACGAGGCACCCCCACTTCGCCGCCAACGCCTTCAATGTGAAACAGCCCCAGCTCTGCCAGCGTCGGGCAGGAAAAGCGCGGATGCCGACGGATCGCTCGCAGCGTGTTGCTGCCTGCATCGCCAAACATCGCGGCGTCCGGCATCTCACCAATCCCCATGCTGTCCAGTACAATCAAAAATACTCTTTTTGCCATAGCTCCTCCGTCAAGCAAGCGCCAAAGCGATCTCCATCATCTTCGTAAAGGAGTTCTGGCGCTCCTCAGCGGTCGTCTCCTCCTCCGGATGCGTAAAGGAATTGCTGACCGTGCAAATGCAAAGCGCGTTTTTGCCGGCTCTTGCCGCATTGCAATACAGCGCCGCCGCCTCCATTTCCACGCCAAGCACGCCCATCTTCGCCCAGGTCATGCCGGAGTTGTCATCCTCATAAAAGTGGTCGGACGAAAAGATATTTCCTACGCGATAATGAACCCCCATGCGCTCACATTCCTCAGCGGCACGGCGAACCAGCTCAAAGTCTGCCAACGGGCAAAACGTACCGGGCAAACGGTACTGCGCGGCAAAATTGCTGTCGGTGCAAGCGCCCATAGCAACGATGATATCGCGCACGTGCAGATCGGGATGGTAGGATCCGCAGGTTCCCACACGAATAATGTTCTCCACGTCGTAAAAATTGTAAAGCTCATAGGAATAGATTCCAATCGACGGCTGTCCCATTCCGGACGCCATCACCGAAACACGCTTGCCGTGATATTCCCCGGTATAGCCGTGTACCCCGCGGATGTCGTTGACCAATACCGCGTTTTCAAGATAGGTTTTTGCGATAAATTCCGAACGCAGCGGATCCCCGGGCATCAAGACAGTTTTGGCAAAATCCCCCTTGCGCGCGGCAATATGAGCAGTAGGTGTTGACATAAAAAGCACTCCTTTTTCGTTTGAATTTGAATCGTTTCAGTTGATTTTCAATATTATTTTACCATTTTTATCCCGCAAATGCAATAGAAAAATCAGATTTTATCCTGCAAAATCCAAAAAAGGAGCGACCCACATTTGTGAGTCGCTCCAAATCGGTACAGATCAATCACCAAGGATCGTATCAATGTCCTGTACGCCAAGCAATTTTGCAATCAACTGCAGCGTCAACTTGGTTTCTGCATCGTGATGCTCCACATAGTAATTGTGAATTGCATCCTTCAGCTCCTGCTCTTCGTCTGCATTCTCGTCCTTCTGCATCAATTCGCTCAGCTCAAACGGGTCTTCCTCAAAAGGCGTCTCGCGCAAAGAGCTTGCCAACGCCTTGGAGGCCATCAAAGCTTCTACGGTTTCCTCCGCACTGTTCAAAATTCCGTTTTTGCCAAACAAAGTCTTGTTGTGCTCGGAGTCTCCCGCATGGTCGCGCGCCGCCATGGTAATCGTCAAAATATTGTTGATCGCCTTGGCTTCCTTTTCGTACTGTGCATCGTCCATTTCAGCCTCTGCCATGTATCCAAACAAGTTGGAGATCAACGGTGCCGCAGTGGTCGAGTAGTTTGCGGGAACGTTATAGCTGTCGGTCAAACGGGAAGGCGTAACGTAAACCTCAATCATGCCCGCCGTTTGCGGATTGAGTCCGCGGATCATCTCTACGATATCTTCTTCCTTCAGCTCGCCGCCGTTGGCGCCCATAGAACCCATCACGGTCACCGTGTTGGCTACATTCTTAAAGGTCTCCTCGTATTTTGCATCTCCCGCCGAGCCCTTCTGCCCCATCTGGGTTGCAGTTGCCATATCCAAATCAGCCGCCTCACGTACCGTCGAGGATTGCATCACTGCCGTAAAGAGCGTTGAGGATTGCTCGGTTCCGTAGGATTCGGTTGCACTCAGGGAGTCCAGAATGACGCCCATAGAGCCTGCAACCTCGGCAAGATCCATTTCCTCGCCGTTGGTCAGCGTGGAAGAAAGAGAGCCTGCAGTAGCAAAAATATTTTCAATCGCCGCCGCTTCGTTTGCAATATTGCTATCATTGATCTTATCAGCAGCCGCCTGCGCATCCACCAACAGCTTGTCGGTTGTAATCACGATGGTCGTTTCCTTCATCGTCTCAGCCGACTGCAAGCTTGCGGTTACGTTCACAGAGCTTTCGGAAAGTGCCGCCGTAATGGTCACATTGGAAAGGACCTCCAACAGCTCGCCGTGTTCGTCCTCGTTCAAGATCGTGGAGAACTCCGCCATCACGATCTCACTTGCCTGCTTTTCAATGGTGTTTTCGGGATCGGTATCGTCCGTCTTGATCAGCGTCAAGCGATAGGTGACGCGTGCCAGTACACCTGCACCGCTGTTGCGTAGCTCCTCAGCGGTCATACCCTCAAATACCGTACCCTGCAAAAGAACCTGCAGCATCTCAAAGGACGTATCCTCGGTTCCTGCAATGGTTTGAGTCTTGTTTGCGGAATTGCCCTTCACCTGGTCGGCATACAGCTCCTGCGTGTTCCATGCGTAAACCGCAAAGAAGCCCTGTACGCTCTCAGGCGTAATATCAGCGTCGCCGCTCGGCTCAATCACCGACTTCACGATTGCTGTAGAATAGAAGTCAATCACTTCTTTGTCAATCACCATACCCGCTTCGTTAAACGCCGTGCTCAGCGAGCTGCTGACAGCCGTAACCTGCTCGGTGGAGGTCATTCCCTTCACCGAGTTCAGGTCTGCCGCAACGGTATCCAAAAACTCGGCGTAAACCGCACCGGCATCCTCTTTGATGCCCAACGTAGTAGCAATCGCGCGCACACCGATATTGGTAACCTCAGGAATCAGCACCTTCATGGTATTGTTGTTGCCTAAGGTAGTCACCAGCGAATTGACCAACCCTTCTTGCGAGAGCTGTGCAATCAGCGCATTCTGGTCATCCAGATTGGAAAGAATATCCGAACGAATCAGCGTTGCAAGCATCTGTGCAACAGTGTCCATATCGGCACAAAGGGCATCGCTGCTTTGCGAGTCGGTGTGAAGTACCAGAATCAAACGGTTCATAAAATCGTTGAACATTCCGGTCTCTTCAAAATAAAGCGTTTCCACCGGGATTCCAATAAAGTCCTCGCCGTTCAGCCAAGCGTCGGTCGCGTTGTAAAGCAACTCGCCTGCAATCGCGGGCAGCATCTCGGAGGAATCAAAGGAATCGGCAATTTCAAGAATGATATCTGCCTCGGTCACACCGTAGGAAGTCAACTCGGTCTGTGTCAGACGGAAAACATTAAAGCCAAGATCTGCCACCGAGCTCAACTCGTTTTTCAGATGTGCGGTGTTGCCGTTGACGTCAAAGGAAGTCAGCGAATCCGACACACCGGATACACCGACTGCACGGAACACGTTGAGCGTTACACTGTTATCCAGCGGCTTGACGTAATCCTCTACGACCATGTCTACCACTTCCTGTGTGGAGTCATCCAGAATCGCAGCTTCCTTCACCTCGTCTGCAAGGATCGGAACCACCTCCACGTATGCGGAAATCGGAACCATCCATACAAACAGCACCAGCAAAGCCTGTACCACGGTCAAAGCGATCGTGCGCGGTAGCGCATAGCGGCTTTCCGCGTCCTTTTCCTTAAGGGAAGAGTCGCAAATCAGCGTAATCAGCAGATGTACGATCCAGGTCAAGAACATCATCAGCTGGAAGATGGCAAACATCACAATCGGCGCCGCGATTGCGGAAACGCAACCAAGTACGACGTCACACAGCGTAGGAGACTGTGCCAACAGATCTGCAAATTCCGGTGGGAGCATTGCGCCGATCCACGGAAGCACCGAATTCATAATAAAATCGTCATTCAAAATCGAGGATTTTGCAATGAATGTCCCGATCATAGCCACGGCAAAGCTGATCAAAACACCGAAAAATCTCAATCTGGATTTTTGCAGCTTACGAATCAACAACGCCCAACCAATGCAAATCAACAAATATGCAATGACGGCTACCGTTAAAATTGTACCACTCATGATTTACACCCCTTGTTTCAGTTAGAAGTTGGAATGAGATACGGAATTTTACAATATTCCTTCTATATCATAGCACAAACTCCTCAATTTGTCAATATCAAAAACAAAATTCGGTGTTTTTACCAAGGAATCACACCGAATTTTATGCTTTTTTATTACTTGACAAACGCAACCTCAACCGATCAAATCAAGCCCAAATGTTCAAACGCATGATAAATACCGTTGTCATCCACATTGCGTGTCACGTAATCTGCATTGGCTTTGATCACATCCGTCGCATTTCCCATCGCAACACCTGTATGCGCAAAACGGATCATTTCAAGATCGTTCCCGCTGTCTCCAAACGCAATCGAATCCGAAAGCGGCGCACCGATATGCTTCATGTAAATCTCAATCGCGCTCGCCTTGTTCACGCCCGCCAAATTCATTTCCCCGTAAAAAAAGTCACTTGCGGTTTTTCCAACGCTGTAATCGGTTACATAAAATCTGCCGTCCAGATCTGCCGAGATCTCTGCGATCGTCTTTTGTGCAAAAAAGTAAGCGAGCTTGCGGATGCCCGTCTGCACTGCCAAATTCTCAACCGTCACCGCCCCGCCATACGCACCGTCAATTGCTTTTTTGGAGTACCCGGCACGCAGCATCCGCTCCACCGTTTCACTCCAAAAATTGGGAGCGGCCAGCAAATGGTCTCTGCCGTACAGCAAATAATGAATTCCCAAGCGCCGAAAATACGCACTCACAAATTTGACGTCCTCCTCCGAGAAAATGCTCTCGTAGATCGTTTTTCCGTCGCAAAGGACGTGCGTTCCGCCGGATGCAATCACCCCGTCAAAACGAATATCCGATAAAAGCTTCGGATTGATCATATAATCCGCCCGTCCGGAGGCAATGATCAGCCGATGCCCCTTCTCCTGCGCGCGCTTCAATGCAATCAAAGTCGATTCGGGAACCGTGTCGTTATAATCCACCAGCGTACCGTCAATATCAAGAAAAATACACTTCGAATCCATTCAAAAAACCTCTGTCCGATTACTCCAGGATATTGGAAGTAATATAATCCACTCCCCACGCGGCAAGGCGCTCCGCATCCGCAGGATCGTCCACTGTCCAGCAGTTAATCTCCATTCCCGCCCCGTGATACTTTTTCACCAGCTCCTCGGTCAGGTGAGAATGGGCAACGTCCACGTCAAAACGGTATTGCTTCAGACGCTCAAACAGCTCGTCCGAATATGCCCCAAACAAAAACTGCACTTTTTGATTCGGCAAAATCTTACGGATGTGCACCAAATCCTCGAACAGGAAGGAGATAAATACCACGTGCTCCAGATATCCTTCCGCCTCAATGCGGGCAAGCATCTCACGGGTCTGCGCTTCGGTCATTTCGGTTTTCAGCTCCAGAACGCATTCCTTTTCGTACTTTTTGCAAACGCGAATGTACTCCTCCAGCGTAGGCAGACGCAAATAAGGATGCCCCGTACTGCCGTCGGTTTCCGCCAGCTCCAGTGCGCGCAACGTAGCAAGATCGGTCTGCTCGGGAACATACGAATGTTGCCCGCCCGATACGCGCGCGGTGTTCTCGTCATGCAAAATGATAAAATTCCCATCCGCCGTACAGCGAACGTCGGTCTCCACGCCCCAATAAGAGCGATTTCCTGCGGCAACAAACGCAAGCTGTGTATTTTCTTTTTCCAGCTTGCTGACGCCGCGATGTGCCACTACTTTTGCATTTCCGTGTGCAAATTTGATTGTGTTCATACAAAGCCTCCAAAAGTGATTTTCAGAACACCTTGATTATAGCACGGCACATCCCAAAAGTCAACAACTATGCAAAAAAATGGAACTTTTCCATATAAAAATCGAAAAAGATGCAAGATCAACCAACCGCCACACCCACAATATATTTACGCAAGCGAAACAATAGCAGTGCCGAAGCCAGACACGCACCAATGGCATAAATCCACAGCGTCTCCACGCAAAGCAGCACACCGATCACGCCCAAGCTAAAGCAAATCGCCAGCAACACCCCGCCGCACTCCACGCAGGAAAGCCCCGCCGCGCAAATGCGATGGTGCAAATGCGCACGGTCGGCGGCAAAAGGACTTCTCCCGCGCAATACCCGCCGCACCACGGCAGTAACCAGATCCGTCAAAGGATAGGCAAAAACCAGTAAAGGCGCAAGGGTTTCAATCTGCAAGACCGCACCCGAAAACAGCGGCAATGACAGCATCCCCAACAACAAACCGACGCTTTCCGAGCCGCAATCCCCCGCAAAGATCTGCGCCGGATACCGGTTGTAAAAGCGGAACGCCAGGCACGCCACAGCCAACAAAATTGCAACCGTGGCCAATCCGCCTTCCCCGACCAAAAAAAGTGCCAGCCCCAGCAAAAGGCTCTCAATCGTCGCGCATCCCGCAAACAGCCCGTCCAGTCCATCCACAAAGTTGTGCGCGTTGGTCAGCGTCACCACCCAAAAAATCCCCAACGCCGTCCCCATTCCGTCCGTCGCGCCGCTCCCCAGCACGGCGGCACTCGCGGCGGCAATCTGAAAAAAGAGCTTGCTCCACGCGCCAAGGCAAAAAATATCGTCCGCCAATCCCACCGCCAGCATCAAGCCCCCTCCGCAAAGCGTAGCGATCAAAAACGGCGAACTCTCCCCCAAAAGCGCACACCCCAATAAAAACGGGAGCACAATGGCAAGTCCCCCGGCACGCGGAACACTCTCCAAATGCATCCGCCTCCAATCCTGCGGCACATCCACCGCACCAATCTTCCAGGAAAGACCAATCACAGCGGGCGTCAACGCAAAGGCAAGCCCGAATACAAACAACGCAATCAAAACCGACATTTCAAACTCTCCTTTATATCAGGTCGCTCCCGCATAAAAAAACGGGAAAACTTGCCAAAAGTCTTCCCGCTTTTTCAATCCGGTATTCAGTTTTCCGGTAAAAAATTGCAGATCAGTGAATTTGTACAAATCCCAGCTTTTTCTGCATTTTGGAGAGCGTACGACGTGCGTAGTAGGACGCCTCCTCCGCACCTTTTTTCATCTGTGCCTCCAGCGCCGCCTTGTCAGCCATCAGCTCCGCAAAGCGCTTTTGTACGGGTGCCAGCGCGTCTGCCGTCACCTCTCCAACCGCCAGCTTAAAGTCGCCGTAGCCCTTGCCTGCAAATTCCCGCTCAATCTCTTCCATACTCTTGCCCGTAAAGCAGGAGTAAACGGTCATCAGATTGGTCACACCGGGCTTATCCTCTGCCGCGCGGACCTCCGCCCCGGAATCGGTCACCGCGCGCTTAAACTTGCGGATGATCGCGTCGCGGTCGTCCAAAATATAAACCACCGCATTTGTATTCTCGTCGGATTTGCTCATTTTTTTGGTCGGCTCCACCAAGGACATGATCTTCTTGCCGCTCTTCGGCATGATGGGCTCCGGGATCGTAAACAGATCCGGATAAATCTGATTGACGCGCGTTGCAATATCGCGGCACAGCTCCACGTGCTGCTTCTGGTCAATTCCAACCGGAACCACGTCGGTCTGATACAGCAAAATATCCGCCGCCATCAGCACGGGATAGGTAAACAGCCCCGCATTGACATTGTCCGCGTGCTTTGTGCTCTTATCCTTAAACTGCGTCATGCGCGAAAGCTCGCCAAACATCGTGTAACAATTCAAAATCCATGCAAGCTCGGCGTGCTCGTGCACCATCGATTGCACATAAAGTGTGTTCTTTTCCGGATCCAGCCCGCACGCCATATAAAGTGCCAGCGTCTCGTAGGTGCGGCGGCGAAGCTCCGCAGGATTTTGCCGAACCGTAATCGCGTGCTCATCCACAACGCAATAAAACGTTTTGTACAGCTCCGAAAACTCGGAAAAATTGCGAATGGCACCAAGATAATTTCCAATGGTCAGGTTGCCGCTGGGCTGAACGCCCGAAAAACACACCTTTTGATCTCCAAACATCGTGTCTCAATCCTTTCAAAATGGGTTTCTACCTCATATTTTATCACAAGCCGTACACTTTTGCAAGTAGAAAACATAAAAAAACTGTTTTTTTGATAAAAAAGAGTGCCGGGCTGATGCCCAGCACTCCAAAATGTTCAGTTTGCAGGGAGATAAGAGTAAGTCTCCAACCAAGCGTAGTAAATTCCGTAGGGGGACGTATAGTAAACGTACTCGTCACCGTTCGCCCAAGTCTTTACCGTATCGGTCAAAACATCCATCGTCTCCGCGTGGGTAATGTGGCGCAGCTTATCAAACAGCGCCGTCCAATCGCTTCCGATCACAGTATCCTTAATTTTCTTCAAGAACGCATCGGAACCGGTTCCGTAGGTCGACTTCAGTTCATTCTCCGAAACCTTTGTTTTGGTATTCAGCAGATACGAAAGCGTTGTAATCGTCTTTTCAAGGGATGCATAATCCTCACAAGCGTAAATCAAACCAAGAATATCCTCGTTCAACTCTGCCATGTACTTCACCAGCTCGGTATCCAGATTGCCGATCATGACGAAATCGGGATCCTTCGTTGCAGACATCGGATTAAAGGTTGCACTGTCATCGCCGCCGTTCAGCGTGATCTTGTGAGAGAAGCTTACATCCTTATCGGTCGTAACGCGAACGTAGTAGAGCAGATAGTTGCGCTGGGTTGTAACATCCAAAGAGTTATCGGTCGTCTCCGCACCGTTGAAATCAAAGTGCAGAACCAGCTCACCGCTGTTCCCCTTCGGCAAAACCTGCAAGTCGGTAATGTACTTCATGTTCTTGCGGTAAACAACGTAGGTGTAGTAGTTCTCGGTCTCGCTGCTGGTGGTATCGGACCAAATCAAAACATTGTTTGTGGTCTGCATATTCGTATCCTTATACCATGCGGTAATCACTTCATTCAGATAAGGATTGTCAATGATGTGCGGAATCGTCAAATCGTCGTAAATCTCAACTGTAAACTCGTCGGTGTTGTAGAAATCAAAATTCAATACATCGGTCTGCGCGGTCTCAACCATAGCCGTTTCAGTATCGTTTACCTTGCATACGATCTTGGACTGATAATCCGCAGGTCTTGCAAAGGAGACCAGAGAAAGCTCGTATCCGGAGGATTGAACGTCGCTATAGTTCAAAACCAGCGTAACACCAACCTGCTTTTCAACCTCAATACCGGCATCATTGACCTCCACGGTCGTAATCGGCTCCTCGACCACGGTAAAGTTTGCAGATCCCGTATTGTTGTAAAGGTAATAGTTTGCAACGTATTGCTTTTTGCCGTCGTCAACACTCTTGTAAATGTAAACGCCCTTTCCTGCCGCATCGCATTGCTCGATCCAAGTCTTCAACTTCTCATTTTGGGAAAGCAGATCCTTGGAGTATCCGCTGCTGTAAGAGAGGTTATATCCCTTGATCTCGTCAATGGTAATCGTCGTATCCTCGGGAGAAAGCGCTAAAGCAAAGGAATCCAAATCAAATCCCAGCAACGGCTCTACCAAAGAGCTGCGGTTCTGCACCTTACCATTCTCCCAGATGCTTTCATCCATCTGCGGTTCCAGATAAGCCAAGAATGCGTTACCGGTTGCGTAAATATCCATCACATACTGCTTGTTGTTCTTGTTGGAAAGGCGAACCACTCTGCCGTTGTCATCCAGACGGTAGTTCTCACCCTCAACACCGTACTGCAGCAGATTGCGCATCTCGGTGTTGGTGTTCAGACAGGTGATAATTTCCATGCTACGCGATACACTGACGCTGTAGGAGCTAACGGCAAACATATTACCGTAAATATCCTCTGCGGTTGCAGTAGGATACGCAACGGGAACAACATAGTAGCGCTCGCCGTTTTTATCGCGGTAATATCCCTCTGCATCCAGCACGGTCAAGTCGCCGTTGACAAATTTGACTGCGGCCGACATCGCGGAGGTATCCTGATCCTCGCTTTGCTTAAAGTAGCTTACCTCCTTGTCAAGACGGTATTTGTTTAACTGCAGGAAGGCTGCAACAAAATCCTCGTTCTCCAGCAAGCTCTGCACGCCAAGAACCGTCTCCCCGCGGGAAAGGCTCTGCAAATCCTCGTAAAGCGTACCGAAAATCGAGAACTGATCGCTGTCAAGCGTATAATCATCCTCGTCAATCGTCCAGTAATGCGCCAACAGCTCCAGGCACTGATCATAGGTTGCGTCCACGGGAATCACCTTGGTCAAGTCCTCGTTCAAAGCAACCAGATTTAAAAACTGGTAAATATACTCATTGTAGAAGCCGTCGATCAAGCCTCTCTGGAAGTAGCCCTGCAAAGCATAGCGATCCATCAGCTTTTGGTTCAACAGCATATACTTATATTCGCCGATAACGTTGTTATTCGGGATCGCATAAGTAACACCATCCTGCTTCACGGAAGACAAGAGCGTGGGAGAAATATACTCCGCAATCTTCTTGGAACTGTTCTTCAGCTCGGAATCCAGCTCTGCCAGCCAACCCTTTGTAACGAATTCGCTGTACATATCCTGACCCGAAACGATCAGATTGCCGTCACCGTCAACCAGATTACCGATGTAAATAATATCCACCTGGTGCTCTTCCAATGCGGGATATTTCTCCTGCAGCAAGCCGTTGTCATCAATGTAGGTTTCCACCTCAGGAGCGGTCGTGGTTTCCTCGCCCGTTCCGGTTTCATCCTCCTTCGACTCCTCTTCCGCTTCCTGCTGTTCCTTTCTCTCCGCTTCGGCAGCCGCATAGGCCTCAATCTCCGCGGTCAACTTTTCGTAGTACTGATCCTCGGTCAGGTACGTAATCACAAGCTCCGTTTTATACTTCGAGCGTGTCATGGAGTTGATCTCCTCGGTCACTGCCACAGCAATTTCCGGATCGACCTCCTCTTCCGATACGACCCACATGCTCAAGGTCATATTGTTTTTGGATGCCTGTTCAGCAATATTGTCCTTCACCTCATCATCGGTTTGTTCTGCGCAGCTTGTCAGAACAATCGCGAAGAGCATGACGAAACATAAAAACAGGCAAGTCAGTCTTTTTTCATGTTGAATCCTCCCGAATCTCGCAGGTGTCTCGCAAAATGGGCACAGAGACAATCCTACATTTTTACCCTTATATTGTACACCTTTTTCATGTTTCTGTCAAGTGAATTTTTTGTGACGTTCTCCCCTTTTTTCATTGATTTTTTTCATCCGGACACGACTCGTTCACAATTCAACAGCATAATACACAAAAAACGCAGTTCATTTTCTGTTAATCTGACCTAATTTTAGGCAAAACAAACAGTTTTGAACCGCGTTTTTTGTTACGATAAACCAAAAATCACTCCATAAAGCCCTTCAAATGTCTTGCACGACTGGGATGGCGCAATTTCCGCAATGCTTTTGCTTCAATCTGGCGGATGCGCTCACGGGTGATGTCAAATTCCTTACCCACTTCCTCCAAGGTGCGGGTTCTGCCGTCATACAAGCCAAAGCGAAGCTTAATCACGTGCTCCTCTCGGGGAGTCAGCGTGTGGAGCTGCTTTTCCAGCTCCTCGCGCAAAATATTGGTTGACGTCGCTTCTGCGGGCGAGGGCGTATCGTCATCCGGGATAAAATCTCCCAAATGGCTGTCCTCTTCCTCACCGATCGGCGTCTCCAGCGAAACGGGATCCTGCGCAATCTTCATAATCTCGCGCACCTTGTCGGCGCTCATCGAGATCTTTTCTCCGATCTCCTCCGCAGTCGGCTCACGTCCGTTCTCCTGCAGCAGCTGACGGGAAACGCGAGAAACCTTGTGAATGGTCTCCACCATGTGCACCGGAATGCGAATGGTGCGCGCCTGATCCGCAATGGCACGGGTGATCGCTTGGCGAATCCACCAGGTGGCGTAGGTGGAGAATTTATACCCCTTGGTGTAATCGAACTTGTCCACTGCCTTCATCAAGCCCAGATTTCCCTCCTGGATCAGATCCAAAAAGAACATTCCGCGCCCCACGTAACGCTTTGCAATGCTGACAACCAAGCGCAGGTTTGCTTCCACCAGCTCGGTCTTTGCCGTTTCGTCGCCCGCCATCATGCGCTCGGCAAGCTCCTTTTCGCGATCGGTGTTCAGCAGAGGAACACGGCCGATCTCTTTCAGATACAAGCGCACGGGGTCATCAATAGCAAGCCCCTCCTGCTCCAGGATCCGCTCCATATTTTCCGCAACGCCAAACGCTTCCACTTCACTTTCAATGGCGTCCATTTCGGCGCTGGAAAGATCCCCGTCAAAAGCAATGCCGTTGTCCTCCAGGGTTTCATAGAGCTTGTCAATGCTGTCAACGTCAAAGTTCATCTCTTCCATTGCTTCGTCCAGATCGGACGCCGAAAGCTTGCCCTTTTTTCCCTTTTCGATCAGCAGGTTGACGTCAATCTTTTTCTCGTCGCTCTTTTTCTCGTCACTCTTCTTTTCGGTTTCTTCTGCCTCCGCAACCGGCAAATCTTCTTTTACTTCAAACTCGTTCATTGTGTATCAGCCTTTCCTTTATGTAGTTTCGCATTTTTTTCTCTCAGATATGCAAGACGCGTGTTCAAATCTCCGTTGCGCAAATGCGCGCGCTCGCGCGTGGAACGAAGCACGTCGATCGCAGAGCGAAGCACCTCCGGACCGTTTTGCGACAGCTGCTGTCTCGCCATTTCCATTTTTTCAATCCTTCCCACCTCGTCGGGGGTAAAATCCATTCCCAGTAATTCAAATCGAAAGCCCGCTTCACTGCGGTGCAAGTGCATGATCGCTTCAAACACACGGCGGTGAAAATCGGTGACAAAATCCTGCGCGTCAAGCTCGATCTTCCCCTCGTCAACCGCATTCCGGTACTCCTCGTAGATCAGGAGCAGACCGAGAATCGATTCCTCCGCCGATGCGGCGCGCGGATCCTTCGCGGCATCCGGATTGATCCGATCGCCAAAATTCTTCACCGAGGCCTGAGCCTCTCGGCTTTCCCGCGCCGCGCTCTCGCGCCGTTGCTTTCGCCGAATCTGCTCCACGGAATTCCGCAATACGTCCACGGGCAGCTCCAGCTTGGAGGAAGCATAATTCAGGTAGACCTCGCGCTCCACCGGCGAATGGTACTCCGCAATCACGCCGCACAGCTCGTTCGACGCCTTGATCTTATCGGTGCCAACCGACAGATCGTACCGCGAAAGCACCCGCTCCGCCTTGTATTCAAAGCCCGTGCGGCTCTCCTCCAAAACCCTTCGGAATCGGTCCGCGCCAAATTTTTCAATATATTCGTCGGGGTCCTTCGCGCCGCTCAATCGCAGCACCCGCACGTCCATGCCAACCTCACCCAAAATACGCATCGCCTTGTTCGCAGCATTCTGCCCCGCCTCGTCGGCGTCGTAGGAGATGATCACCTTTTGCGTGTATTTGGAAAAGATCCGTGCATGGTCGGGGGTAATCGCCGTTCCCAGCGTTGCAACCGCATATTCAAAGCCCGCGGCGTGCAATGCGATCACGTCCATGTACCCCTCGCACAAAATCATTTTTTCCGCACAACAGTTTTTCGCAAAATTGAGCGCAAACAAATGTCGGCTCTTTTTAAACGCAGGCGTGTCTGAGGTGTTCAGATACTTCGGCTTGGAATCGTCCATCACACGGCCGCCAAAGCCGACCACGTTTCCCGACGTATCAATGATTGGAAACATCACGCGGTTGCGGAAAATATCGTATACGTTGTTGTTTTTTTGACTGCGTGCGCAAAGATACGCGGCAATCAGCTCGTCGTCGGAATATCCCAGCCGCCGCAAATGGTCGCGCAAGGCGTGAAAGCCATTCGGAGCAAATCCAAGACCAAAATGCTTGATGGTCGCTTCAGTCAGCTTGCGCTCCCGCTTAAAATAATCCATTCCGGGGGCGCCGATGGCAGGATCAAACAGGCAGGCGCGGTAAAACTTTGCCGCTTCCAGATTCATCTCCAGCACCCGCTTGCGCGAAACGCCGTTTTGCTGCGCGGAGAAGGAATCGCTCTCCCGCGGCAGGGGAAGTCCCGCCCGATTCGCCAAAAATTCCACCGCCTCGGCAAAATCCAGATTCTCCGCCTTTTGCACAAACGTAATGGCAGAGCCGCCCGCATGACAACCAAAGCAGAAAAACATCTTTTTGGTGGGAGACACCGAAAAGGAGGGCGTTTTTTCACTGTGGAACGGACATCGCCCAACCAGATTGGCGCCCGTCCGCTTCAGCGTAACGTAACGCCCGATCAGCTCCTCAATATCGGTGCGATCCACAACCTCCTGGATAAAATTTTCGGGAAATCTCATATACACTCTCTTCTCAACAGTTTATCGTAAGGCTCCCGCAGGGGCATCAGTTGCTCCAAACGCGCGGGATGTACAGCTTTTTGTAGGTTTCAATGGCGTAGCGATCGGTCATTCCCGAAATATAGTCGCACACACACCGCTTCACGCCCTCCTCGTCAATGCTTCGACGGTACAGCTCGGGCATCTGCTCGGGAAAGCGTACAAAGTGATTGAACAGCTGTCCCAGCATCTCCTTTGCCTTTCCCTCCTCACCCTTTGCAGCCGAGTTGGTATAGACGTTTTCAAACAAAAAGGTGCGCAAGCGGTCGGTCGCCTCCCAGATCTCCGGGAGCATCCGAATCTCATTGCAATCGGTGCTCGCGCGGATCACAGCGTCCACCATGGTATTGATGCGGTTGCCGTGCGTCTCGCCCAAAACCTCGCGCAGCTCCTTCGGGATATCCTCGGTGCACAAAATCCCCGCGCGGCAGGCGTCGTCGATATCGTGATTGATGTAGGCAATGCGGTCGGCAAATTTGACGATCACGCCCTCCAGCGTAGACGCCATACACCGCCCCGTATGGTTCAGGATCCCGTCACGCACCTCCCATGTCAGGTTTAAGCCCTTGCCGTTGTTTTCCAGCTTTTCCACCACGCGCAGGCTCTGCTTGTAGTGCGTAAAGTCCTTGGAAAACAGCTCCTGCATGGCATCCTCACCGGAGTGCCCGAAGGGCGTGTGCCCCAGATCGTGCCCCAGCGCTGCCGCCTCGGTCAAATCCTCGTTCAGGCGCAGCGCCCGTGCAATGATCCGCGCGATCTGCGTCACCTCCAGCGTGTGCGTCAGACGCGTGCGGTAATGGTCACCCGTGGGCGCGATAAAGACCTGCGTTTTGTTCATCAAGCGCCGAAAGGACTGCGAATGAAGGATACGGTCGCGGTCGCGCTGAAACTCGGTTCTCATTTCACACGGCACGTACGGATAATCCCTTCCCCGTGTGTTAGAAGTCAAAAACGCATACGGAGAAAGCGTCCGCCTCTCCTGCTCCAAAAATGTCTCACGAAGATTGCTCACGGGTATCACCTCTCAATCCAAAACGCTCGGCCGCAAAGAAATCCGATTCAAAATATGCCCCATTTGACCGATTCAATTATAAAATACGCAAAAAATCGCAAAAATACTTTTTTTCAAGCAAAATTTTACGCCAAAATTATATTTTTTTGCATAAGAAAGCAGAATTCCGACAGCACAACCGCACCGTCGGAATCCCGCGCATCCAAGTTCAGCGATAATCAAAGCGTTTTCCGCGTACAGCAGGCGCCGCCGAGCCGTTGCTGATCTCCCGCAAGCGAAGCAGCAAATCCTCCACCACCGTGTTCTTCACTGCAAACAGCATCTTTACAAGGTCCGAAAACACCGTGTCATCCACCACCGCACCAAAGCGCGGCAGCTCCGCCAGATACCGCTGGTAATCCGAATAGGAGCAATCCAGCTCCAGCTCGGTGTATTGCTCGTAGGTGATGATATGTGCGGCTTCCAGTGCCAGCTTTGCGGTGTGAGAGTACGCCCGCACAAGCCCGCCGGCACCCAGCAAAATTCCGCCAAAGTAGCGCGTCACCACAACCACCGCGTCAGTCACCCCGCTCTTGCGGATAGTGTCCAATACCGGAACACCTGCCGTTCCCTGCGGCTCGCCGTCGTCCGAATACCGCGCCACAATCTCACCCTTTTGCAAATACGCCCACACGTTGTGCCGCGCGTCGGCATAAGCGCTCTTCTGTTTTTTGATATATGCCAGCGCTTCTTCCTCGGTTTTCACGGGCAGAGCGTGACCGATAAACACCGACCGCTTTTCGGTAAATTCCGCCTCCCCCTCGTGCTCCAGGGTCGTATATAAAATCGACTCCGCCATGCGAAATCCTCCTATCCGTCAATCCTCTGTCGGCTCCACCCAGTTCGGGTCGTATTTTTTCAACATTCCGTGCACCTTCGCATCCACAACGGCAACCACCGTCATGCCCTCCGCACCGTATTCCACGTTCTCCACGGTCGCGTTCTGATATAAGGTATTCAGCTCTCCCGCATTGGCATTCGGGATCACAAAGGTCACCCGTCGTTTGCCCATGTGGAGCATCTCCTGCAGCTTCTCCAACAGCATCTCCATTCCCTGCCCGGTGCGCGCCGATACCGACACCGTAAAGGTGTGCTCCGCAGGACGTCCAACCGACAAAAACTCCGCCGCGCCCAGATCGCATTTGTTAAACACGTAAAGCGTCGGCTTTCCGGCAGCCCCCAGCTCCTCCAAAAGACTTGCTGTCACCTCTGCCTGCTCGCGGTACTCCGGATCGGAGACGTCAATCACAATCATCAGCGCATCGGCATATACCGCCTCGTCCAGCGTGGACTTGAACGCGTGGATCAAATGGTGCGGCAGCTTGCGGATAAAGCCAACCGTGTCGGTCAAAAGTACGCTCTCGCCGCCGGGGAGCTCGTATTTCCGCGTGGTGGGATCCAGCGTGGCAAACAGCTTGTCCTCTGCCAGAATCCCCGCATCGGTCAGGCGGTTAAGCAACGTAGATTTTCCCGCGTTGGTATACCCCACAATGGCAACCTTCGGGATGCCGCTGCGATCCCGTGCGGCGCGCATGGTACGGCGGTTGCGCTCCAGATTCTTCAATTCCTCCTCCAGAGCAACGATCCGACGGTGCATATGACGCCGATCGGTCTCCAGCTTGCTTTCACCGGGACCGCGGGTACCGATTCCGCCTCCCAGACGTGACATTTCCACACCGTGTCCCGTCAAGCGCGGTGCAGTATACTTCAGCTGTGCCAGCTCTACCTGCAGCTTTCCCTCACGGCTGACCGCGTGCAATGCAAAGATATCGAGGATCAGCATCGAACGGTCAATCACACGCACGTCCTCCCCAATCGCATCCTCCAGATTTCGGATCTGCGACGGAGAAAGCTCCTCGTCAAACACCGCCAGCTCAATGTGATACGCCGCGCAAAGCTCGGCAAGCTCCCGTACCTTTCCCGAACCGATCAGCGTGCGCGGATCGGGCTTATCCTTGTTTTGTACCACCTTTGCAAAGCAAACGCCGCCCGCCGTGTCCAGCAAACGCTCCAGCTCGCAAAGGCTCTTTTCTGTTTCGGCGGCTTCGCGATCGTCGGTACAAATTCCGACCAACACCGCCTGAATTGCTTGATATTCCATAAAAAACGACCTCCCATCTCCCGGTTAAAGCGCCTGTGCGCCCCAACCGCATAAAAAAGGGCAAGCTGTCGCGCAGCTCGCCCTTGTCTTTGACCAACCGATCCTTCGAAATTACTTCTGGAAGGAAGCGATTCTCTTCTTAAACTTATCCACACGTCCGCCGGCGTCAACAAACTTCTGCTTACCGGTGAAGAAAGGATGGCACTTGGAGCAAATTTCGACCTTCAGCTCGCCGCCCTTGGTGGACTTCGTCTCGACAACTTCGCCACATGCGCACTTGATCACGCAAACTTCGTAATTTGGATGGATTCCGTCTTTCATTGTTTTATACCTCTTTTCCAAAATTTGATGTTCTTTGACATCGTTCCGCAGCATCTGCGGGGCCGTACACACGGCAAACAAATGTATTATATCACAAACCGATTCAAATTGCAATAGCTTTTTTGAAAAAATTTTAACTATTTTTTCAGTATTTTTTAGTAAACATTCTTGGAAATGTCGAACATGATTTGCCATGTTTTCCTTCTTCCAAGAAGGTTCCGGCAAAAAGCTCCGTTCCTCTCACGAAAAATGCTCTTCGTAGTATTCCGAGTACTTGCTGATCTCCTCTTCCAGCCAATCGTATCCGTATTGCTCCGCCAGCGTCGGCACGTCCGAAAAGATGTTGGTTCCAAGCCCCAGCCGCTCGCCTCCGATCGAGTATCCCATCGCCGCCAGAACCGTCGGGAACAGATCCATCGAGGTAAAGATGCGGTTCTCCACCGATACGGGCTTCGCTTCGCAGTTGATAAAGCAGTTGTAAATCGTGCGGTCATAAAAATCCACACCCTTCACCAGCTGGGTATCCATGCGCGGATGATCCCCCGTCACAACAATCACCGTGTCCTCGTAAAAATCCTGCTCCTGACACCACTTGATAAAAGCAGCAACCTGCGCATCCGCACAGCTGACCACGTTTTCCAGATTCGTATCGTATGTCTCTCCGCAAAGATTACAAGCGTAACCGCCCACGTGGTGCGTGTCCACCGTCAGCATCGTAAAGTTGAAGGGCTGATCTCCCGCCGCCAATTCCAAAACCTCGTCCTTGGCAATCTCGTACAAAATCTCGTCCTCGTAGCCCCACCAAACCTTGTAGTCCTCGTCGATGTAGCCCTCTTCAATCGCAGTGTAGTAGTCAAACAGCTCGTAGCTTCCGTGCTGCGTAAAATAAGAATCCCGCCCCGCAAAGGCAATATCCGAGCCGCACAAAAATTCCTGCCGATAGCCCAAAATCTCCAAAACGTCACCAAGAGCCGTCAGCCGGTTGGCAAAATTCCCGTTTTTTCCGACCGAGTTGTGCGCCTTTTCTCCGTACACGGCAAGCGAGAACGGAATTCCGGACGTGGTGCTCAGCAAAGCGCCCATCGTCCAGCTGGTCCCCGCCACACTGTGAAAGCCGCCAAGCCCGGTGGAATCCGAAAAGGAGATATACTCCTCTGCCAACGCAGTCAGATTCGGGATATAGTTGATCTCCGCTTGCTCGCCGCCAACCTCTGCCGAGGCATAGGTCGTCTCCATGCTTTCCAGATAGATGTAGATCAGATTTTTCGGCTTGCCGTCCACATCCGTAATATCCACACTCAGCGGATGCACGTAGTATTGCTCGTAGATATCACCGGTTTCCTCAGTGGGCTTTTTCAAATAATCATCAATTCCAAATGCATACACGGCAAAGCAGGAGGACGACAGCAATGCCACCACGCAAAGAACCGCTCCAATGCGGCGTAGCACCTTGTAGCATTTTCCGCGGTGCCAAAGCCCTACTACAAAACCGACGTATACCAGCATCAGCGTGATCACGGGCATCAGACACGCATCCAAAATCTGCGAAACGGTACTCTGCCCCGTGCCTCCCAGAGGCGAGAGGATCGTATACAGCAGCTCTTCAAAGCCCATGCTGAACGTGTTCAGATACCACAGCGCCAGCACCAGCAAAACGCTCGCCAACAACCAAACGATCCCCACAACCACCGTCCAGATCAGGCGTGCAACGATCTTTTCCTTTTTTCTCACAATCTTCTTTTTCATCCTTCACATTTCCTTTTTATATTTCATAAAAACAGAACACCGGGGGAACATCGCACGGATGTCCCCCCTCAAAGCGATTCACATCTTCAAATTACTCAGCCTTTGTCTCGGCAACTACCTTTGCGGTAATGTTCGCGGGAACCACGTCGTATCCCGTCACCTCGAACTCAACGGATCCGCGTCCCTGTGTCATTGCACGGAGCGTGATCGGATAATCCATCAGCTCTGCCTTCGGCGCGATCGCCTGAACCACGCTGTAACCCTTTTGTGCGGCGGGCTCCATACCCATCACACTGCCGCGACGCTTGTTCAAATCTCCCATCACGTCGCCCACCAACGCTTCGGGAACCGTAATGTTCAAATCTCCCACCGGCTCCAGGAGCACCGGCCCTGCCAACTCCAACGCCTTCTTGTATGCCAAGGAAGCCGCCGTCTTAAAGGAAAGTTCATCCGAGTCCACCGCATGGTAAGAGCCGTCGTACAGATCCGCCGCCAGATGCGTCATCGGAAATCCGTACGCCCCCTTCGCCATCGAATCCTGCACGCCCTTTTCTACTGCGGGATAAAAGTTCTTCGGAACCGTTCCGCCAACAACCGATACGGTAAAGGTCAAGCCCTCGTCCTCTGCGGGACCAAACTTCATCTTGACATGACCGTACTGACCGGAGCCGCCGTTCTGCTTCTTGTGCTTGCCTTCCACATCCACCGTCTTGGTAATCTTTTCGCGGTACGCCACCGTGGGGGTATCAAAGCGAACGTTCAAACCAAAGCGGCTCTTCAGTCTCGCCGCCAAAACCGACAAATGCACGTCACCCAAGCCATAGATCAAAAGCTGCTTGGTCTCGGCATCGTTTTCAAAGCGGATGGTGTAGTCCTCCTCCGCCATCTTCGCAATGCTCTGCGAAATCTTGCCCTCGTCGCCCTTCGAAACGGGAATCATCACCTTTGTCAGATACGGCGTGGGATATTCAATGTGCGCGTAGCTGAATTTCTTATTCCAGGTCAGCGTATCATTGGTGTTTGTATTATTCAGCTTTGCAACCATACCAATATCACCGCAGGCAAGCTCATCAACCTCGGTCTGCTTCTTGCCCTTGATCACGTAAATGTGCGCCAGCTTTTCGGTGTCACCGGTGGTGTTGTTGGTCAGTGTCATATCGCGCTTCACCGCACCGTTCATCACCTTAAAGAAGGACATCTTTCCAACAAACGGGTCTGCAACCGTCTTGAATACAAAAATCGCAGGCTCGCCTTCGGGAACAATCTCCATCGCGGAACCGTCCGCCAGAGCCTCTTCCTTTTTCGCCGTTTGACGCGGGAAGGACTCGTTGATTTTATCCAGCATCGTCCATACACCCCAAAGCTTGGTTGCCGCACCACAGAATACGGGAACGATCTCACCGTGAATGATACCCTCGTGAACGGCGTTGATCGCTTCCATATGCGTAATCTCTTCGCCCTCGAAGTATTTCATCATCAAATCCTCGTCGGTGCTTGCAACTGCTTCCATCAGCATATCGCGGAACTTTTCCACCGCTTCCATCGATTCCTCGGGAATGATCTCCACACTGTGGCGGCCGTTGTTGTCAAACACGTGCGCACTCTGGTCGATCAGGTCAATCGCACCAACGACCTCCCCGTTCTTGACCATCGGAATGGTCAAGGGGCAAACGTGCTTACCAAAGGTCTCGTGCAAGGAGTCCAGAACACGGGCAAATCTCGCCTCGTTATCGTCGAATTTATTGATAAAGAACGCGCGCGGGAGATTTGCGGATTCAGCATAGTTCCAAGCCAGCTCGGTACCAACCTCAATTCCCGCCTTGCCGTCCACCACAATCACGGCGCTGTCCGCAACGCGCAACGCCTGCAGAACCTCGCCTGAAAAATCCAAATAACCGGGGGTATCAATGACGTTGATCTTGACATCCTTCCACATCATCGGAGCGATCGCCGCAGAAATGGAAATATGGCGCGCCGCTTCTTCGGGATCGTAGTCGCAAACGGTGTTTCCTGCCGCTACGTTGCCCAAACGGTCACTCTCTCCTGTAAGATAAAGCATCGCTTCCGCAAGGGAGGTCTTTCCCGATCCGCCGTGACCGAGCAATGCAACGTTTCTGATGTTCTTGGTTTCAATCTTAGCCATTGTAGTAAACCTTTTTTGTACCTTTCGTATAATCTCCGGGCTGTCATTTTGCCGGGTTTCCTTTATTATACTATATTCAAAAGTCTTTTTCAAGAGTCTTTTTCAACTTTGTCCACGACGAAATGTAAAAATCGAGCCTCGTTTTTTGTGCACCTTGCACATTTTTGTCGTTTTTTAGTCAATACAAAAGAGTTTTTTCGCATTTGCAGAGGTCACATCTGCCGCCTCCTGCACCTCGCAGCCCCAAATTTTCGCCAGTGCCTCCAACGTATAAACCAGTAAGCCGGAGTGGTTCAGCTTTCCGCGCATCGGATGCGGTGCCAGATAGGGAGCATCCGTTTCAATCAGCAGCCGCTCACGCGGGACCGATGCGGCAACCTCTCGCACGCGGTCGGCATTTTTGAAGGTCAGCGTTCCCGAAAACGAGAGATACCACCCCCGTCTGACCAACTCGCGCGCCATCTCCGCACTGCCGCTGTAGCTGTGAAATACCCCGCGCACCTGCGGATGCCGCAACACCGTTTCAAAGCAATCGCCGTGCGCCTCACGGTCGTGAATGATCACAGGCAGATCCAGCTCCCGCGCCAATCGCATCTGCGCATCAAAAAAATACGCCTGCTTCTTCTTATCCATCGGAGTCTCCCCGTAGCTTTCCCAATGGTAGTCCAAGCCAATCTCCCCCAGCGCCACAAGCTTGTCGCGCTTGCGCGTCTCGGCAGTACCAAGCAGTCGGCAAAGCTCCTCCAGAGCCGCATCCGCGTCGGGCAAAAAATGGCAATCCTCCGGGTGAATCCCCGCCGCCGCATACATTCCGGAATACTGCGCCGCCTGATCGATCGCCGCGCGGGAGTTTTGGCAGTTCGTCCCCACGTTGAGGATGAACTCCACAGAAGACGCCATCACCTCACGCAAAATCGCATCGGCGCCACCCTCGGTTTCTTTGAGAAAACGCCCATCAAAATAATGGGCGTGAGAATCAAAAATATGCTGTATCATAAAAAACTTCCTTAAAATTCATTCTTCAGACTGCGGCGAAACAGCGTTCCCATCTCTTCCTTGGGGTCGCGCTCCAAATACAGCACACGGTAAACCGCCTCGCAAATGGGCAGCTCTACTCCGTACTGTTGTGCAATGCGGTGCAATGCATCCGCCGTGTAATACCCTTCCGCCAAGGCGCCGTACCGCTCGCCCTTGATAAACGATTCCCCAAACTGCCGATTGTGTGAATAAGGAGAAAACACCGTTGCTTCGTAATCCCCCAAATGGCACAAGCCGTACGCCGAAACGGAATTGCCGCCAAGCGCTTGGATCAAGCGTGAGATCTCACGCGTACCGCGGCTCATCAACGCTCCCTTGAGCGTGGGGATCCCCATGCCGTCCAAAAAGCCCGCGGCAATGCCGATCACGTTCTTGGAGGCGGCGCCGATCTCGTTTCCGATCAAATCCTGCCCGTAGTAAAAGCGAATCAGCTCGCCCGAAAACGCCTCCACCAAGCGGTGCTTCACGTCCTCGTCGCAGCTGTCGATCACCATGCAGTTCGGCACGCCCGCGTAAAACTCCTGCACGTGTCCGGGTCCCAGCCATACCGCCACGCGGTTGGAGGGGTCCGTCGATTCCTCCACGATCTGCGAAAGCCGCTTGCCCGTGGAGATCTCAATTCCCTTCATACACAGCACAAATATTTTATTCCGCAGCTGCAAAGGGCGCAGCTCCTTTTCCATCAGCGCGCGCAAGCCTTGCGAGTCAATCGAAATGATGATCGCCTCCGCATCCCGCGTGCAGGAAAGTGAGGTCGAAAGCCCCACGCTCTCCGGTAAGGTCAGTAGACCGTTCCCGCGGGTCTGCAAAAAGGCTTGCATATGCCCGGAGGAAGCGCGCCCGTACAGCGTCACCTCATGCCCCAAGCGATCCAGATACCAAGTAATCAGCGAGCCCCAACGCCCGCAGCCGATAACCGTAATCTTCAATCCGTATCTCCTTTTTCCATGGATTCAAATATTTCGCAGCTTTTTACGGTCGGACAGAGATCAAATCCTTTACGATCTCACCCGCCATCATCAGGCCCGCAACCGACGGAACGAACGAAAGCGATCCGGGCGCCCTCTTTTTCCCGTTTTGATCTCCCGGCGTCTGCGGTACATCCTCCGCCTGCGGCGCGGCAGGCTCGGTGGAATACACCACCTTCAGGTGCGTGATGCCGCGCACCTTCAGCTCCCGCCGCATCACCCGCGCCAACGGACACCCCGACGTTTTGGAAAGATCGGTCACACAAAAGCGTCCGGGATCCAGCTTGTTTCCCGCCCCCATG
>JAFTLZ010000051.1 GCA_017452665.1 Clostridia bacterium
TCCTCAGCGCTCATTTTTACGGGAGTATCGTTGAGAATGTGATCGGCAAATACTTCAAATTCTTTCAATGCGTTGTGGTTGTTGATGTCGATCGGAATGATTTCAGGGGAGGAATTTACAGACATTCCGTCCTCGCCAATGGTAAACAGCTGCATATGATCAGAGGTATTATCGCAGATAATGGTACCCTTGGTGCCGTAAAAGAGGCTGCGCATGGTATAATCGCGCTTGCAGCCGGTGGAAACGAACACCTTTCCGACCACGTTGTTGGGGAACTTGATGACCGAGATGGTTGCGTCATCATAGGGAACCATTGGCAGGAGCTTGTGCGTGCCGTATGCGAACACCTCGATAGGGTCGCCTGCAATCCAACGGAGCAGGTCTACGGCATGACAGCCGCCGCCAATCACGCCGTGGCGCAACGGGTCAGTTCTCCAATGCTTTTGTACACTGCTCAGCATTTTTTGGTAGTCGTGGGCGTATTCGGATTCTACGTAGTACAGTTCACCGATCACGCCGGCGTCAATCAGCTCCTTTGCCTTGAGAAACGCAGGGGTAAAGCGGCAGATCTGTCCAACCATGCATTTTGCGTTGGTTTTCTTTGTGGCGGCAATGATCGCGTCCATATCCTCGCGCGTCAGAGCCAGGGGCTTTTCGCAAAGCACATTCTTTCCGGCTTCCAGGAACGCTACGCACATTTCGCGGTGCAGCTGATCGGGGGTGGCGATGATTACAGCGTTGATTTTTTTGTTGTTGAGCACGTCGTGCCAATCGGAAAATCGCTTTTCTTCGGGAATGCCGTTTTCTTCACAGCGGGTGTTCAATCTGACGGGATCAATGTCACAAACTGCGGCAATTTCCGCGCCGTAAGCCATTGCGGCTTGCAGATGCGTTCTGCCAAAGCCCATACCGATGACACCGACAACCAATTTGTTTTCCATAATTCGTTACTCCTTTGGATGTATAGATTAGAAATTAAAATAAGCTTGTGAAAAATTCCATGATCTGTCCGGAAAGCGACATACAAACCAGCGCCGCACAAAGCGTGATGCAACCGATGATATTGAGACGGGAGAGCTTTTCCTTGAAATAGATACAGGAAAAAATCACGCTGAGCAGGAATACGCAGGAATTATCGAGTGTGTAGAGAATTGTGGTATCCACCAATGCCAGAATGTAAACCATCAGGTTGATCGCAAATGCGACGACAAGAGAGGCGGCAATCAGGAAAAACAGTGATTTTTTGTTCTGCTTCATCGCACCCAAAAACTCTTTTTTCTCCTTTGCAATCAGCAAAACCGCAGAGATCAAAGCCGCGCAAAGATAGGTCAGGGCAACCATCTCCTCTTTTTCGGGAGTGACTTCCATTCCCGCGGGAAGCGTCAGGCGTTGTTGAATATCCAACAGCATGCCGTATATTCCGTTGCCAACGGCAAGCCCGATGCAAGAGAGGAAAAAGGTCTTTTTGTTCTGATATACCTCGCCCGCTTTTCGGCTGATCATATAGACCGAGATCAGCACGACGAGAATGGAAATGATTTTTACAGGGGAGATGTCGTCTCCGAAAAATGCGGCCGCAACGGCGGGAATGATAATGCCACCTGCGATCATAAACACCATCGTGATAGAATACGGCCCGGTGGAGGAGGCTTTGATCAGCGTGGTGTTATAAAGTACCAGCGCCAGGGCATTGATCAGCGCCAGAATGAGGGTGATGGGGGACGCCTCAAAGCGAAAGCCCGCAAATGCCATGGAAACGACGAATACCACCAATCCGCTGACTACGGTAAACACGGGAGACGCCATGTCTGCGCGCCCCGGGTAGTAGGTGGAATAGTATCGCGTTAAAAGGGATTGCATGGTGTAAATAACGATTAAAAATGCGATCAGCAATGCGTTCATCATAGGTTTGTTCTCCTGTTAAAAATAGTAATTAGTTATAATTATACAATAATTCGCTTGAAAAGTCAATACAAAATACGGTACAAGATTGATACAAATCCGCCCATGGAAAGCGGCTAATTCATTATATCAAAAATCGTCCTTTTTTTCTATGAAAAATCAAAAAGATTTTTTGAAAAATCGAAAAGCATTTTTGAAGAATCGATAAAAAACTTGAAGAATCAATAAAAAATGATTTTGTTCAAAGTGTTTTTTTGCAATCCAACTTGAAAAATCAAACACTTTGTGATATGATATAGAGGGTAATTTTTGAGTATGATTTGAGAGGTGATGTTGATGAATATTTCGGAATTGGAACGGCTGTTACATGATTTTCATCAGATTTCCGGAATGGAGGTTGCAATCGTGGATCGCAACTATCACAATATCCTTTCCAGACGTTGTCCCGGTAACAACTATTGTGCTTCCATTCACCAATCCCAGAAGTGCTTGGAGCGATGTATTCAATCAGATTTGATCCACCTGCACCATGTGGAAGAAGAGAAAAAGCTGTTGACCTACATCTGTCCGTTCGGTATTTTTGAAGCCATTGCGCCGATTATGAAGAACGGGGCTGTGATTGCGTATTTGTTTTTTGCAATGGGGATCGAGGATCGCGATGCCTGCGATAACATCCCGCTGAAGAGCGCATTGGAAATGGCCCCCGCACTGGATCCTGCGCATCTTCGGCAATGCATTATCGAAATTCCGCACTATTCGCGCAAAACCTTGGAGGCTTATGCCGACTTGTTGCTGATCATGGCGGAATACATTGAAAAAAACGATTTGATGTCGGATCACGGCGATACCTTGGGGCAGTTGATTTGCCGATATATTCAAACAAATTTGTGCAGTAAGATTACGTTGGCGGATTTGAGTTGGAATTTGCACTGCAGTACCGTTACGTTGACCGAGCATTTTAAAAAGGAATTTGGAATGACGATCATGCAATACGTTGCGCAGCAACGGATGGAGAAGGCTGTGCAGCTGTTGCAGGAAGGTAAAACGTCGATTACCGAAATTGCCGCAACCTGCGGATATTCGGATGTGGAGTATTTTTCCCGCACCTTTAAAAATGTGTACGGGATGTCTCCCAGCAGCTGGCGCAGGCGAATAGGGAAATGAAATTTCAAAAACGGGCTATTTCAAATGCGCTTGCGCAATTGAAATAGCCCGATTTTTTTCTTATCAATCAAAAGATCGGATATCCGGCATTGGTGTGTGCTTCAATCAGGTCGTTACACAAAGCAACGATCTCATCGGTCGAAAGCTGTGCGCCCGTATGGGGATCCATCATCGCGGCTTGGTAGAGATATTCCTTTTTGCCGGTATGAGCTGCCTCAATGGTCAGCATCTGCGGGTAGATGTTGGAGGAGTTCATTGCCGCCAGCTGCAGGGGAAGCTCGCCTACATACGTCGGGGTAATGCCGTTGTTGTCAACCAGGCAAGGAACCTCTACGCATGCCTGAGCGGGCAGATTGGAAATGCAACCGTTGTTGATCACGTTACCGCCGATCTTGTAGGGGGTGTTGGTCATGATTGCTTCCATAATGCGGGAGGCATATTCGTGTGAGCGCGTATGCTGTACGTTTCCGCCGTTCATCAGCTCCTCTTTCTGGTTCTTCCATCTTGCAATCTGGTTGACACAGCGGCGCGGATATTCATCCAGCGGGATGTTGAATTTTTCGATCAGGTCGTCGCGGCCTGCTTTGATGTAGAAGGGATTGTACTCTGCGTTGTGCTCACTGCTTTCGGTGCAGTAGTAGCCAAGCTTTTCAATGTAGTCAAATCGCACCATGTCATTGTGCTTTTCGGTGGCGTTCTTTTCCTTTGCACGGCGGCGGATTTCTGGATACAGATCGTTTCCGTCCTTGTCGTAAATCTCAAGCAGCCATGCCATGTGGTTGATACCGGCAATCTTTGTTTTGCAGCCGTCCAGCTTGTCTTCCATTCCAACGCCCTTCAAAATTGCAGAGGGGCAAACCTGTACGCTGTGGCAAAGTCCAACGGTTTTTACACCGGTGTAGCGTTGCATATAACCGGATAGCATTGCCATGGGGTTGGTGTAGTTGAGGAGCCATGCGTCGGGGCAGACCTCCTCAATATCCTTGGCAAAGTCCTTCATAACGTGAATGGTGCGCATTGCACGGAAGATACCGCCTATCCCCAGGGTGTCGGCAATCGTCTGGCGCAGACCGTATTTTTTCGGAACCTCAAAATCGATGATGGTGCAGGGATCGTAAAGACCGACCTGAATGGCGTTGACTACAAAATCTGCGCCGCGCAGGGCGTTTTTACGCTCCTCTACGCCAAGGTATTTATGTACGGTGGCGCGGTTTTCATTGATGGTTTTATTCATCGCGGTGATCAAGAGGTAGGATTCCTCCAATCGGTCGCGGTCAATGTCGTAAAGTGCGATTTCAACATCGTGAAATTCGGGGCACATCATTGTGTCACCAAGAACGTTTTTGGAAAAAACAGTGCTTCCGGCACCCATAAAAGTAACTTTCATTTTTGCAAATCCTTTCTGAATGGATCATATTTTGCTCCGAGTTCTCGGAACGATACTAATATTATACTTTTTCTTTTTTCAAAAATCTATTGCATTAGGTGACATAAATATGGTATAATGTAACTAATATGGAAGGGAGGCGGCACATGAGAGATATTGCTTTGATTAACCGCGGGATGAAGGACCTAAATCCCTTGATCATTGGGGAAGAGCATTGCGAACCGGGACACCGTTACGGCCCGGCGGCGCGAAGATATACGCTGATTCATTTTGTGGTGCAGGGATGCGGCACCTTTTACCGTGCAGGAGTAAACTATACCGTTCACGCCGGGGAAGCGTTTTTGATTCGCCCGGACGAGGTAACGACCTATCAGGCGTCTGAAACCGATCCGTGGTTTTACCAATGGGTCGGATTTGACGGCTCCCTGAGCCGGCGCTTTGCAGAGCTACCACCGGTGTTTTCCTATGCCACAAACTGGGCGGGGGAAATGCTGAATACCGAAGCGGACGGAATTCTGGAATATCGGATTGCCGCCAAACTGTTTGAGCTGTATGCGGAGCTGTTTGCGGGACAAAAGCATAAAAATCACTATGTCCGCCGTGTAAAGGACTATATCAGTGCATTGTATATGCAACCCATCCACGTCGAGCAAATTGCCGAGCAGATGAATTTAGATCGCCGCTATCTATCCCGCTTGTTCAAAGAAAAAACGGGGCAGACGGTGCAGGAATATCTGATATCGGTGCGCATGGAGGCGGCAAAGCGCCATCTGTCTCGCGGCGCGTCAGTTGCAGAGGCGGCACAGCTGTGCGGATACGAGGATGCTTGCAATTTCTCAAAAATGTTCAAGCATTTATTTGGCGTCAGTCCCGGAAAATGGAAAACAGGGAAGTAACTATATCTTGCATCATCACGCATTGTCTTTGCTGACCGACAAAAGCTTTTATGAATTGGTGCAGGATTGGATAGGCTATCTTGAAGAAACCTATTCCGATTATGACAAATACTAACCTTTTTGCCGGAAATATATAATTTACACATTATATAACCTAAAAGTCTATGTATAAAAGCTTCGGACGTTATATAATATAGACATTATATAATGAAAGGAGCGCATAGCGATGCATCTTCGTATTGACGAAATTTTGAAAGAAAAAGGGAAAACCAAATACTGGCTCTATATTCAGCTGGGTCTGAGCTATCAGAATCTCAACCGTATCATCAACAACCAGACCGGCGGAATCA
>JAFTLZ010000052.1 GCA_017452665.1 Clostridia bacterium
AAAAATCAGCGCGGCGGAGAGTTAAATCTTAATAGCGTTTCGCGATTGCTTCAGAACAGATTTTACATTGGAGAGTACAAATACCGAGAGGTTCTCGTTCCCGACGGTATCCCGGCGATTATCCCGAAAGATCTATTTGACCGAGTTCAAGAAAAGCTCGCCAAAAACAAAAAGGCTCCCGCGCGACACAAGGCGGAAGACGATTATCTGTTAACGACCAAGTTGTTTTGCGGTGATTGTCAATCCTTGATGTTTGGCGAAAGCGGGACAAGCCAAAGCGGAGCGACTTACCATTACTACAAATGCTCCAGCGCAAAAAAGAAAACGGGATGCACTCGCAAGCCCGTTAAGAAAAAGTGGATCGAAGATGCGGTGCTTGAGCAAGTCAAAACGGTTCTTCATGACGATGTTTTTATCGTAGATGTGGTACACAAATATTTGGAGTATCAAGAGCAAGAAAACACCGTTATTCCGTATCTTGAAAAGAACCTTTCAGACACACAACGCTCTATTGACAATCTAATAGCGGCTATCGAGCAAGGTATTATCACGCCGTCCACAAAGCAGCGCCTTGAGACGTTGGAGGTTACTAAGCGCGAATTGGAAGACAAGATATTAATCGAAAATATGAAACGCCCCTTGCGAACCGAGGACGAGCTTTGGGCTTGGTTCCACTATATGCGAAACTTTGATCTGACCCGCCTTGAGGAACGCAGACAGCTTATTGATGTTTTCGTCAATACAGTATTCCTTTACAACGACCGATTCTTACTTACACTAAACTTCGGCTATGGCTCAAAAACCGTGCTCTTTACGGACATTCCGTGTTCGGATAAAGTTGCATGTGGGCGACCAAATTTGGCTTTGGGAAGCAATTCCCGAAGCCTTTTTCTTTGTTTTCTGCGACTCAAATTTTGAGGGCTGACGGTTTCGTCAGCCCTCGCTTTTTATCATCATCTCGACAAATTGGAATTTGTTTAATTGTTTTCGGAAATCCGTTTCTTTGCCCAAGAAAACAATGTTTCGGACATTGAATTGAAATCTATCGGTGCCCCATTTTTTAAACTCAAAAAGATTTCCACGATGGCTCGTTCATCGTAAGATACAACTTGGAGCAATTCTTTTTGATGCTTGACGTATTTTCCCGTCTGCTTAAAGACAATCGCCTGCACAACGAAAGAAGCGGATTTATAAAGCCCTCGCAAAATATCCTCGCTTTTCTCGTGTAACATATTATGAACACAACCGTGATAGATATTGCAAGCCCCGATTTTAATTGCTCTATCAACATCACTTTTGTCAACAATAGCCAACACTTCATCAAGGCTTCCATTGACCGGTGTGGTATCGTTGCAAAATTGGAAAAGGTCTGATGGTTCCCAATTCAAAATTTCACCCTTACCGGAGAGAAATCCGCAAATTAAGTCCCTATGAGGCAGGGTGTTCAGCATATCAATATAAGTTTTAATGTCCACAGCGGACAATTCATCAAGAATTACAACAACATCAATATCGCTTGTATTCGTCGCTTCACCGCGACCGTAGCTGCCTTGCAATCCGACAAACCACACACGGTTTGGAAAAGTTTTGTTTAGTGACTGCAAGAAGTTTTGCATCCAGACAGTAATATCTATCATTTTAATCATCTCGCCAAATTCTTATTTATCGATGAGTTTATTATATCATATTTCTATGAACTTTTCAACCGATTTGGCTTTTCTTTGCTTCCTCCGACGCAATTTTCGAGGGCTGACCGCTTTGGTCAGCCCTCTTTTGTTATGCGTTCTTCGTTGCCTTTTTCATCTCCGCAATTTCCGCTTTCATGGTTTTTATCAGCTCTGCCAGCTTTTTCTCACAGTCCACTCGTGTCTTTGCGGATTCGCAATCCCCCAAAAATTTCACAAAAAAAGAAAAACGAGCGACTCCGCCCACAAGACGAAGCCGCTCGTTTTGATTTCCATTAAGATTCCGTTCCGAACAGCACGGTTTTGAACAGCCGCTCGGTGACTTGCTCGCCGAGCGATTTTTTAAACACGTCGGTCGACGGACCACCCTGCGAGAGCAACCCGTTGACGTAACGGGCAGAAAGCTCTGCCTTTTTGTTTCCATCCGGCACATCGGAGGCGGGTGCATTCAGATATGCCTCAAAATGCGCGATGGCAAGGGCATCCAGCGCGGGTGATTGAGCCTTCTTCCCTTTTTTAGAAATGCTCTGGGCGAGCTTGATGCCATCGTACCAATGCTCTCCGGGGTCGCGCTCACCAAGATGGGCATACGAAGCCTTGACACCGTCGAGTGCCGACAGATCGGTCGGTTGCGTCAGCGTATCGTATAGCTCTACGATCAGCGTGTCGTTACCCATGGCATAAATGCGGTCGTAGGAATACAGCGGAAGATCCTTATCTTTTGGCACAAGCATCATCGTGTCCATCCGCATGAGTCCAAAGAATCCTTTTGCACGCATCACGGAAAGATGTCCGAGCCCTTGAACGGCATACACTTGTATGGAAAACGTCATTCCGTTCACCTTAAGTGCGGAAAACTCCCCTGTGTCAAGTGCCTGCATCGGATACCGTTGTCTGATCAAATGCAGCAGCCGCTCTGTCATGCCTGTTCACCTCTGTCAAGTCTGAGCGTCGACAGCCCGTTCTTATGTAGCATCACAACACCAATCAAAAGCGTGCCCTGTCCGACCACATTAACGCCCTCAGCGATCCAGTTCATGGATGCCTCGGCAAAATCCTGACTTGAGAGATAGCCCATACAGAGCGAACAAGCAAAGGAAAGCACGAAAACGGCGATCAGCGCAGGCTTTTTGAGCTTGGCGGAAAGAATGCAGAGCACGGCATCCATAATTCCAAGTCCTGCCACCATCAAGCCAACGAACACAAAGGTGCCCGAAAGCACCGGAGGTGCAACCGCAAGCAGCGACGTCTTTCCCCGTTTATTGACCAGCATCAGCAGTGCACCAATGCCCGCCAGCAAAAAGCCGATAGACTGCACAGGGAAAAACATAACATCCAGCGCTTCAAAATCGCAAGTGCCTGTAGCGTAAAGCAGCTTCCACGTTGCCTTGAGTGCGCCTGCAATGGCAACATCGATCACCCCCGCCGAAAACAGCGCGAACGCGCCCTTGCACATCTTGTTATAAAGATCGCCGAGAAGGATGAACGCCGCGATCGCAAAGCAGATCACGGGGATATAGTCCACGAGCGCCATGGAAATGGAAAAATCATTCATCAGAGATTCTCCTTATACGATCAGTTCTTTTTGTTCAGATGGTAAATAGGCAGCAGCGGAATAATGATGGGGGTCTTGTTGGCATAGGTATTGTATTCTTCATTCTCGCCGTAGCGCGCCATCTGACGCTTTTCCAGGCGCTGCGCGCCGTTGAACATAATGAAGACGATGCAGATGTAAGCAACGACGGCGGTGATCCACTGACCGACGGTCAGGTAGGTGGTAATACCGCTGACAAACACGCCCGTCCAGAACAAGATCTCACCGAGATAGTTGGGGCAACGGCACATTTTGTAGAGTCCCTTGGTTGCGACCATATCGGGGCGCTCCTTCTTTTGTACGGACTTCTGCTTGTCTGCTGCAGCCTCAAGGATCAGGCCGAAGACCGAGATCGCAAAGCCAACGATGGGAACGATCACATCCGTGGAGGCATTGTTGTAACGGAACAGCATGGGGCTGACCTGCGCCACGTACAGAACCGAAACGGTGATCCAGATCGTAGCGAGCACGAAAACGGGCATTTTCTTTTCGCCGTTCTTGGCAAGTGTATCCTTTGCCACGTCGGTCTTTTTGAAGGTCGCATTTTTGAACTCACGGACAAGCAAAAAGCCCGACAGGCGCATACCGTAGGCGATAAAGAGCGCCGTCTGCACGAGAACGATCCAAATAGGCGTTTCCGTGGGGTTGATCAGATACATCACAAGGACAGCAACACCGCCGCCCGCAACGGCAAAGCCGTAGCCGATAGAGAGAAAATAAACGAACTTATAAAATCCTACGGCGCACGCAACGGCGCAGACCGCAAGAAGAATTCCAAGCAGTGACCAAGGCATATCAGTTGTTCTCCTTTCCAAAGTAGGACTTGATGTATTCGCCAAAGCTCTTGTCTCCGACGATGGTATCGCCCACCAGATCGTGGCTGAGCGTCCACTTGGAGAACAGAATGATGTCGTGCTTGCCCGCCTTCTTGATCTTGGGAAGGTTGGCAAGAATGCCGAACAGCCAGATGGGCGCCCACTTGATGGCGAGCGGCTTACCCGCTGCATCAAAGCACAGCTTTGCCATCTCCTCATAGGTATAGGTTTCCTTGCCGCCTACGTTATAGGTGACGTTGGTATCGTTCATATGGTCCACGATAAAGCGTGCAAAGTCAGGGCAATCAACTACGTTCGCCTTGACGCCGCCAAAGCCCTTGAGCAGCTGCATCTCACCCTTATCAACATAGGGCTTGAACACCTTTGCAATATCGTAGAAGTAACCGGTCGGGCGGTAGATGACCCACTCCATGTCCTGTTTTTTGATCTCCTCTTCCACGAGATACTTGGCGTGCAGCATGGGAACCTTTTCCGCGCCGGGCTCGTCGCAGGAAATGACCGATATGTAATTAAACTTTTTAACGCCCGCAGCCTTTGCCTCGGCGTACAGGTTCATATTACCCTTGTAGTCGATATCGTAGGAGGTCACCTTGGTGGAGGCGCCCGTAAGACCTACGGTGGTGATGACGACGTCTGCGCCGTCACAAAGCCCCTTCAGCGTTTCGGGATTCGTAGCGTCGATCGCCTTGAAGGTATATTTTCCCTCGCAGCCATCGACCGCCGTCTCGCGAAGGTCTGCGGCAACGACCTCGTGACCGTCTGCGCAAAGGCACTTAAGAATTTCCGCGCCAAGATTTCCAAAGGCGCCTGCAAGTACAACTTTCATTTCCATTCGTCTCCTTTTTTGCTCTTATTTTTTATTTTTCTCTTTCGAGCGCTTGTCATTGATGATCTTCATATGCTCCTCGGTAATGAGGGTGACGCCGTTTTCCTTTGCCCAGGAAACGCAGCCCTTGAGCACGACGGAAAGGAAAACTCTCGGAACGCCGAGAATGGTCATCAGCGCCTCATCGGTGAACTTCACCGTATCGTCTGCACGGTCTGCCGCATAACGGACCGACTCCAGGCTCGCCTTTCTCATCTGCAAAAGCTCGGCTCTCATTTTCGTCTTTCTGTGGAACCAGAAGTTCTTGGAATCGCGATAGCCGTAGTCAACGGGAAGCGCGGGGAAATCCTTGGCTCTGACACCGTTGATGATGGCATCGCTGTACTTCTTCTTCATCAGGATCTTGTCAACGCGAAGGATAAAGTGCGCGCCGAATTTGGAGGTGATGCCGTTAAAATCGTGGTACGGACCCTCATAGCCATTCAGCTCGCCCGCTGCATCGCGGTCTGCACCGTCCAACTCGCGCATCCAGGTACATTCGATCGCCTCGATCGCATCGGTCAGCACCATCGGTCTTACCTCGCCCGTTTCCTCCTCGATCATGCTCTTCTCCAGGCGGAAATTGCACTTGGGCATTTTTTCCTCGGGCTTGTCGCCGGGCCACGACAGCTTGACCGCCTCCTTGAAGGTCGCGGGCTTGTCGTCGATGAAGTTCAGCGTGCATTTGCCGTTGCGCAGAATGTTCTGTGCGGTGTTAGAGGAGTTACGGCAGCACAGCAACATGGCGTAATAATCCTTGCCGGCTACGTAGTAGGGCTGAACCAGCGAATAGGGGCCGAGATTGGTGGAGCCATCCTCGCAAAGCGTCGAGATGATGACGGTGGGCATCGGGAAAAACAGCGACGTCTGGTAGAAGTTATCCACGATGCGAAGGTTTTCAAAGCTGCTCATGTTCAAGTTCTCCTTTGGTTATTGGTATTATTTTTTTATAATTTTTTCAAGCATTGGGTATACGGCTTCAAAATCAACCGGCTCCATTGACCAGCCGATCAGCGCCTCGGCAATAAATTCCGCGCAAAACTGTCCTTCACAGACAGGAAGAACAAAGCCGGCGATCTGCCCACGCAGCAGCTTGTGTCGATCAGCGGAGCCGACGGCTGCCATCCTGGCAGCGACGTCATCCGAGAACAGCGCCTGATTGTCCTCGGCAAAGTGCGACAGCGCCTGATAGATCCCACGCAAAAGTACATACGGATCGTCCGTAGGCAACCGTTGCATATCGGCGAGGTAGCGCTTCCAATCATCATAAACAAAGGTTGCGACCAGCATTTCCTTGGATGGGAAATAGTTATATACCGTACCTACGCCAAGCCTGCACGCACCCGCCACCGAGCGAACCGTGGTATTGGCATATCCGCGCTCAAGGATCTGTTTTCTGGCCTCCGCCAACAGCTGCTCTCGCACGTTTTCAATAATCTTTGGCACTCCCTGCCCTCCTTTGTATGACCGTGGTTCATCGTTTAGTTTATGAACCTGTTCATTTTATATTATACCCCGTTTTTTTGCCGCTGTCAATATCAAATTGTCAAATCGCGCGTGTCTTTCATTGGCAGTCTGTTATCGGATTAAAGCATAACGGATACAAAAAGGAAGGTCGCGCCATGCGACCTTCCCCTTTGCTGCCGTCTGATCACTGACGGCTGCGTATGTTTAATTTTTTTTGCCCAGCGCCTCGTCGATCGCCTTTGCCGCGACCTTACCCGCGCCCATAGCGGAAATTACCGTCGCCGCGCCCGTGACCGCATCACCGCCTGCATATACTGCATTTCTCGATGTCAGACCGTCCTCGTTAACAACGATTCCGCCCCAACGGTTGACCTCAAGACCTTCCGTGGTGGATTTGATCAGAGGATTGGGAGACGTACCGATCGACATAATGACGGTATCAACGTCAATGGTGAATTCACTATTCGGGATCACCACGGGACGGCGTCTGCCGCGCTCATCAGGCTCGCCAAGCTCCATCTTAACGCAGGTCATACCCGTAACAAAGCCGTTTTTGGGATCTCTTGCATTCTCGGAATTCGTATATCCGAGAATTTCGGTGGGATTGCAGAGCAGACGGAATTCTATCCCCTCCTCCTCTGCGTGTTCGACCTCCTCACGGCGTGCGGGAAGCTCCTCCATAGAACGGCGATAGACGATATAGACCTTCTCCGCACCCAGTCGGAGTGCGGTTCTTGCGGCATCCATAGCCACGTTACCGCCGCCGACGACCGCAACCTTACCGCCCTTCATAACGGGCGTTTCGGGATCGTCGAGATAGGATTTCATCAGATTGCTTCGCGTTAAAAATTCGTTTGCGGAATAAACGCCGTTGAGCGCCTCGCCGGGAATGCCCATAAAGTTGGGCAGACCTGCGCCGGAGCCGACGAATACTGCCTCGTAACCCATGTCAAACAGCTCGTCAATGGTCAGCGTCTTGCCGATGACGACGTTGGTTTCGATCTTAACGCCGAGCTTTTTCAGGGTATCGACTTCCTTTGCCACAATCTTCTTGGGAAGACGAAACTCGGGAATGCCATACACCAGCACGCCGCCTGCGGTGTGAAGTGCCTCGTAAACGGTGACGTCGTAGCCGCACTTGGCAAGGTCTCCCGCGCAGGTAAGTCCGGAAGGACCGGAACCAACGATGGCAACTCTGTGTCCGTTGCTTGTGGGTTTTACGGGTTCTTCCTGACAGAAGGTGTTGTGCCAATCGGCAACGAAACGCTCAAGGCGACCGATGCCAACGGACTCTCCCTTGATTCCTCTGACACACTTGGATTCGCATTGCGTTTCCTGCGGACAAACTCTGCCGCATACTGCGGGAAGAGAGGACGATTTTGTAATGATCTGATATGCGCCCTCAAAGTCGCCTTCCTTGATCTTAGCAATAAACGCAGGAATATGGATCTTGACCGGGCAGCCCTCAACGCAGGGCATGGTCTTACAGTTCAGACATCTGTTGGCTTCGTCGATCGCCTGCTCCTCGGTGTAACCCAGCGCAACCTCGTCAAAGTTATGCGCACGTACCTTTGCATCCTGCACGGGCATTGCGTTTCTTGTCAAACTCATATTTGCCTTTGCCATCTTACTTTACCTCCTTTTTGAAGAGATTGCAAGAGTTTTCATATGCGTGACGCTC
>JAFTLZ010000053.1 GCA_017452665.1 Clostridia bacterium
ATGGGGGTGAGTACCAAATGCGACTTTTCGCATTTGACTCACCCCCATTTCACTTATGTGTTTCTGTCCGACAGTACACCTATAAGGTATAACACACGATACCTTGCAGGGCAAAGAGTGTGAAAAGGAGTACGAACAAAAATGCTCGTACTCCTTTTGCTTTGCGGCAGGTAAACCTGCTTTATGGAAGACACCCGTTCTCCTGCCTCTTTACATTTATAATTGTATCAGTATTTTGCAACAATATCAGCCATTTGCGGCAGGAGCGTTTCGATCTCGGAAACAAGCTTGAACTGCGTGCGGCAACGGTCAAGGTTGTGGTTTTCGCGGTGGATTTGGAAGTAAACGTCGCCGTTGAGGTGGTCGGCAAGGAATCGGATGCCGATCTCAAGCGTGATGATCAGCGCCGACAGCGGCATCAGCTCGCGCTCCTTGGCGGTGATGCTGTCTCCCAGCTCCTCTAAGTATGCGCCGGTGTAAGCCTCAAATTTTGCCAGATCAAAGTGAATCTTGGAAAGGTCGGGTTCATCCTCCGTGCCGGTTGATGCACCGAATCGGAGCGAATCGCCGTAGTCGTAAAGCATAGAGCCGGGCATCACCGTGTCCAGATCGATCACGCAAAGCGCCTTTTTGGTCGCTCCGTCCAAAAGGACGTTGTTGAGCTTGGTGTCGTTGTGAGTCACGCGGAGCGGAACCGTTCCGGCAGCAATCGCGTCGGTGATGATCGACGCATACTTTTTGTGCGCCAGCGCAAAGTCGATCTCTTCCCGAACCGATGCGGCGCGCCCTGCCTTGTCAGCGGAAATGGCTTCCTCCAGCTGACGGAAGCGGTCGGTGGTGTCGTGGAATTTTTCAATCGTCTCATGCAAGCGGTCAGCGGGGAAGCTTGCAAGCATTCTTTGGAATTTTGCAAAGCCGCGCGCAGATTCCGCAAAATCCGAAAGCGTTTCTGCCGTTTCCAGGGAGATCGAGTCCTCTACAAAATAATACGCACGGTAGCAATCTCCCTCCGGCGTCTTGTAATAGGAATCTCCGTCGGTCGTGCGCAAAAAGGTGAGCGTTTCTCTGGTCGGGTCGCCGCCGTTTTTTGCAATCTGCTCACGCAGATAGGAGGTAACTGCCATAATGTTGTCCATCACGGCATCAGGATTTTTGAATACGTTCGTGTTGATGCGCTGCAAAATGACGCGCGGCTTGCTGTTTACCAGATAGGTGTGGTTGATGTGACCGTTCCCATGTCGCTCGGCGTCACTTTCTATTCCAAAGTGTTTTAAAATTTCTCTCATATTTTCCATATTAGATTCCATCCTTTTCTATAATTTTCGCGTAAATATCTATAAAATAAGAGAAAACTCTTGATTTTTCCAAAGACTTGTGCTATTATAATTATAATATATCCAAAACCAAATAGATATATGGAAATGGACATAAATCCTTTGAAAACAGCTCTTATTATTCAGGATCAGCCGGAAAGTGTTTTGACCGATTGCGGAATCGCACGCTGTCCGGACGTGCTTGCCTTTCACCGATCGATCGAGCAAGTGTTTGAAAAATATTATGAATACAGCGGGGAGAGACACCCCTTTTATGAGCTTGTGTACGTTGTAGACGGTACAGTTGGAGTGACCGCCGGGGACGAGGTCTATACGCTTGGAAAAGGGCAGGTGCTTCTGCATCAGCCCGACGAATTCCATCGGCATTGGTCGGAGTTCGAGAGCGCGCCGCGGGTGCGGAATCTATCCTTCTTTGCGGCGGCAGTGCCGTCGTACGGCGTCAGGGTTTTACAGCCGACCGAGGAGGAGTGCGGGGAGCTGATGCAAATCTGCGACGCCGCGGCGCAGGGACTTGCCGCCAACGACCGTAATTTGCTCAACGAAACCCGCGTTCGCCTGGAGCTGTGGATGCTGCGCATGACACGCACCGAGGGGGAGGCAGTGGTTCGGCCCTCCTTGCCATCGGCGTTGCGCTACGCCGAGATCGTCAATGTCCTGCACGCGCACTTAAAGGAGCCCTTGAGCGCACAGGAGATCGCGGCACTTTGCAACATCAGCTTGTCGGCATTGAAAAAAATCTTTACGCGCTATGCAGGTATGGGCGTTTCGCGTTATTTTACCGAGATGAAGATGCGCTACGCCGCCGAGCGCTTGCAGGCGGGAATGCGCGTAGGTGAGGTTGCCGCCATGCTGGGGTATTACGACCAAAACTATTTCAGCACGGTGTTTCGCCGTGTGATGGGGGCGTCTCCCGGAACCTTCCGCGTGACCGAAAAAAAGAATGAGATGCATATAGAGAGAAAGGAAAAAAATGCTATGAAATTTATCACTGTTCCCACTTACGAAAAGCTGAGCCGGCAGGCGGCAAATATCATTTCCGCGCAGGTGATCATGAAGCCGCAAAGCGTGCTGGGGCTTGCCACCGGATCCTCGCCGTTGGGAATCTACCGTCAGCTGATCGATTGGTACAACAAGGGCGATATCGACTTTTCGGGTGTAACGTCCATCAACCTTGACGAGTACGTGGGACTCCCCGAAACCAATCCGCAAAGCTACCGTTACTTCATGCAAACCAATTTCTTCGACCACATCAACATCCGCCGCGAAAACACCTACGTTCCCAACGGCTGTGCCGAGAATATGGAAAAGGAATGTGCCGATTACGACGCGCGCATCGAGCGTCTCGGCGGCATTGATCTGCAGCTGCTGGGCATTGGACTTGACGGGCACATCGGCTTCAACGAGCCCTCCAATATTTTCGTAAAGAACACTCACGTGGTTGATCTGCACGAATCTACGATCCGCGCCAACGCACGCTTTTTTGACAGCGAGGATGAGGTTCCGCGCCGCGCCGTAACCATGGGAATCATCTCGATCATGCAGGCAAAAAAGATCGTGCTGATCGCCAACGGAAAAGCGAAAAAGGAGATCATCCACCGCGCCTTTTACGGCCCGATCACGCCCGAAATTCCCGCATCCGTTCTTCAGCTCCACCCCGATCTCACCGTGGTGTATAGCGAGGAATAATGGCAACTTAACCAACCGCCGCTAAAGCAACACGCTTTGCGGCGGTTTTCTATACTCAAACAGTGCTTTTTCCGCGCACGGATGCCATCGAAAGCTTGAACAGCTCCTCTGCGGCAAGACGCGTTTTGGCAACAACGCCGCGTTGCTTGGGAAAACAGTAGTAGAGACAATCCTGATTTCCAATGCAGATCATATCCCCGATCTCGTACCAAAAATAATCGGAATACAGGCTGTAGGAGGCAAGCGGTTTTTGCGCGTAATTCAGCTTTCCGTCACAGCCCGTCAGCAAAAATCCGTTGCTGTCATGCGTCAAGTGCCCGGAACCAACCATGTAGATCGCTTTGCGATCCACCATCATGCCAATCTCCACGTCGGTATCCAGCAGATAACGCCCGTCAATCAGCTCTTGCTTCACACATTCCCGCTCCCAGCGGAACCAATCCGGAATGTGTGCAATTTCGACCGTCCCATCGGTTGCCTCCATTTGCCCCAGCTCCCCTAACCGATAACGCTTTCCGCAGGCGTGGCAGATCAGCTCGGCGCCAACGCCTTCGGTCCTGCCTTCCGCTAAGCAATGCGGGCATTTGTAGAGTACGCGCTCCAGACCTGCGGCACGGTCCGGCTCGGTGATGGGGATCTTGTTTTCCAACTGCCATTTAAAATGATCGAACCCAAACGCTTCATCCAAAATCCGATCCAGCTCCTCCACCGATTTTTCACGGATCTGTTCCGGCGTCAGCAAACAGCGCAGCGTAGCACTGACCCGGATTTTGCGCTTGCGCAAACCGTTGTACAACGGGGTGCGCAAAAAAGCCCCGTCGGTATGTACGTGCAATACGGGAACCTTCAGCAGCTTCAACAGCCCGCCCATTTTCCGCGGCAAAGGCGTGGCACAGCCGTCAAAGCTGTAGCTTGCCTCGGGATACATCAGCACACTGGTGCGCTTCTTTTTGAGCATATATTCCATATCGCGGATCAACCCCAGATCGCTGACAAATTTTTGCGTGGGGATACAACCAATCTGCCGCATCAGCCAGTTTTTGCCTACAAAGCCGTCGGAGGTCGTTACAATACCGTAGGGCTTCGGATAAAATATACGGGAGGCGATCTCCAGATCCAAAAAGCAGGAGTGGTTCATCAAAATCAGGCAAGGCTCACGGTCAGCGCCCTGCAGATCCTCTTTGCGCAGGGTGAAGTGTGCGGGGATCAGATCCTTGGTTGCCAGAATGCGGATCAACGTGCGAAAGAACAAATTTGGGCGCTTTGGCTTTTTGTGCAAAGGCTTGGGCAGACCAACCACTTGGTCATAGCTTGCCCGAACGGTTTTGATTTTCATAAGCACCTCTCGTTTTTTTAATTTTGTGAATAATTTTTATACAATAATAGAATATCATATTTCCGTGGGCTTGTCAAGGTGATTTTTCGATCTTTTTTGCACGGGGAAGGAGTTTTGATCAAATAACTGTCAAAAAACGTGGCAACGACCACTTAGGGTAAAAAATCAACCTGTAAGCCAAAACCTCTTTACAAAATTGCGAAGAAATGCTATAATAGGATCATCGGAAAAGGAAAACACCTGCCTTTTCGTTTCATTCGGAGAAAGGAGACTGCCCGTGAAGATTCGAACCGAGCTTTGCGATACAGAGGAGATCGTGATCAGATGTCGTGAGCGTACCGAAAAGATTCGCACACTCGAATCCGAAATCGAGCTTTTGCTGCGCGGCGATAACGAGATGGCGCTGACCGTTGGCGGAACCGAGTATTTCGTGCGCAAAACCAGCATCCTCTTTTTTGATAGCTGTAATGGGAGAGTCTACGCGCACACCGCCAATCAAATGTACACGGCGCCGCACAAGCTGTTTGAGCTGGAAAATCTGTTGCCCTCACAGTTCGTGCGCGTTTCCAAATCCGCCATTGTCAACATCAATCACGTTGCCTCGGTGCGGCGTTCTCCGGTCGGGAATGGGGAGCTGACCTTTTACGAATGTGAGAAAAAAGTGTACTTTTCCAGATCCTATTTTAAGCTTTTGCAATACAAAATTAACGAAATGAGGTTTCAAAAATGAAAACTTGGAAGTTGGTTTGGGGAATCGGCTTTATTCTTGCCGCCGTTCTGATCGTTTTGGACGTTGCCGGTGTTCTCTCGCCGCTGGCAAGCGTTGTCGGCGACATTTCCATCCTTGCGCTCCTGCTGGGGCTGCTGCTGGTCTGCTTTATCATCACACGTTTGGTGAAAGGGAAGTTTGACCAGATCATCTTTCCGCTGGCGTTTTTGTTCATGCTGTTCGAGTCCAACATCGCCATCCTTTGCGGAGCCGCCAACCACAATCTGATCAACAACTGGTTGCTGTTGCTGGTGGCACTTCTGGTTCAAATCGGTGTTGGAATCCTGTGCTCCTCGCGCAAAAAACATTACGTAGCCCGTGTGCAAACCAAATTTAACGGCAACAAGCAGCACAAGACCTACGCCGGCGGGAGTCTGAGCAGCTCCACGGTTTACGTAAACTGCGCCACGATGACGCCAAACTGCGTGGAGAACAATCTTGGCTCCTGCACCGTGTATTTTGAAAACGTGGAGCACTACAGTGGCAACGGTAAGCTCTTTGTGGAGAACAATCTTGGCGCCATGGTGATCTGCGTTCCCGTGGCATGGCAGGTGCACACCGAAATCGAGAACAACCTTGGCGCTGTCAACGCTCCGCGCAACGATGCCACGCCCTACAGCGACGCCTCTCTGCTGACCGTCTGTGCCGAAAACAACCTCGGTTCCTTGACCGTAAAATACGTATAAGACGCGTTTAGAGGACGCGGTTCAGGGGCGCGGTTTTGTGGGAAAACTTTTGAAAAAGTTTTCCCACACCCTTTCAAAACTTTTAACGCAGAAATAAAAAATTGACGAGGTAGGAAATTTCCTGCCTCGCTTTTTCGTTCTCTCGCCAAATTCCTTTCCAAGCGCACAGCCGGAACAATCGATCCCGCAAGCATTCAGGGGCCACTAACCCTGAATGCTCCACAAAGATAGTTGTAGCACCCATGCTTACACCACCGCCCGCTCCACAATAAAGCAATTCCATGTGTCATCTCTGAGAAGGCTCGCAAGCTCGCCAGTCGAACCCGACCTAAGGGAGGGCGATGCGAAGCATCGGGATCTATAAAGGAATAAACGCAACCCGCCCCACCGAGATCTTTCTCGGCTACGCCTCGCACTGCTGCGCAGTTCGACTCACTGCGTTCGCTCAAGATGACACGGGGGGGCGTCGCTGAATAGGCTCGCCGGTCGAACTTTTGCGGCATGCCGCAAAAGCGCGAGGCGTAAGCCGAAGCGGGATCTACAAAAGAATCTTGTAATTCTATCCAAGCCTCCCTTGTGTAAATGGGGGAAAATTTGCAAGCAAATTGGCTCGCAAAGCGAGCAGGAGGGATTGTTTTTGCAACACAACCCTATCCAAGGCTCTCCCCTGGGGGGAGCTCCGCGGAGCGGTGAGAGGGCATATCCTGTGGAGTGGGCAGTGGTGTAAGCATGGGATGCTATGCACCCATGCGCCCTGACCGCTCGCGGGAGCGATTGCTCTTGGTGTGCGCTCGGAAACGAATTTGGAGCCTGAATAAACGAACGAGGCAGAAACATCCCTACCTCGTCCGTTTTTATTTATGCGTTAAAAGTTTTGAAGGGGTTTGGGGAAACTTTTTCAAAAGTTTCCCCAATAATCGCATCCTTTTTCAAAAGTTTTCCCACAAAAACCGTACCCCGCGCCCCTTTTTCTTCAAATCCCCGCAGAGAGGCGATCAAGCATAATTTCGGCGCTTTTGACATTGGTCGCAAGCGGGATGTTTTGCACGTCACACAAGCGCAGAAGAGCCGAAACGTCCGGCTCGTGAGGCTGTGCGGTCAAGGGATCACGCAAAAAGATCACCAAATCCAGCGCTCCGTCGGCAATCATCGAGCCAATCTGCTGGTCGCCGCCAAGCGGTCCGCTTTTCATGCGCGTAATCTTCAAGCCCGTCTCTCCCATTACCAGCGTGCCGGTGGTGCCGGTGGCGTAGAGGTCGTGAGGCGCAAGCACGTCGCGGTATTTAATGGCCAAGGCAATCATGTCGTCCTTCTTTTTGTCGTGCGCAATCAATGCAATTTTCATAAAAATCTCCTTTTTTGTGGCATCAAGTGGGATGCCCGCTTCCGTCTTTCGTATTTATTGTACCATAGAAACGTTCATTTGTCTACGCCATTTTCAAAAAAATCTCCAAAAACGAATATTTTGGAGCGAAAAGCACCTTGAAAGACCGCACTTTTTATGATATAATGGGCTAAACCCAAACGTAGAAGCTTTCACCCCCAATTGATATTTTAGAATAGAAAGGATTACGGTAACATGATCTGTACAAAAGTGGTATCTTCACTGGAAAAGTGCTTTGTCGACGAGCCGATCGAAAAATTCGAGGCGCTGAAAAAAATCTCCATGCTCAAAAATGAACGGCTTTCCGTTCAGCTGTTATATACCGCAACTGCGGATGAAAATAACTTCAGCACACTTCGTAAGCTGTGCATCGAGGGGGAGGCGGCGGCATATACAACCGCGCGCACCGTCGAGCAGGTTCCCGTCCTGATGCCCACCCCCGGTTTTGTGCCGGACGATAACTATCTGCGCACCGCACCCGGTATTTATCCCGACGTCCTGCAGCCCCTGCAATATCACGGTGATGTGCAGGTTGTGCGCGGCAATCTGCTCAGTGTATGGATCGAATTTGACCCGCAGGATCGCCTCGCCGCAGGTACATACGAGGTCACCTTTCTGCTGAAAGAGGCAAACGGCAATGTTTCCGCACGCGAGGTGCTGGAGCTGGAGGTCATCGACGCCGACCTTCCCCCGCAGGAGCTGATCTTTACCCAGTGGTTCCATTGCGATACGCTTGCAAATTATTACAACTGTGAGCCTTGGTCTGAAAAGCACTGGGAGATCGTAGAAAATTACGCCAAGGTCGCCGTACGCAACGGCATCAATCTGTTGCTGACCCCCATCCATACCCCTCCGCTGGATACCGAAATCAACGGTGAGCGCCGTACCACCCAGCTGGTGGATGTTACACTGGAGAACGGCGTTTACAGCTTCGGCTTTGAAAAGCTGGATCGCTGGATCGAAATGTGCAACCGCATCGGCGTTAAATATTTTGAGATCGCGCATTTCTTTACGCAGTGGGGCGCCGAGCACGCACCGAAGATCATGGCAACCGTCAACGGCGAATACAAAAAGATATTCGGCTGGGAGACCGACGCCGCAGGCGAGGAATACACTGCGTATCTGCACGCGTTTATTCCCGCATTTTTGGAGCACATGAAGGCAAGGGGAGACGACAAGCGTTGCTTCTTCCACGTCTCCGACGAGCCAAATGCCGAACAGCTGGATTCCTACCGCGCCGCAAAGAACGTGGTTGCCGATCTGCTCAAGGATTACGTCATCATGGACGCACTCTCCAACTTTGAGTATTGGAGTCAAGAACTCGTTCAAACGCCCATTCCCGCCAACAACCACATCGAGCCGTTTATCGAGGCAAAGGTGCCCGGACTTTGGACCTATTACTGCTGCAGTCAGTTCAAGGACGTTTCCAACCGCTTCGTCGCTATGCCGCTGTGGCGCACGCGTTGCATCGGAATGCAGATGTACAAATACGACATCGCAGGCTTTTTGCATTGGGGCTTCAACCATTTCAACAATCGCTGGTCGATCGACGCGATCAATCCGTACACCGATCTCAGCGGCAATTACTGGGTGGCGGCAGGAGATACCCATTCGGTTTATCCCGCACAGAACGGAACCGCGCTGGAATCCATCCGCATCGTCTCTTTCCATGAGGCTCTGCAGGATCTGCGCGCAATGAAGCTGGCAGAAACAGTCTGCGGGAAAGAGGAGTTGGTCGCCGGAATGGAAAAGCTGTTCGGCGGTGAGATCCGCTTCGACCGTTGCGCGCACGATTCCGCAACCATGCTTGCCATCCGCGCGTACGTAAACGATGTTATCAAGCAGTCCTTACGTTAAAAAAAGAGAAAAATATAAAACATAGAAGGGGCTGATTCATAGCATTAACAAACTATGAACAGCTTGTTTAAAAATAACAAAAAACCAGGGTCAAATCAATTGATTGATTGATCTTGGTTTTTTGTTCGCTTTTACTATGGCTGAAGTCAAAAAAATCAACTTGACTCAGCCCCTTCGTTTTTTGTTTTCAATTTGCGTCAAAGCGTTGCCGCCATCACAGCTTTGATGGTGTGCATACGGTTTTCGGCTTCGTCAAAGACGATGGAACGCGCAGATTCAAACACCTCGTCGGTCACTTCCATGGCGTCGCGATGGAAGTTTTCTCCCATCTCCTTGCCAATCGCGGTTTTCAGGTCGTGGTAAGCGGGCAGGCAGTGCATAAAGACCGCCTTCTTTCCGGCGGCTTCCATCAGCGCAGAGTTGACTTGGTAAGGGGAAAGCTCGCGGATCCGCTCCTCCCAGACCTCCACCGGTTCTCCCATCGAAACCCAAACGTCGGTATAGATCACATCAGCATTCTTTACGGCAACCGCAGGATCCTCCTCAAAGGTCAGCGTTGCGCCCGTTTCCTTGGCAATCGCTTCACACTGTGCAACCAGAGCCGCATCGGGGAAGTACTTTTTTGGTGCGCAGGCAACAAAATGCAAGCCCATTTTCGCGCATCCAACCATCAGGGAGTTGCCCATGTTAAAGCGCGCATCTCCCATGTAAACAAACTTGATGCCCTTCAGCTTGCCAAAATGCTCCTGCACGGTCAAAAAGTCGGCTAAGATCTGCGTGGGGTGAAATTCATCGGTCAACCCGTTCCAAACGGGCACTCCCGCGTATTTTGCAAGCTCCTCCACAATGGTTTGCGAAAAGCCGCGGTATTCAATGCCGTCGTACATTCTGCCAAGCACCCGCGCAGTGTCGGCAATGCTTTCTTTTTTTCCGATTTGCGAGCCGGTCGGATCCAAATAGGTCACGCCCATGCCCAAATCGTGCGCGGCAACCTCAAACGCACAGCGTGTGCGCGTGCTGGTCTTTTCAAAAATCAGAGCAATGTTTTTGCCCTCGTGCCGGCGATGCGGGATCCCCGCTTTTTTCTTTGCTTTCAATTCTGCCGCAAGCTCCAACAGCGCGGCAATCTCTTCGGGAGTATAGTCCAACAGCTTCAAAAAGCTTCTGCCTTTCAAATTCATAGCGTGGTTCCTTTCACGGTAATCAAAAAATGGAGAGGATTTATCAGGCACACGCCGCACGGATGATCTCCAATGCGCGTGCCAGCTGATCCTTGGGAATGTTAAGCGGCGGCAAGAGGCGGATCTTGTTTTTCGCCTTCAGAACCAACACGCCCGCGTCGCGGCAAGCGGTAATCACGTCTGCTGCAGGCTTTTCGGTCTCCACCCCGATCATCAATCCCATTCCCGTCACACTGAGAATTCCGGGAGCGCCGTTCAGCGCAGAGAAGATCATTTCGGAGCGTTCCTTCACACCGCTCAAAAGTGCATCGTCCAAGCGGGAGAGAATGTTCAGCGCACCCGCGCAGGCAACCGGATTTCCGCCAAAGGTGGAGCCGTTGTCACCGGGCGCAAAAATGTTTTCCACACGCTCGCCAAGCATGGTCACGCCAATCGGCAGGCCGCCGCCAATGCCCTTGGCGGTGGTCACAACATCGGGGACAATGCCGTAATTCATGTAGCCGTACAGCATTCCCGTGCGGCCGTTTCCGCATTGCACCTCGTCTGCAATCAGCAAAATATCCTTTTCCTTGGCAAGCTCCGCCAGCCCCGATACAAATTCACGGGTCAGCGGATTCACACCGCCCTCACCCTGTACAATTTCAAACATAATGGCGGCAAGCTCGGTCTCGTCTGCAATCTTACGGACCGCATCCAGATCGTTCGCAGGCGCGTGCACAAATCCGGGCGTCATCGGCTGAAACAGCCGGTGGAACACATCCTGCCCCGTTGCCGAAAGCGTGGTAATGGTTCTGCCGTGAAAGCTGTTGCAAAGCGTGAGAATGGTGTGCGCACCCTCACCCTTGTGCTCCGCGGCGTATTTACGTGCCGCTTTGATGGCACATTCGTTTGCCTCGGCACCGGAGTTGGAGAAGAATACTTTCTTCAAGCCCGTGCGCAAACAAAGCTGCTCAGCAAGCTTTGCACAAGGCTCGGCGTAATACAAATTGGAGGTGTGCTGAATCTTGTGTAGCTGCTCGGTCACAGCGGCGACCCATTCGTTGTCCGAAACACCAAAGGTGTTCACGGCAATGCCCGTGCCAAGATCAATATATTCTTTCCCTGCCTCATCGTACACCAAGGCACCCTTGCCCGAAACGATCTGTATCGGAAAACGCGCATAGGTCGAGGCAACGTAGGTTTTGTCGGTTTCAAAAATATTCATAGTATTATCCTTCTGTGGATTCGTTTTCCCGCAGGAACATCGTGCCAATGCCCTCGTCAGTCAAGGTTTCAATCAGAATCGAGTGGCTCACCCTGCCGTCAATGATAAAGACCTTGTGCACGCCCCAGTTGATGGCATTGATGCAGCACTCCACCTTGGGGAGCATCCCGCCGCTGATGATGCCGTCCTCAATCAGCTTCGGCGCTTCCTCTACGGTAATGCGCGGAATCAGCGTGGTGGGATCGTCCTTGTCCCGCAGAATCCCGCTGATATCGGTCATGGAGATCAAGGACTCCGCGTGCAGCTCTCCCGCAATTTTTGCCGCAGCAGTGTCGGCGTTGATGTTGTAAATATTGCCTTCGTTGTCGCATCCGATGGTGGAGATCACGGGGATGTAGCCCTTGTCGATCACGTCCAGAATCGGCTGTACATTCACGTTCGTAATGCTGCCCACAAAGCCGAGACGTTCGTCCTTCATGCGCGCTTCGATCATGTGACCGTCCACGCCGGAAAGTCCCAGCGCCTTGCCGCCCATGTTGTGAATGAGGTTGACCAAGCTCTTGTTGATCTTGCCGGAAAGAACCATCTGTGCAATCTCAACGGTCTCCTTATCGGTCACGCGCAAGCCGTCCACAAAAACCGTCTCCTTGCCAACCTTTGCCAGCATTTCGGTAATTTCGGGACCGCCGCCGTGTACCAAAACGACCTTCACGCCCACAAGCGAGAGCAAAATCAGGTCGCGCATCACAGAGTTTTTTAGCTTTTCATTGGTCATGGCGTTGCCGCCGTACTTGACCACAATGATTTTGCCGGTGTATTTTTGAATATAGGGAAGCGCGTGGACCAAAATCCGCGCGCGATCCGCATTGGAAATGTGCATGATAAATTCCTCTTTCTGATGATAGATTCAAAAGCAGGGAAATGGAAAAAGACAAAAATTATGTGCGATAGTCGCCGTTGATCTTCACGTAATCGTAGGTCAGATCACAGCCCCACGCAGTGGCGCAAGCGTCGCCGCTGTTGAGCGATACCAGAATCTCGATCTCGCCCTCCAAAAGGATCTGCTTTGCCAGCTCTTCCGAAAAATCCACCCCGGCGCCATCCTTGCAAACCAAAATCTCACCTTTTGCCGAGCGGAAGCGTACGTCCACCCGGTTCACGTCCACGTCAGCCCCGCTGTAGCCGATCGCACAAAACACACGGCCCCAGTTCGCGTCCGCACCAAACATCGCTGCCTTGGTCAAAGAGGAGCAGATGATCGACTTTGCCACGGTCTTGGCAGTTGCCTCGTCCTTCGCACCGTCCACCTTGCATTCCAAAAGCTTGGTCGCACCCTCGCCGTCACCGGCAATCATGCGGCACAGCGCAACGGTCACGGTGTTCAACGCTTTCATAAAGGTCGCAAATCCGTCCCCCTCTTCGGAGATGCACGGGTTCTTTGCCATGCCGTTTGCAAGCACGGTCACCATGTCATTCGTCGAGGTGTCGCCGTCCACGCTGACCATGTTAAACGTATTCCGAATATCACTGGAAAGCGCCTTTTGCAGCATTTCGGAGGAAATGGCACAGTCGGTGGTGATAAACACCAGCATGGTCGCCATGTTGGGATGAATCATTCCCGAACCCTTGGCAATGCCGCCCAAACGGCAGGTCACACCGCCGATCTCAAAGCTGACGGCAACCTCCTTGAGCTTTGTGTCGGTGGTCATAATGCCTTCTGCGGCTTCCGCACTCCGGTTGTTGCCAAGCCCCTGCACCAAGGCGGGGATCCCGTTTGCAATCGGCTCCAGGTTCAGCGGCTGACCGATCACACCGGTCGATGCCACCACTACGTTTTCCGCATCAATGTTCATTTCTTTTGCCAGCAGTGCGCTCATTTGCTCGGCAATTTCAATGCCGTTTGCGTTGCAGGTGTTTGCGTTTCCGCTGTTGCAGATGATCGCCTGCGCACGCCCGTCGGAAAGATGTCTGCGGGTGACTGCAAGCGGCGCGCCCTTCACCAGATTGGTGGTGTAAACTGCGGCAGCCGTTGCGGGAACCTCACTGAAGATCAGCGCCAGATCACGCTTGCTTTTGTTTTTGCGAATCCCGCAATGAATTCCGTTTGCCAAAAAGCCTTGTGCGGCGCATACGCCGCCGGGAATCAGTTTCATATCCGTAAAATCCTTTCGATAGGTGGTTAAGATAAAGTCGTAAAAAGGGAAGACCTCGGCACAAAGCCCGTCTTACAGCTCCAGACCAAGGTAGGGGTCGGCGCCAAGCACAAGGTTCAAGCATTCAATCGCCGCGCCCGAAGCACCCTTTCCCAAATTGTCGTAGCGTGCGCAAAGCAGGATCCGCTCGTCGTTCCCGTGCACCGAGATCTGCATCGAATCCTTGCCCGAAAGCGCCGCCGCCGAAAGAAAGCCTTGCTCGTCGGCATCGTCTTTGTAGGAGAGCAGAGGTGTGTGATAAGCCTGCCGATAAATCGCGCGGATCTCCTCCGCACCCGCTCCGTTGCAAAGCTGAGAGCGGAACAGGGGAACTGTTACCTCCATACCGCTGTAAAAATCCGCAACGATGGGCAAAAACGCCGGGGCGTTCACAAGCCCCGTAATTGCTTGCATCTCCTTCAGATGCTTGTGCTGCTGCGTCAGACCGTACTGGCGGGGCGCGCCGAGCAGAGCATCCCGACCGTCCTCCTCGTACTGTGCGATCATTTTTTTGCCGCCGCCGCTGTAGCCTGTCAGCGACGTGCAGGTCAGGAGCGCATCCCGCGGCAAAAGCCCATTGTGAATCAAAGGGTAGATCAGCGCGATCAAGCCGCTGGCATGGCAGCCGGGAACGGCAATGCGCTTGGAGGCCTTGACCCGTGCCTCCTGCTCGGGGGAAAGCTCCGGGAATCCGTAGCACCAGCCCTCCAGGGTGCGGTGCGCGGTGGAGGTGTCCAGCACCACCACGTTCGGGTTGTCGATCATGCCAACCGCTTCTCTTGCCGCGTCATCCGGCAAACAGAGGAACACAACGTCCGCGCGGTTCAGCATTTCTTTTCTTGCCGCCGCATCCTTGCGCAGCTCCTCCGAAAGCGTCAGCAGCTCGATATCGTCTCTTGCTTCCAACCGCTCGCGAATCCGCAAGCCGGTGGTTCCCGCACTTCCGTCAATAAATATCTTATTCATTTTGCAAAAACTCCTGTACCGACCGTATTTGCGCCCGAACCGACTCCGGTCCCGTGCTTCCCGCCGAGATTCGCTTTGCAACGCAGGTCTCAAGCGAGATCTCCTGATAAACGTCCGCCTCAAACAGCTCGGAGAGCGCGCGGTATTCCTCAAGCGTCACGGTCTCCAGCGTCTTACCGTCGGCAATGCAGTCGGCAACCAGCTTGCCCACCAGCTTGTAGGCAGTGCGGAAGGGCATCCCCTTCTTGGTCAGATAGTCCGCCAGGTCGGTTGCATTCAAAAAGCCCTTTTGCGCGGCGGCGTACATATTGTTCTTTTTCACCTTCATGGTGCGAACCATCGGCGCAAACACACGCAGGCATTTTTTCACGGTGTCCACCGCGTCAAATACGCTTTCCTTGTCCTCTTGCATATCCTTGTTGTAGGCAAGCGGCAAGCCCTTGAGCACGGTCAGCAGAGCGATCAGATCGCCGTAAACGCGTCCCGTTTTGCCGCGTACCAATTCTGCCATATCCGAATTTTTCTTCTGCGGCATGATGGAGGAGCCCGTCGTGTAAGCGTCGTCCAGCTCCACAAAGCGGAATTCCCAGCTGGACCAAAGGATGATCTCCTCCGCAAAGCGGGAAAGATGCGTCATGATCAGGGAAAGGGCAGAGAGCAGCTCCACGCAAAAATCCCGATCCGAAACCCCGTCCAGGCTGTTTTCAGTAATGCCGGAAAAGCCGAGCTGGGACGCCACGAACATGCGGTCGATGGGATAGGTCGTTCCCGCCAGAGCGCAGGAACCGAGGGGAGAATAATTCATCCGCGCCGCCGTATCGCAAAGTCTGCCGTCGTCGCGGCGGAGCATCATCGCGTACGCCAGCAAATGCTGGTCAAGGGTGATGGGCTGTGCGCGTTGCAGGTGCGTGTACCCGGGCATAATCGCATCCTGATTTCTTTCTGCCTGCGAGCAGATCGCATCAATCAGGTCGCGCACCAAGCGGCGGATCTCGCCAATTTCATCCCGCAGGTACAAGCGGATATCCAGTGCAACCTGATCGTTGCGGCTGCGGGAGGTGTGCAGCTTTTTACCCACCTCGCCAATGCGCTTTGTCAG
>JAFTLZ010000054.1 GCA_017452665.1 Clostridia bacterium
ATTGCCGCAGGAGACCGCCGCCCCCGCCACAGCACACCCCAAGCCGTTCAACACCACCGTCGCCTCCATAACGCCGTCTGCCTGCTGTAACAGCCAGCCCTTACGGTCGCTCAAGGCAAGAATTCCGCCGTAATGCGGGCAAAGCGTGTGCGGAGGATGTGCGCTGTCTCCCAAAAGCAGAATATCCTCCGCCCGAAAATATAACGGATCGGTTTCGGGATAAAAAACCTTACACGCATTCAGCAAACCGCCGTCAAGCGGGACAGAGCAATAAATTCGGTAGTCCTCCAAACCGCCGTAAAGCAGTAGATGCTGCTCGCCGTCCTCTTCGTGAATGTAGCCGTCCCTCGTCCAAAGCATCCGCAAGCGGGTGTTCTCGTCCACCTTGACGAAAATGGCAATCTCCACCTCGGTTGCACTCGCGGCAGAGGGAATGACCACGTAATTGCTGTTCGCCGTAAAGGTAAATTCCGTCGTTTGAACATTGTCCACGCGCACCGCATCCACACGCTGCGCATAATAGGGCAGATAAAACGCGGTCGCACCGTTCATGTTCAAATAATGGATCCGCAAGCAGTTGGAAAGCAGATTGAACGGCTCGTTGATCTCTCCCAAATCGGTCGGGCTCCAATTTCTTCCGTAAAGCGGTGCGTAAGGGACCACCGCTTCAAAGGTGTCCAAAGCGCTCCGATAGGTCAGAATCGCATTGCCGTCCAGCAAAAACAGCGCATCGCAGTAGCATACAAATCGCACACTTCCCACGCTGTCCAATAGGCTTCCTACCGCCACTGCCTCAAAGGTTGGGGGCTCCAATCGGTAGATTTTTGCACCGCACACCGCAAAGCAATAGGATGTGTTCTCCAGCGTCCCTTCCCAAAAGGCACGCACCGAGCCGCTCTCCCATCCGGTCAGCCTGCGGTAGCCTGCACGCGTCTCAAGCGTTCCGTCCGTACGGATGCGAAAATTGCACAAGTCCGCCGCCCCTTTTCCGCTCAAAGCGCCGCCCGCACCGATTCCTGCAAAGTCCGCGATACGTAGCGCCGCGTCCGCACGGGAAGGCTTGATTTTTGACATATAGTTTCACTCCTTTCCTGTTTTTTTGTTGTTTTGAGCTTCGTCGGCACAGAAGAAACAACGAGCCTCAAAACGGTATTTTTGATGTGTTGGAGCTGGGGAAACGGAAGTTCCGATCCACGTGCTCCTCCGATTCTTTCCACGCGTTCCTGCTCATCACGGCGTAGCGCAGGGCTTCCGGCGCGTGCGTCACGTCGTGCGGCTCTCCCGCGGCGTCCTCGGGACGTACGGAGCTGCAAAGCAGAGCAGGGAGCGAACGGATCAGCACCGGGCAATCACTCGAAATCCGCAAAAAAGGCTTGCCTTCCTGCGGCCGCAGGTACTCGCGTAGAATTCTCCAGCCGGGAACCCGTCGATTGTCCGCAGGAATCATCGGCGGCATCCCGTCCACACTCTGCATCACTTCAAACCCGCTCTTTCCGCTGTCCTGCCGACGGTTCCAAAGGTCGGGGGAGGCAACCGCATACTCCGCGTGTATCCCACGGCAAAGCATCGCCACCGTCGCTCCGGCTTGACGCAATGTTAGGTCGGGCAGACAGATCTCGTTTTGAACAAACAAATTCCCATCCGCATCCACGCAAATCAGCAATGCCGCCAGCATATCCAACCCGTAGTCCAGCGCAACAAAACGGTGTCCCTTTTGCGGAACCGTAAGCGGAGAGCAAATATGCACCTCCTGTTGGAATTCGGGAAAGAACTGTCCTTCAAATACGTCCCATCTTCCGTACAGCCACGCGTCCTTCAGCTTTTGCGGGAGTGTTTCCAGCTGGCGCACGTAATCGGGGTCCGCCTGCAAAAGTACGGGATTGTCGTACACCAGCGCGGGAATAAATTCATAATCCTCCGGTATCTCGTCTGCACGGAAGTCGCGGTCCACAAACAGCCGCTTGACCCAAGCGTGCCCCACGCCGCCCGGATTGCAGGTCAGGTACATTCGTCTCGGTACGTCACCGACACCGCGCAGACAGGCCTTAAAAATCGAAAACTGATATTCGCTCAGTTGCGTAGCCTCGTCAATGGCGATCACGTCGTACTCCTGCCCCTGATAGCGCAAAGCGTCGCGGTTGCTCGCACAATAGCCCAGCAGAATACTGCTCCCGTTCGGAAAGGTGAGTTGCTTTTCGCTCTCCCGATAACAAATCAATCCCGCATATTCCCGCAAAATCGGATACACGTGGTTGGCTTTCAGCTCCGCGTAGGAGCGCCGCACCAGCAGACAGCGGATTCCGGGATAGCATAAGCAAAGTCCCACCAGCTTTCGGCGCAACGCCCAGGATTTTCCGCCGCCGCGCGCGCCACCGTATGCCGTATAGCGCGTGCGGGAGGCAAAAAACTGCTTTTGCCGCTCGTTCGGAACTCCGCGGATCTGCAAAACGCGTGCCTTTTCTTGCTTCATACGCCGTCCACCGCAATGTCGTGCTCAAACACCAGCTTCACTTCTCTGCTGTCCGAGCCGGACTTGTCCGCAACCTTCTCATCCCCGTATCCCAACCGCTTTTTTAAATACGCGTGCAGAATCGTAGGAGAGGGCGCGCAGTTGATCAGCTCATCCTCAAGGGCTGCGCAGATCCGATCAAAGAGCAAAGGATCCTTTTCTTGCAGAGCCTCCATTTCCGAGATCCCGCAACCGAGAAATCGGCAAAAGCCCGCAAGATTGGGGAGCGTTCCGGTCTGCTTTTTCGCATCCTTGTCCAACTGAGGTCTGCACCACTCGGTGTACCGTTGCAAAAGCTCCGGAAGCCTTTTGAGCAGCTTCTGATTCAAAGTCGCTTTGGTTTTAGCCATACAAAGGACATCACCTCCTTACATTTGTCCTCTTGCTTCTGTGCCATGCGTATTGTACCACCCAAAAAGGTGACACACCCTGACATTTCGTGCCAAGGTGTGCCACCTTTTTGTATTTTTGCCTGCAATAAGTGCCTCCTTAAATCAAATCAGGTACATCCAGCTGTCCAAGGCCGCGCAGGATTCCGCCGGAACGGTCAGGTCGGGAAATACGCACAGAATCCCCGCAAAAATCAGCACGCACAGTACACTCTGCACTATTTTTGCTAAAAAATACGGGCGAAAGGATAGCCCCCGTCCGTCGCAAACCGAAAGCACTTGACAGTGTACCGAAAGCCCGGACCAACCCGCAATGCCCGCACACATCAGGGCGGCAAGCTTGGTGTTTTCAAGAGCCGCGGCTTGGCTCATTCCGCCCGACAGCTCAAAGGCTCCGGAGAGCGCGGCGTGCACGGTGTGAGGGATCGAGCATTGGCTCAGGATCAGATTCAGCGTACCGGTAAACGCCGAAAAAAACACCACGTACGCGCACACCAGCAAAATGCTCTCGGTCGAGGAGCGCACTGCACGGGTAAAGAGCTTCGGGCCGCTCAACGGCGCTTCCTTGGGCAAAGGAACAGACGTGCCAAGCTCCTCCTTGCGACGTTTCGGGGAAAACAAATTCATTCCAATGCCCGTTATCAGCGCCGAGAGGATCACCGTCAGGTACAGCATCACACCAAAGCGGCGGTTGCCCCAAAGGGATACGCCTACCGCGCTGATCAAAAATGCCGAGGACGGCGCATTTGCAAAGCATAAAACCCGCTCGCATTCCGCCCGGCTCATCCGTCCGCTGTCGTAGGAGAGCATCGCGCACTTTGCTCCCACGGGGAATCCGCATACCATCCCCAGCAGTACCGCACAGCAGCCGTCCTCCGAGATCCCAAACAGCCTTTGCAACGGGCGCGAGATGCGTTGCAGAACCGCATTCCCAAAGCCCCCTGATACGATCAGCTCGGAGAGCACCATAAACGGAAAGAGCGACGGAATCACCGTTTTCGCACACAGCAGCAGCCCGCGGCTCATGTATTCGATTGCCGTATCCGAATTGCGCAAAATCAAAAACAAACAAAAAATGCTGAAAAATCCAAAGCAGACCTGCCCCGGCGTCAGAACAGAGCGTGTATGTGTTCGCTGTAAAGTCATGTATGGCACCTCGCTTGCATAAAATGATTTCGAATCTCTTTTCAAAAATACTCGGCAAGGCGTGATTTTATGCCGCCTATTGCCAACCGGGAGGAACCATGGCAGAAAATCATTCCGAACGCAAATCAACCTGGCGTCAAAAGCTATCCGAACGCCACTATACAAGCGAACCCATCCTTTGCACCGATACTGTCGTCCTGCACGGGCAGGGAGGCGCCACCGTCTATTCCTGCCGCCGCATCCTGCTCTACGCCCCCGAGCGGATCTGCCTTCTGACGCAAAAACGGCAGATCTGCTTAAACGGCAAAAATTTGATCTGTACCTCCTTCACCGCAGGAACTGTCCGCGTCGATGGACGTATCGAAAGCATCCGGTTTTGTACCGACGTATGCGGCGGCGTCTGCTGTTATGCAAAAAGCCGCGGAAGGGAGGCGGAGGTATGAGCCCGACCATGTTTCTGTTGGGGAGCCGCCGTCTCCGCGTTGATGCGGCCTGCCGCACCGAGGTGCTGGATCTCTGCCTGCAAAACGGCTTTTCCTATTCGGATTTTCGCTGGCAAGAGGACGGCAGCGTCACCTTCCTTTGCCCCGCCAACACGGCACGACACCTGCTCAAGCTCTGCAAAAGCCGCGCGTTGGAGGTCGAAACGCTGGATTTTCTCGGCGTTCCCTCACTTTTCTGGCGGTTGCGCAAGCGCGCGGGAATCTGGCTCGGCGCCGCGCTGGCAATTTTTCTGTTCGTGCTGTCCGGGCGCTTCGTCTGGGACGTCCGCGTTACGGGCAACGAGAGCATGACTTCCTCCGAGGTGATCGCCGAATTGCGCGAATGCGGCTTCGGTGTGGGGAGCTACATTCCGGCATTGCGCACCGAGGAGCTTGCCACGCACGTCACCCTCGCGTCCGACCGCATCTCCTGGATCTCGATTTACCTGGACGGCACAGTTGCAAAGGTGCAGGTTATCGAGCACCAAACCGTCACCGATCCTGCCGATACCTCCTCTGCCAAGCCCGCCAATCTGGTCGCGGCGTGTGACGGGCAGATCGAATATTTAGAGCTCTACCGCGGTAACCGCGTGGTCACAGTGGGGCAGGCGGTCAAAAAAGGTGATCTTCTGGTCAGCGGGCTGTACGACAGTCAAGTCGTCGGTCTGCGCTATACCCGTGCCGCAGGGCAGGTCCTGGCGCGCACTGCACACGCCTACCGCGTGGAAATTCCGCTGGATTACGAGCAAAAAGTCTATTCCGATGCCGAAATCCGATGTGTCACACTGAATTTCTTTGATTTTTCACTAAAAATTTTCGAAAATACTGGAAATCAGGCATCCATCTGTGATATAATAGAAATAGAGACGGATCTGGAAAGCTTGGGGCTCCGCGCCTTGCCGATCTCATTGACCTCTACGCGCGCGTATCCTTATACCTTGGAGTCTGCGCACTACAACGAGGAAGAAGCGCTGGAGCTTGCCTACGCAGAGCTGGAGCGTTTGCTCGTCACACTCTCGGAGAGCGCCGAGCTGTTGAGCAAAACCGTCCGTACCACTTGGACCGATACCTCTGTGATCCTCGAATGTGAGGTCACCTGCATCGAGGATATCGCCATACAGGTGGAATTTGAAATACAGGAATGAAAACGAAAGGATTTTTATGAACCGCAGGATCATCCGCATGGACTACCCGCAGGCAACTGCAAAAATATTCGGCAATTTCGATTGCCACGCGCGCCGCATCGAAAAGCAATTTTCGGTCACACTGCGCAACCGTGAAACCGAGGCAGGAGACTCCATCGTGATTGAGGGCGAGGACGAGGAACTGGTGTCTGCCGCCGCGCAATGCGTGTCCTATCTGCACGAGCTTTCCGGTAAAACCGAGGAGATCAGCGATCAATCTCTGCAGTATGCACTGGATATGGTATCGGCGGGACAGGGGAATGAGCTGGCATCCTTAGGTGATGCTTGCATCTGCGTCACTACGCGCGGCAAGCCCGTCAAGGCAAAAACAGTGGGGCAGCAGCAGTATATTGAGTCCATCCGCAAAAACACCATTGTACTGGGTGTCGGTCCTGCCGGTACGGGCAAAACCTTTTTGGCTGTGGCAATGGCAGTCAAGGCTCTGCGCGAAAAGCAGGTCAACCGCATCATCCTGACCCGTCCCGCAATCGAGGCAGGCGAAAAGCTGGGCTTTCTGCCGGGAGATCTGCAAAGCAAGATCGATCCCTACCTGCGCCCGCTGTACGACGCCCTTTACGAAATGCTCGGCGTAGAGACCTACCAAAAGCTGATGGAAAAGGGAACCATCGAAATCGCACCGCTGGCGTATATGCGCGGCCGCACGCTGGACGATTCCTTCATCATCCTCGACGAGGCTCAAAACGCCACCCCCGAACAGATGAAAATGTTTCTCACGCGTCTGGGCTTCAATTCCAAGGCAGTAGTCACGGGAGACCTGACCCAAACCGACCTGCCGCGCGGACAAAAAAGCGGACTTGCCGCCGCGGTCAAGATCTTGGCGGGAATCGAGGACATCGGCATCCACTATTTCTCGGAGCGTGACGTCGTGCGCCACCGTCTGGTGCAAAAAATCATTCAAGCATACGAAAAATACGATCGGGAGCAGGCGCGCCGCGAGAGTGAGCGCAAGTCGGCCGGCGCACAAAAATTCCGCGCCGAAAAAATGCCGCACCGCCCCGATTCCGGAAAATAAAAACCATCAGGAGTGAAAACCATGGACCGAAAAATGAAACTGAAGATCTATTTTGAAAATCACCAAACAAAGCTTTTGTTGCCCTACCGCATCAAAATGCTGGTGCGCGCCGCCATCGAGGCAACCTTGGATTACGAGCAGTACGGCAACCCCTGCGAGGTATCCTTTACC
>JAFTLZ010000055.1 GCA_017452665.1 Clostridia bacterium
CGAGGATATACGGTATCTGAAGGAAAAGGTTGATGCGGGATGCGAATTTCTCACGACACAGATGATATTCGATAATAATCTGTTCTTTAACTTTATGTATAAGATTCGTGAAGCAGGGATTTCCGTACCGATCATTCCCGGCATTATGCCAATCACAAACGGCAATCAGGTACAGAGAGCCATTAAACTCTCGGGCTCATTTATGACTCAGCGTTTCAAATCATTGGTCGATAAATTCGGAACGTCACCTGCCGCGATGAAGCAGGCGGGAATCGCATACGCTACCGATCAGATCATCGATCTGTTTGCCAACGGCATTACCAATGTTCACGTTTACTCCATGAACAAACCCGATGTGGCGGCGAAAATACAAACAAATCTTTCGGATATACTTGGATAAACGGCGAGAAGGTAGTTTCTATGATATTTTCAAGAACCGAGCTGATATCCGGTAAGGAAGCAATGGAACTAATGCCTCATATCGCCGAAGAGGTAATAAAGGATTTAACGCAGTTTAAAGTGCAGAATTCATAATTGAAATGAGAGGAATACCGAAAATGACGATATCAACAAGAGGAAGATATGCTTTGCTCGTGATGATCGATCTTGTGGAAAATGAACAGGGGCTGCGTCATTTGCGCAGCCCCTGCGAAAAAAAGTCGATGGTAGGCTTTTTTGACGCGCGGAATTTGCGTTTTTTGCCCGATTTGTATCCAAATACAGATCAAAAACCATCAAAAGGGCAGAAATGACGGTGTTTAGCCGTCAAGCAAAAACGACGGGGGTGAGTACCAAATGCGTTTTTCGCATTTGACTCACCCCCTGTTCAGCGCATGACAGGTTTTCTATTCTTTCAATATCCTGCCCGTTGCATACCCATTGTATGTGTGCAGGAAACAATTTGTGTTGCGCAGCATTCTCAGCCCCACCTTACCATCCGCGCGGAAGCCAACGGTGATGTAAAGCGCACCAAGATGTTTTCCGATCATAAAGGTCTTGATCGCCAGTGTACGCGCATCCTGCCATGCGGCAGAGGTGGCACACGGATAAAAGTTGCCGGGGGTAAAGTCGCAAATTTCCATGTCGGGATAGCCTTCCTCGGGAAACTGCGAGAACAGATTCTCTTCAAATGCAAAGGGGAGCTCTTTTCTTCCCGTCGCATTTTCATATTCCATGACCCCCTGCCCGTCGGCAAAGCGAAAACGGCACCAACGGATCCCCATGGGGTTATCCTCCAAAAGGACGGTTTTTCCATCAATTTCCGCAGCACAGGGGACCTCCTTTTCTCCGCACAAAGAGACCAGGGAAAGCGTTTCGGTGTAACTCCGGAGAGAATCGAACGCCTCCGGAGCCTCCGGCAGGGAAACCGAAGATACGGTTTGACGGATATGACGGTCAAACGCATCCAAAATCATCATGCGGGAGAACGCGCATCCTTGATTGTCGGCAGTGCAGACAAAAATCAACTCCTGCGCAGGCAAACAGATCATCACCTGATCTCCCATCCCGAAAAAGGCAAAGCCGTCATCCCAGGTTTTCCAGATCTGATATCCGTAGCCAAAGGTACCGTACGTTTCCCAACCAAGCACATTCGATGCGGTCTGGCGAGCGGTCGCGGCTTTGATGTAGTTTGCATCCATCAACTGCTCACCCTTCCACTTGCCGCCGCAACGGAGAAATTCCGCAAATAAAAGCAGGTCGCGCGTGGTGCAAAGAAGCCCCGAATCCCCCCAGGAGTATCCGTCGTTTCCCTTGATGCAAACCGCGTTTTCGGAAAAACCGATCTTGGAGAGGATCCGCTCCCGTAAATATTCCAAAAAGGGCTTTCCCGTCAAATCCTCAACGATGCGGGTGAGCAGAAAATTTCCGGTCGTGTCATAAAAAAACAGCGTATCCGCAGGGCGCGTGGGCTTTTTTAAAAAATAATCCTTTGTGCGGTTTTGTACTTTGTCGCGTATCCAATGCTCGGCACCGGGGGTGATGCAGGTGCGCATGGTGAGCATATCGCGGACGGTTTGCTCGCCCAGCTCCTCGCGAACCTCCTCGGGCAAGTCGTCTGGAAAAAACATAACCGCCTTGTCGTCAAGGGAAAGCAGCCCGTCCTCAATCAGCAAGCCAACGGCAATTCCCACAAAGCTCTTGGTTACCGAGTTCATGCGGTGTAAATATTCGGCAGAAAAAGGCTTCCAATACCCCTCGTAAACAATTTCGCCGCGGCGCGCAAGCAATACGCTGTGCATGGCAAAGCCGTGCGCGTTCAATTCCCGTAAAAATAGCTCGATCGATGCGGAAGATATCCCACACGTCTCCGGAATCCGATTCATAAATTCATCTCCTCGGTGTATATTTTTTTCATTATAACACCGCCAATTTTGTTTGTCAATGCATAAAAAACGGCTTTTTTTATACAATCTGATCATTTTTTTGCACTCGTCTGCAACAAACAAATCAAAATCCGATTCCAATCCGCGCTTCAATAGTCGAAATGATCCGCAATGGCGCGAATGGCGCGGCACGTGGGCTGCACACCGGTGGCAAGCTCATCGTGCTTTTGCACGGTCAGCCACATACACGCACCCAGCATCGGGCCCACGGTGCGGTGCAGCTTGTTGTGACTCCCGGAGGAAAGAAACAAAAAGGGAATATCCAATTCTTTATTCAACAGCGAGGTAATGCGTAAATTTTCCAGCTCTTCCTCTTCGCTGTTGGCGGCAGCTACGATTTTTGAGATATCCGCGCCGCGTGCCTGATGCTCCCTTGCCATTGCCAAAACCTCCTCCGCGCTCATAAATTTGTGGGTGTGAGAGGAAATCAGCACCTCGCCGCCCAGCGCGTGAATCTGTTCTGCAAGTCGCTTCTGCCGTTCTACAGCTTGTGCGTCGTAGGTCATTTCGTAAGGTGCAGGAGAAAAGAGATCTGCAGGGAAGTCGATCAAGGTCGCCCCCATCGAGCAAAGCCAAACATCGCTTTCGGCAAGCTCCTCGTCGCTCATACCGTGATTGAGTGCTATGCGGTAATTGGTTGCGTAGATCGGCTTGCGACCCATCGCCGCAAACAGCTCGCGTACCGTTTCCTCGGTTCGGTATTCCTTGCCTAAACGCTCCATTTGAAAGCCGTATGCATCGCACCCGTCAAACGCGGCGTCACGGATCAAGCGGTGCATCACGGCAGGTGTCTCCGCTTGTACCATGCAGGTAATCAGCGGCTTGTTTTGATGTAAAAAGGTCGGTTTGTGTTGCATGACGTGTCCCTCTTATCCTTTATTTCTCATGATGCTTCTGCCGCCGTCCATCAAAATGTGAACGCCGTTGAGAAATTCGCATTTGTCGGACGCGGCATACATGATCATATCCACAATTTCCTGCGGCTCCGCGGCTCTTCCCAGCATGGTTTTCATGTTTGCCATCCCGGGGCGAGTCAAAACGGGGCCGGGAGCGATGCAAACCGAACGTACGTTGTGCTTTTCGCCTGCCAGGGCAATGGACTTCGTTACTCCGTGCATCAAAGCGCTCTTGGATGCGGCATATGAAATGTTCGCGGAGCATCCCTCCTCTCCGGTAATGGACCCCAGATGTATGATCACGCCGTGATTTTGCTTTGCCATCTGTGCCATCACCGCGTGGTCAAAATAGATCACACCGCGCAGATTCAGATCCAATCCAAAATCGTATACTTCAATCGGATTTTCGTGGAATTCGCCGCTCACCTTGCAGATGCGCATTTCCGCTCCTCCCGCACAGTTGATCAGAATATCAATCGAACCAAAGCGCTCCACCGCACTGTCCCGTGCCGCACAAACCTGCTCGTAATTGCGTACATCCACCTGCACGCCGATCAAGTTTGCATGATAAGCACGAATTTCTTCCACACAAGCTTCAAGCGCCTCGCGGTTGACGTCTGCCAAAACCACGTTTGCCCCCTCTTTTGCATAGCACTGTCCCAAAAGATATCCCAGACCTGACGCACCGCCCGTAATCAGTACGGTTTTTGTTTGTTGTTCCATAAAAATACTCCTTTGCATCAAAGTTTTTTCTTTGCTCTTATTATAACCGCTTGACAGAAAAAAGAAAAGAGTGTATAATGGTAAAAAACAAAACGATTCTACGGAGATGTATCAAATGAGCAAATATTCCGTTCCGCTGACCTATCTGAGTGCCAACCGATTTGAAACTTTGCACAATGCGCGCAACAACTATCTGGATGCTCCAAGGCCCTTGTACAGCGTGGCGTATATCAAGCAGGGATGTGCAGATTTTATTTGTGGCGATCGCTGTGTCGAGGTCCGCGCGGGAGATGTGATCTTCGTCCCAAAGGGCTGCCGTTACCACTCACTCTGGAAGGGATCGCCGCAAACCGAATTCCTATCCTGTCACTTCGATCTCATTCCATTTGGAGAACCGATTGGAAGCCGCAATTACCCCCTGCAAAAAATTGAAAACTGTGAAGCCTTGTTGCCCGCATTTGAAAATCTGATTGCCGAAAAGCAAAATCAGTTTGATTCTTTGCGCACAGTGGGCGACTTTTTTGCGATCCTGGCAGATTTGTTCCCACGTATGGAGTACGATGCGGTTTTTACACCAAACGAGCGTATGATCCGCGCCGTCCGCTATCTCGAAGCACATTACAATTCCCCTGTGAGCATTTCGGAGCTTGCCTCGCTTTGCCATGTCAGCCCCTCCTATTTTCATGAGTGCTTCAAAAAAGAGATGGGCGTCTCTCCCATCGAATATAAAAACAAAATTACGATCCGCCACGCGGAACGCATCCTTTTGGAGCATAAGGAAATGCCCATCGAGGAGTTGAGTGAAAGGCTTGGCTTCGAGTCCTCCATTTATTTCCGCCGATTGTTCAAAACCGTCACCGGAAAAACACCGCGTGAATACCGCAAAACTGTAAACGAAGGAATCTGACGTAAAAAACGGGAGCCGATCAAATGTGAATTTCCATTTGGTCGACTCCCGATTCTGATTTTTCTACAGTTTTATAGTTCTTTTCGCATCTTTTCCAACGCCCCCTTTTCCAAGCGGGAAACCTGCGCTTGCGAAATGCCAATCTCCCCCGCAATCTCCATCTGCGTTTTGTTCTTGTAAAAGCGCAGCTGGATAATTTTTTGCTCGCGTTCATTCAGCCGACTCATCGCTTCCCGCAAAACGATGTTTTCCAGCCATACCTCGTCTCCCGAGGAGGAATCCGACAGCTGATCCATCAGATAAAGCGCGTCGCCGTTGTCATTGAATACCGGCTCGTAAAGGGAGATCGGTTCCACAATGGCTTCCATTGCATGAAGGACTGCTTCCTTTTTCTCTCCCAACCGTGCGGCAATTTCATCCACCGTCGGCTCGCTTTCCTTGCTTGCAATCAGCTCCTCCCGTGCTTGTAGGGCACGGTAGGCAAGGTCTCTTACCGAGCGGCTGATGCGAATGGCGTTGTTGTCGCGCAGATAGCGGCGAATTTCTCCAATGATCATGGGAACAGCATAGGTGGAAAATTTTACGTCCAGCACGGTGTTAAAGTTGTCCACCGCCTTGATCAGCCCGATACACCCGACCTGAAACAGATCGTCCATATTCTCGCGCCGTCCCGTAAACCGCTGAATGATCGAGAGCACCAAGCGCAAATTCCCATTGATCAGCTCTTTGCGGGCCTCCTCATCGCCCTGCTTCGCCTTGCAAAGCAAGTCCCGTTTTTCTTCGTCCG
>JAFTLZ010000056.1 GCA_017452665.1 Clostridia bacterium
AAAATTACGGCGTTTCGCCGTCAAGAAAAAACGCCGGGGGTGAGTACCAAATGCGTTTTTTGCATTTGACTCACCCCTGTATTTTTATAAAAACGGTTCTCCCGCAAAGAGCGTATTGTATTGGTCGGCAATGGCATTCCAGGTAACGGCTCCAACGCGCCCGTTCGTCGGCAGAACGTTGCGCCCTTGAAAGTCTTTTACCGCATCTTCGGTTGTTTTTCCATACTGACCGTCTACAACCAGATCCTCCATCCCGCTGTAACGGGCGCCCAGCTCGCGCAGCATAAATTGTACTGCGGCAACGGCAAAGCCGCTGTTGCCAAGCTGAATTTCTATCGTTTGCCGCACGAACGGGAAGATTGACATTTGGCGCGGCGGGGCATTTTCGGCAACCGATGCGCGGTACGCAGCGTACAGACGCTCCCATGTTTGGCGGTCTGCCTCTCCCGTGACGGGCAGGCGGCGAGAGGCTTGAAATTCCCTGAGGGACTTACGGGTATCGCTTTCAAAAATGCCGTCGATGGGAGGTGCGGTGATGGAAGGCTCGTGGTAAGAGAGCTGGCGCAGATAGCGTTGCAGATTTTCGATGGCGGCGGATTCATTCGGATGATTCGGCATGGTGATACAATCTCCTTTCCGGGTCAGGCTCCGACGTCAAAGCCGGGATACTGTCCCTCTTGCAAAATATTGCCCTGATACAGCGATTCGTAAAGCTGGATGATTGCGTTCCAAGTGGTGGAAGCGACAAGGCCGGTCGGATTTTGCCCAACCAGATTTTGAAAGGCGATCACAGCCTCCTGCGTACGCGGACCAAAATACCCCGTCACGTCCACGGTTGGAATTTCGGGATAAGATACGGCAATATAGTTCAGATATTCCTGCAAAAGCCGTACCGACTCGGAATCCGATCCGATGCGCAAAGGGATGCCTCCGTACGGAACTGTTACGCCCTCTACATATTTTACAGGGATCGTGTTGACAATGCCAAGGTAGGCGTTCGTAATGGCGTACCATGTCTGCTCACCTACCACACCGTCCGGCGTAAGACCAAAGGTTCGTTGCGCGGCCTCTACCGCCGCCTTAGTCGTAGGACCAAAGGTACCGTCAATGGCAACGGCGGGGATGGTATCGTAATACTGCGACAGATAGCTGAGAAAATACTGCAAATTTCGCACGCCGTCACCCACGCTCCCTTCCTGCAGGGCGCTGGGATATTGCTGTGTGACCTCGTCCAATGAGATCCCCTCGGAATTGAGATCGTTGAGACGCTTGACGCCAATATAAATATTTTGAATGGTATACCAGGTGTTCTTTCCGATCACGCCGTCGGGAGTCAGATTGAATACCTCCTGAAAGCGGATGACGGCGTTCTCGGTGTCGGTACCGAAGATGCCGTCGGTAGCGGCAATTTTTGGGATGGAAGGGAAGTTGGAGGAAATGCGGTTCAAGCGGATCTGTGCGGTGCGAACCTCGTCTCCCGTAGATCCCAGCTGCAGCGGATAGGTCGGAGCGCTCGTCGTGCTTCCCGCAACGGGCGCGTCGCGAACCAGCTCGATGTTATCCCCGTAGTAGTAGGTCAAAATCTCATACGGAGTGTATCCCTGCTCAGCAAGTTCTACGCTCCCCCATTGCGAAAGCCCGTTGCAGGTTACGGTGGTGCCGTTGCAATACTGTGCAAACAACGGTTCTACGCTTCCCACACGGCGGATATAGTTATTGAACAAATCTCCCGCCAGCTCCCGTACGTTCTCAAACACCACGCGCCCGTTGACAAAGGATTGGTCGTAAGCGGTGGTGTTGGTGATGTCAAAATCATATCCGCGCGTGCGGTAAAACTCGGTGTAAATGCGATTGAGGGCAAAGGAGACCTGCGCATACAAATTGGCACGAATGGCGCTCTCAGGCCAGGTTGGGTAAATTTCGCTTGACGCAACGTTGGCGATGTAATCCAAAAATGGGAGCGTTACATTTTCGGCGTTGCTGTCCGGCGTGCCGAGATGAACGGTAATGCTCTCGGGAATAAAGGGAAGTTGTGGCATAGATCAAATCCTTTCTGCTAAGTGGATCAAAGATTAGGTCCTGTTGATTCAAAAAAACGCTCCTCGGTGGGACGGCGGCTCTCCGACCTTCCGTTTTCGGGCAAGGGAATTAGGTCCACAGGTTGTACAGCGGTGATTCCCTCAAAAATCGGTAGAGCAATATAGCTTTGGTCGCCGTATCCCTCCAAGCGTACCTCTAAATTGTAAATGGCAAACGGATTGGCAACGCCCGGATGCATGGAGTCGCTTCGGGGCGGAGCGGGTAAGGGAATGATTTCGGTATTTCCGTCGCGGTCGGTGACGGCCGAGCGGATTACGTCTCCGCGCGGTTCTTCGAATTCCGGTTTGTAGTCGAAAACCGAGACCTGCGCTCCCTCCAGCGGAATCGAGCCGCGTGCGGTGGTCACGTGCACGATCAAATTTCCGGTTCCCGGTGCTTGCGGTGTATTGTTCATAGGCTCCCTCCTGATCAAAGTCTTTGTTCTGTATCATTTTATGCACCGTGTGCAAAAAGGTGAACGCTCCCGGCAACTTGAAAGCTATGGTCAGGTCTTTTAATGGAAGCAAAATGAAAATTCGCGCTTCAATTTTGCGTTTTCTATTGCTTTTTCGGTCAGATTTTGTTATAATGAAGGATAGAAAATCAAAAGGAAGGAGAGTACGGATGTTTCGAACCAAGGTGTCGCTGTGGGATTGGATTTTGATCGCGGTTGTTTTGCTTGCGGCCTGCAGTTTGCTGTTGTTTGCTTGGTTGCCAAAATCCGCAGGCTCGGTTCTTTTGGTCACTACGCCGCAGGGAAGCGCAGAATATTCCTTGCTGGAGGATCGGGAATTTTCGCTTTCTTCCAACGGTGTTACCCTGACCGTTCGCATTGCAGACGGAGCTGCCTTGGTGACGGAGAGCGATTGCCCGGACGGCGTTTGCCGCGCGAGTGCTTCGATTGCCAAAGTTGGCGAAATGATTGTTTGCGCGCCGGCGGGAATTCGCCTGACGGTGAAGGGAGGGGAGAGCGATGTCGATTTTGTCGCGGGGTAGCCGTACGCGCCGCATCTGCATCGACGCACTCCTTTGTGCCGTAGCCATGATGCTTTCGTATCTGGAGGCGCTCCTGCCGCTCAATCTTGCAATTCCGTTGCCGGGATTTCGTTTAGGACTTGCCAACGTGATCGTGGTTGTGACATTTTCGCTCCTAACGCCGACGGATGCCGCAGCAATTTCGGCAACCCGCATTCTTTTGATGGGACTTTTGTTTGGCTCGGTGACCTCTCTTTACTTTTCGGCAATGGGCGGGCTGGTTTCATTTTGCGCATTGCTGTTATTGCGCTGTTTTCGCATCAAATGCAGCTTTGTGGGGGTGTCGGTACTCTCCGCCGCTGCGCACAATACGGGGCAGATCATTGCCGCGGTCACATTGTTCGGCATGTCACTGATTCCATCGTATCTGCCGCTGTTGCTGTTCGCGTCGGTGCTTTACGGCGGCATTGTGGGCGTTTTACTCAATCTGCTGATCCCGCGGCTGCAAGCTCCGCTGGCGCGTGTGCTGTAAGCGGCGGAAAGGAGAACGCATGAAAAAATTGATCTGTATCTGTTTGATTTTTTGTCTCCTGTTGACGCTTGCCTCTTGTTCCGCGACAGAAACGAGCACACAAAGCTTTTTTTTGATGGACACGGTGATCACGGTTACGCTGTACACCTCAACGAAGGTTGCAGAGCCGATTTTTATGCAGTGCCGTGCGATCTTGGAAGAGTTGGACGCTTTGTGGTCGCGTACAAAAGGGGAAAGCGACGTTTGCAGGTTCAACGCCTCATCCGACGGAATCTCCGATGCGGATGCGCGTACGTTTCATCTGATTTCCACGGCGCTTGAAGTCACAACCAAGACCGACGGTGCGTTTGACATTACGGTTGCGCCGCTGGTGACGCTATGGCAGAGCTGTGCCGAGGAGGATCGTTTGCCCAACGAGGCGGAGCTGGACGCTTGCCTGCAAATTGTCGGTGCGCAAAATCTGACCTTGACCGACGGCGGCATTTGCAAGAGCGAAAGCCGTGTGCAGATGAATCTGGGCGGGATCGGCAAAGGCGCGGCGATCTCGATTTTGATCAACTATCTCAATACCTGTGCAATTACGGGCGGCTTGGTCAGCTTTGGTAGTAACGTTGCGGTATTCGGATCTAAACCGGACGGAAGCTCGTTCCGCATTGCGCTGCGCGATCCCACGCAGGATTCCGGCATCGCAGGCACGCTTTTGCTGGGCGACGGGGAGGTGCTCTCGGTTTCGGGAGATTATGAGCGCTACCACACCATTGGCGGTGAAAGGTATCACCACATTTTAGATCCCGCTACGGGATACCCGTCACAAAGCGGCTTGACCTCGGTTGCGGTGATTTGCCGAGACGGAGCGCTTGCCGATGCACTTTCCACAGCTTTGTTCGTGATGGGAATTGACGCCGCCATGGAGTTCTACGCTTCCGGTGTGTTCGATTTTGAGGCAATCTTCATCGCCTCTGACGGTACCGTAACCGCCACACGCGACGGATTGTTGCAGAATTGATTTCAAAAATGGGGCTGCGTCATTTGCGCAGCCCCTGCGCAAAAAAGCCGACGGTAGGCTTTTTTGACGCGCGGAATTTTCGTTTTTGCCCGATTTGTATCCAAAATACAGATCAAAAACCATCAAAAGGGCAAAAATGACGGCGTTTAGCCGTCAAGCAAAAATGACGGGGGTGAGTACCAAATGCGATTTTTCGCATTTGACTCACCCCCATGCTTCAATTTATTCCGCAATAAAGATATAAGGATAAATGTCCTGTCCTCCGTCGATGAAGTAGACTTCAGACGAGGGATGCTTTTCCGAAAGATATTGTTGCAGCTCGTTACGTTCTTCCTCCGAGGCGTCCTTCCCGCAAAAAACGGTCAGCATAAACTTTTCGGGCATTTCCAAAAGCATGGAAGCCAGATGATGGGATGCGGAGGTCTTGTCGGTTTCCGAAATGACGATCTCCTTTTCAATGATGCCTATGGTATCGCCCTTGTGGATGTGCACGCCGTTCATATCCGCGTCGCGAATCGACGGGGAAACGTAGCCCGCGGTCACCCGCTTCATCGCTTCTTCCATTGCGGCAACATTTGCCGCCGGATCTGGGTTGTCGAAATCGATGGTGGAGACCGCCACGTAGCCGGTGCCGATGTTCTTACTGGGAATGACGTGAATGGTTGCGGCTTCGTAAATTTCTGCCGCCTGCTGTGCCGCCATCAAAATGTTGCCGTTGTTGGGAAATACGAAAATATGTTTTGCCGGTACCTTTGCAAAGGCATCCAAAAAGTCGTTGGTAGAGGGGTTTTGTGTCTGTCCGCCCTGCACGATCTCATCGGTTCCCAGCTCGCGGAAGAGCGCCTCCACACCGGGACCGTTGCTGACCGCTACCACACCGTATTGTTTGGTTTCAACCGGTACTTTTTCCTCAGTAGGAGCAGGGGAGACGGATGTAGGAGCTACTTTCTCCTTTTTTTCATCCAGATTGGTATGCTGAACCGACATATTTTCGATCTTAACGGTCAAAAATTCACCAAACGTGCGGCAATGCGCCAGCACCTTTTCGGGAGTGAGCGTGTGTACGTGAAGCTTTACGATGCTGTCGGTTTTAAACGCAACCACCGAGTCGCCAATTTCGGACAGAAATGCCTTCAACGGTTCGATATCAAATGCATCGATATCGGTCTTGCTGTGCTGAAGCTGAACCAGCAATTCGGTGCAGTAGCCATAGGTCATTTCACTGTCGGGGCCAAAGGCAAGTATGTCTACCGTCGCGGGCTTTACTGTACTTTCCGTTGCAGAGGGAGCGGTTGAAACGTCCTCGCCGTTGAGCACGCGGTTAAAGCCGTCCATAATATAAAATAAGCCTGCTCCGCCGCTATCTACAACATCAGCTTCCTTCAAAATCGTCAAAATTTCGGGGGTGTGCTCAAGGGAAGCGTGCATTTCCTTGACCAAATCGGCAAAAAAGCTACGGATGGTACTCTTCGGTGTAATCTGTGCCACGGCGTATTCCACCGCTTCGCGCGCTACGGTCAAAATGGTACCTTCGGTAGGCGTCATAACCGAGGTATACGCCTGCTTAACGCCCATTTCCAGCGCGTGGCCAAGCGTTTCGGGGTCTGCTTTTTCCACATTTTCCAAGCCCTTTGCCGTGCCTGCAAAAAATTGCGACAGGATGACACCGGAGTTTCCGCGTGCACCCAAAAGCATACCATGCGAAAAGACCTTCATCACCTCGGCAAGATCATCCGAATCCAGATTTTCAATGGCGGCAATTCCGCTTTCAATGGTCATGCGCATATTGTCGCCTGTGTCTCCGTCCGGAACAGGGAACACGTTGAGCTTATTTACCTCATCGGCATTGGAGCGCAGATGCCCCGCGCCGCCAATCGCCATTTTTGCCATCAGCAGACCGCCAAGATATTTGATTTTGCTTTGTGCGCTTGTCTTTTTGGCCTTTTTTTCTTTTTTCTCTTTTTTCTGAAATACCGGCATAAATACGTTTCCTTATTCTATGATATTTTGTATCGCTATGTTCGGAATTATCTTTCTTTACCAAGGAAGAAGAGTGCAAGGGTGCCGGGACCTGCATGTGCACCGATGACGGGACCGACGTCGGTGATAATCTGCACGTCCGCACCATGTTTTGCCTTAATGAGTTTGGCAAGCTCTTCAGCGTCCGCCTGGCAGGCTGCCTGCGAGATGAAAATGGTTCCCGTGCTGGGCTCCAACGCCAGCTCGGTATATTTGTCTGCCAATGCGGCAATGGCGTTCTTTCTGCCGCGCACCTTGGAGATATTGATCAGATGTCCTTCATCATCTACGTGGAGAACGGGCTTGATGCCGAGCAGGTTACCGACGAACGCAACGGTGGGGCTGACTCTTCCGCCGCGCTTGAGGTATACCAGGTCATCTACGGTGAACCAATGGCACAGGTTGGGGAGGATTCCTTTTGCGTATTCTGCTGCCTCTTCAATCGTAGCGCCGCTCTTTTTCTTTTCTACGGTCAAATAAACAAGCAAGCCCTGGCCTGCAGAAGCGGCAAGCGTGTCTACTACAAGAATCTTGCGTTCGGGATATTTTGCGCTCAACTCCTCAGCGGCAATGCGCCCGGAGTTGAAGGTGGTGCTAAGACCGGAAGAGAAACTGAGGTACAGCAAATCGTTGCCCTGCTGTAGGATGGGTTCAAACGCCTTTGCAAATGCATCTGCATTGACGGCAGAGGTCTTCGCAACGCCGCCGTCCTTCATCTTCTGATAAAAATCTGCGGTGGACATATCGTTGTTAGAGTACTCGGTTTCCGAATCGTCAAAATGGAAGGTTAGCTCCGAATAAAGCACGCCCCATTCCTTGAGGACCTCGGGCTTGATGTCACTGGCGGAGTCGGTGTAGATCACATAATTATTCATGGTAGTTTCTCCATTTCATTTTATTATATAGTGAAATTGATCGAAATATGTTTATGACTTTGGTTTCATATGAGGAACATTTCCATCGACTGCATGTTCATCCGGAAGTCCCTCTTGGCTCAGGGCGTGCAGGTTGGCTGCAATGATATCCAACGTTTTGTAAAACGTGTGGCTTTGTCGGTTTGTTAGTCCGTTTCCAGCAATTTGAACTGCAACCTGCGCACGGCGGCTGATGGCTTCGGCAGCTTGCTTGCCGGCTTCGGTAAGATAGAGCTTCGCGCGATACAAATGCGTGTTTTCGGTCTCGCGCACGATGAGCTTCTTTTTCTCCATTGCAGACACCGCACGGGAAACGTCAGCCTTGTTTTTACTGCATAGTTCGCAAAGCTGGGCGGAGGTGATCCCGTCTTTAAAGCGATAGATCGTAACAAGATAGATCGCGTAAGGACCCTTCAACCCATATTTTTCCATCTCATCGGAAGCGATCTTATGCAAATAGCGCTGAATTTCGGCGATCGCAAGAGCAAATCTTTCGTATCTGCTGACCATTCTGTTTCTTTTTCCTCCAATCACGGTTTACACGTTTTTTTGCCAAAACCCATCCTATTATACCGCAAAAATGTTGAGATGTCAACATCTTTTTCGTATTTTCATGGAAAAGTGGTGAAAAAACACCAAAAAAAGGGCAAATTCCATCTAAAATCAAATCAAAAAGGTGTTGCAAACACCATTCGGGCATTTGCAACACCGCAAAGAGAAGCGCTTCAGTTCGATTCGTCATCGCCCAGGGCGTCCACCACTTCAACAGTAGCGGTACGGCGATAACATGCAAATTTTTCGTCTACGTTCTGCGGCAGGGTCTTTTGCGTCAGCAGGCTGACTACGGGAACCAGAATCAATCCGCCCAGCATTGCAAAAACGCCGGAGTAGAGCGAGTTTTGGAATACGAAGGAAAGCACGGGAATTCCGGAGACGTTGATGACCTTCAAGGATACCAACAGCTGTACGATCTCAAGTCCCACGCCAAAGATGTAGGAGGAAACGACAGCCGCTTTGGTCGTCTTTTTCCAGTACAGACCGTACAGGAAGGGAGCTAAGAACGCGCCCGCCAAAGCGCCCCAGGATACGCCCATCATCTGCGCGATCATCATATTTTTTTCGTTGTACTGATAAATGGCAATGATAGCGGAGATCACAATGAAGAGGACGATAAATGCACGGATCAAAAGCATTTTGCCTTTTTCACCGATCGGCTTTTTCTTTTCGCGCAAAGGAGCAATAAAGTCCAACGTTACCGTGGAACTGCTCGTCAACACCAACGAGGAAAGGGTAGACATGGAAGCGGAGAGCACCAATACCACAACGACGGCGATGATGATTTCGGGAAGGTTGGAGAGCATGGTGGGGATAATCGCATCAAAGTCGCCTTTGCCGACAGCATCGCCCACGTCATACAAACGGCCAAAGCCGCCCAAAAAGTAGCATCCGCCAGCAACTACAATGGCAAACACCGTGGAAATAATGGTTCCCTTTTTGATGGCGTCCTCATCCTTGATGGCGTAAAACTTATTTACCATCTGCGGCAAGCCCCATGTGCCAAGCGAGGTCAGTATCACAACGAACAGCAAAAAGAGCGGGTCGGCGCCGAAAAAGGATGCGTATTCCCAGCCGCCGTTCGCACCCGTGGCAAGCTGCTCGACAGCCGCAGTCAGACCGCCGTTGCTTGACAGCACCGCACCGATCACGGCAACGATTCCGAACAGCATGATGATGCCTTGGATAAAGTCGTTGATTGCCGTTGCAACATAGCCGCCCAGGATGACGTATACTCCGGTCAGCACAGCCATTACGATGACGCAAACCGAGTAATCCAGCCCCGGATACGCCATTTCAAACAAACGTGACAATCCGTTGTAAAGCGAAGCAGTGTAGGGGATTAGAAAGATAAAGGTGATGCAGGATGCCGCAATCTTTAACGCGGGGGAGTCAAAGCGCTGTCCGAAAAAGTCGGGCATGGTTCTGGAGCCAAGGTGCTGGGTCATGACGCGTGTGCGCCGACCAAGGATTACCCAAGGCAAAAGAGAACCGATAAAGGCGTTTCCAAGTCCGATCCAAGTGGAGGCAAGTCCGAACTTCCATCCAAACTGTCCTGCGTATCCGACAAAAATGACAGCTGAAAAATAGGATGTTCCGTAGGCAAACGCGGTCAGCCAAGGACCAATGCTTCTGCCTCCCAAAACAAACCCGCCCACGTTTGTGGAATGGCGGCGACAGTAAATTCCGATCGCCACCATAACGGCGAAGAAAACGATTAACAGCAACGTAGTGATCAGCATAAAAGATCTCCTTCTTTTTATTTATATTCTTTGCGATAACGCAAAAAGTCCTCCCGATCCGACGGATCGAGAGGACGAATATACCGTGTTACCACCTCAATTTACACCTCCCTTGCGGGAGCATGCCTCATCGGGTATTGCCATACCCTGCAGCCCGTAACGGAGCCACCCGTTGCAGCTTACTTGCCCGTGCGAGGCGTTCGATGCACGGCTCACGGAGCGTAATTCCCGCAAACGCTTGCCCCTGCCTTGCACCCTCCGGCAGCTCTCTGAAGGCAAATGCGAGTCGGTACTTGATTCCGGTCAACGCCTTTTTTCTATCTTTTTTACCATTATACCACATTTTTTAGGTTTGTCAAGTGGCTTTTTGATTTTTTGCATAAATTTTTTTGCCACAGCAAAGAGATTTTTGATTGGACGGACGTGTAGGTGTTTCTATACTGCACCAAAAAATAAATGTGGTGAAAGTTTTGAGGGGTGTTGAGGGGATTTTTTCAAAAGTTTCCCCAAACGCATCCTTATACGCAAAAAAGAATTGACAAACGGGCAAAAAGGTGGTATAATATTATATTCCGAGGAGGTGAGAGAATGGAACCGAAAGAACCCGCATCCAAGCGAACGGAGCGACAGGACGAGATGGACCGTTTTTGGGATATTGACGCCCTGATGCCGATTCGCCGCGCACCGCACTATGCAGCGGATACCGAAGCGACGGAGATCGTGCTGGAGCCGAAAAAAGGTGAGTCGCCCACATCAAAATCATCTGCAATCCCTCCAAAAAAGGAAGAACCCGAGCGCCATTTTATCCCACCTCACACCGCCGAGGAAGCAACCAAGGAAAGAACGCCGGATGCAGAGTATTCGCCCGAAAATTCTTTGATCCGCACGGTCAGGCTCTATCGCCCCAAAAGCACGTATCGCTACTACGAGGGCTTTGTGCGTGACGCCACCCGCCTGTGGAAGGTCAAGGGGGAGTCTTGTACGCACACACCGTTCTTTTCTTACGTGCCGCAGTATGTGCAGATGAACCGAGCACAGCTGGAGTGGTATCTTTGGTGGCGTGAGAATTTTCGGCAGGACCGCTTTCTCACCACCGATTACAGCTATCTTTTACTGCACGCTTACGAGATCATCAATCTCTCCGACCAAATCGACCCATTGCAGGGGCAAACCGCGCTTTGCAAGCTGTGGGTGCATTACCGCGAGACCTTTCATCAGCTGGATGCTTACCTGCCGGAATGGATCTGTGATTACAGCCTGATCCACCGTCTGCCGCCACCCGAACTTTTGACGGGGGCGCTGTTGGTTGCGGCAATGTCCCATTGCGCACTCAAGGAGTTTTACGTTCCCACCGCCGGTGAGGAGGGCTTTGTGCGTGCACTGCTGATCTTTTGCTCCAACTACGATTATCATAAAAGTAAGTTTTGCACACCTGAGAACGAAAAGCTCTTTGACCGCATGATTCTCGGTGTATTGCGCGAGCTGACGCAAAAGACCGACCGCGACGGAAAGCTGCTTGCTACGGTTGGAATGGATCACAGCCGTATGGTGCGCGACGCATATACGGGCGCACTTTGTGCCTACCCGCTCAAGAAAAAGATCGCCCTGGAGTATCACTCCTTCTCCTGCTCGCACGAGCTGCGTTATCTGGTAACAGATGCCGTCAAGTATACCGAAAATAAGATTCGCGCCGCGCTTGGCGTGCGTTCTCGGCTGAGTATTTATGCTTTGCCAACGCAGATCCGCACGCTGATCGACGTTTATCTGGAGCCCCGATTGCCAAAGCGAGAGAGCGTCCATGCAAAACAGGAAAGAGAAGCGGCAGAATATGAAAAGCTGTACGATCTGCCGCGGACTCCGCTTTCCGCTGCACGTGCGGCAGAGATCGAGCGTCTCTCTTGGGATACGACCGAGCGTCTGGTGGAGGCATTTGACGGGGGCACCGAGGAAGAATCTCCCACACCGATTCCGCCCCGCGCAGAGTTTGCTTTGTCGCCCGTTGTTCCGTCTTTCGAGGAACCGATAGCAGAAGGGGAGAGCATGAGCGGCTTTTCTGCTGCCATGCAATCGTACCGCGCGTTTTTGCAGGCGGCTCTTGCCGATAACGGCGCGGAACAAAAGCAGATCGCACGCGAAAGTGGAAAAATGCCCGACGTACTGGCAGACGAGATCAACGAGCTTGCCGCCGAGTATACGGGAGATATTTTATTGGAAGAGTGTGACGGCGCCTACGCGGTGATTTCGGATTACCGCTCACTTGCCGAAGATTTGATACAAGAAGGAAAGGATTGATCACAATGGAAACAAACGCGCAATACGAAATTCCAAGGGTGCCAAAGCGCATCCTGACGTCGTTGCTGTCCTCTGTTTCGGCGGGGGTGGTTCCGCGTGCAGGAGCGCCCTATATCGCCATCGGACGCCGCGATGAGATCGCCGCAATGCTCTCGGATCTGGAGCAGGTCAACGAGGGCGGCGGTTCTATGCGTTTTTTGATCGGGCGTTACGGAAGCGGAAAAAGCTTTTTGATGCAACTGATTCGCGGTTACGCGCTGGAACGGGATTTTTTGACCGCCGACGCAGATCTTTCCCCCGAACGCCGCTTGTACGGCACCGGCGGCAGCGGCGTTGCAACCTACCGTGAGCTGATGAAAAATCTGGCGGCAAAATCCTCGCCTGACGGCGGGGCATTGCCAAAAATTATCGCACGCTGGATCTCCGAATTGCAAAACGCCATTCTCTCTGACGGAATCTCCGCCGAGGATGCACGCTTTTCGGATGAACTCAACCGCCGTGTGATGGAGTCTCTGCGCGAGATGGAGCTTTTGGTCGGCGGATTTGATTTTGCACGCGTGGTTACGGCGTATTACCGCGCCTATACTGCGGGCGACGACGATTGCAGAAGCGCTTGCCTGCGTTGGCTGCGCGGAGAGTATGCCACCAAAACCGAGGCACGGCACGAGCTTGGCTTTGCGGTTTCGGTGATCATCGACGACGAAAACTGGTACGATTTTCTCAAGCTCTGGGCGGCTCTGGCGCGTACCATGGGATATCGCGGCCTGGTGGTCTTTGTCGACGAATGTGTCAACCTTTATAAAATTTCTCACCGCGTCAGCCGCGAGAACAACTACGAAAAAATCCTCTCCATGTTCAACGACACCCTGCAGGGGCGCGCTCCTGGGCTGGCGCTGATTCTGGGCGGTACGCCGCAATTTTTGGAGGATACGCGCCGCGGACTTTTCAGCTACGAGGCGCTGCGCAGCCGCCTTTGCGACAGCCGCTTTGCGCTGGACGGATTTAAAAATTTGATCGGCCCGGTGATCCGTCTGCGGCGCTTGTCCGACGACGAGCTGTTTGCGCTGATCAGCCGCGTGACCAAGCTTTACGCGCAAAATTACGGCAAAGAGCCCCGTATTACCGAGGAACAGATGGTGCAGTTTTTGCAAATCTGCTTGGACCGTGCAGGGGCGGACAGCATGATCACACCGCGTGAGATGTTGCGCGATTATATGACCGTGCTCAATATCCTGATGCAAAATCCGGACGCCACCTTCGAGCAGGTGGTCGGCTCTGCCGTCACCTTGAAAACCGCCAACGACGACATGGAGGATTCTTCCGACACCTTGGAAAAGGATGCAACCGAAAAAGCAAGGTTTTCCATTGACGATATTGAATTTTGAGTACCGTACTGCAAAATAACCCTTTTGCAAAGGAGGAGCCATGAGCGAAATCTTTGACCGTTATCCCGATTTTGTGCGGGAGTTTATCTATTCCCACGGCTGGGAGTCCTTGCGCGAGGTGCAGGTCGCGGCGGCAGAAACTATCTTTTACACCGATCACAACCTGCTCCTGACCTCCTCCACCGCCAGCGGAAAAACCGAAGCGGCGTTTTTTCCCGTGCTTAGCGAGCTGTGCGAAAATCCGCCCTCCAGCGTGGGCGTCCTTTATATCGCGCCGCTGAAAAGCCTGATCAACGACCAGTTTTACCGCATCGAGGAACTTCTGGCGCAAAGCGGCATCCCCGTTACGCATTGGCACGGCGACGTGGCACAATCCCATAAGAAAAAGCTCTTGGAAAAGCCGCGCGGAATTTTGCAAATGACTCCCGAATCGCTGGAATCCATGCTGATCAATCGGAGCAATGATATCGTCCGTTTGTTTGGGGATTTGCGCTACATTATCATCGACGAGATCCACACCTTAACGGGGAGCGATCGCGGCAACCAGATCCTGTGCCAGCTTGCGCGGCTGGGGCATACTGTGGGTCATCATCCGCGCCGCATTGGGCTTTCGGCTACCATCGGAGACCCGCAAAAGGCGGCAGATTGGTTGGGAGCGGGGAGCGGACGCACCACCGACGTGCCGCAGTTTGAGCAGGGCAAAATCCGCTGGCGGCTCGGCATGGAGCATTTTTATATTCAAAATTCCAAAACCGAGCAGGCGGCCGAGCCAAAGGATCAACCCGACGGCTCCGCACAGCTGACCTACGATGCAGGGTATTCCTATATGTACGATTGTGTGCACGACCGCAAGTCGCTGGTCTTTTCCAATTCGCGCGAGGAAACCGAGTATCTCTGCGCAACCTTCCGTCAGATTGCCAAAAATCGAGGCGACAGCGATGTGTTCCTGATCCATCACGGCAATCTTTCGGCGGCGATCCGCGAGGAGGCAGAGCTGAAAATGAAGGACGAGGAAGCAATGGCGGTCACCTGCGCCACTGTCACCATGGAGCTTGGCATTGATATCGGCCGTTTGGAGCGAGTTTTGCAGAACCAGTCGCCAAACTCGGTCACAGGATTCCTTCAACGTCTGGGACGCTCCGGGCGCCGCGGACAGCCGCCCGAGATGATGATGGTCTTTCGCGAGGAGGATCCTCTCCCAAACACCCCTCTGCCACAGCTGATCCCGTGGGAGCTGCTCAAAGCGATTGCCATCGTACAGCTGTATATTGAGGATCGCTTCATCGAGCCGCCAAACGTCCGCAAGCTGCCGTACAGCCTGTTGTTCCATCAAACGCTGAGCGTGCTGGCGGCGTCCGGAGAGCTGACTCTGCGCCGACTTGCCGAGCGTGTGTTGGCTTTGCCGCCCTTTGCAAGCGTTCCCAAAGAGGACTACAAGGTGCTGATCCTTTCCATGCTCAACAACGATTTTTTGGAAATGACCGAGGAAAAAACGCTGATCGTAGGCTTGGCAGGGGAGCGCTTGCTTCGCTCCTTCAAGTTTTATGCCGTGTTCAAGGATTCCGAGGATTATACCGTGCGTTGCGGCTCGGACGAAATCGGTACCATCACCACACCGCCGCCCGTAGGTGACCGCTTTGCATTGGCGGGACGCGTTTGGGAGGTCGAGGAGCTGGATATTCAGCACAAGCTGATCTACGTCAAAAGCGTGGAGGGCAAAATGGAGGTTTCCTGGCCCGGGGACTACGGAGAGGTACACACCCGAATTCTTGAGCGGATGCGAAAGGTTTTGCAGGAGGATACCGTTTACCCCTACTTAAAGCCGAATGCACAAAAACGCTTGGAGCAGGCGCGTCACGTTGCACGCAATACGGGAATTTTGGAGCACTCCATCGTGCATCTGGGTGGGTATTCCTGGTGTCTGTTCCCGTGGCTTGGCACGCGTTCCTTCCGCAGCGTGCGCAAGATGATCAAGCAATTCGCAAGGGAATTCCAGATCACGGGTGTGGAATACGAGGGCTGCTATTTTATCACCTTTAAGATGTCGCACGGGAACGATTACGAGCTGATCTGGGCACTTGCCGACAGCATCCGCCGCGGCAGTATCCGTGCCGAGGATCTGGTCTCCTCCGGGGAGATCCCCGTGTTCGAAAAGTACGATGATTACGTGCCCGCCGATCTTTTACGCCACGCATACGCCACCGATAAGCTGAATGTAGAGGAAGCCGGGCGAAGAATTTTGGAGATCGAAGCAGAATTTTAATCAAAACGCAATTGGTTTTTGCAAGCTTTTTGGGGTGTCTCATTTGTGATTTTTACATTTGAGGCACCCCTATGTTTAAAAAAATATGTTGACAAATGTACCCTTTGATGCTATAATGTGTTTACTTATTATGGAGGTATTTATGAATCAAGCTTATTATAATTTTGTAGTCAATCAAAAGGCGCACCGCGCCTACCGCCATGATTTTGCCGATGCCGAAAAGCTTGCCTCCGATTACTCTGCGCATGGGCTTGGTGACGCCGAACGTGTGGTTGATCGCTTTGAAAAGCTTTGTGCCGACGAAACCCCCGTGATTTTGGAAGGACAGCAGATCGTCTTTTTGCGCACCGTCAAAAAAGCGCCGAACATATACACCGACGAAGAATGGAAAGAGATTCAAACCAAGCGCAAGCTGCACGAATTGGGCTTTGTTTCCAACCTGACGCCCGATTACGCAAGCACCATTGCACAGGGATTTGACAAAAAGCTGGAAACCGCAAACGAATATCAAAAGCGTGAGATTTCTGCCATTCTCGATCTTTGCGACCGCTATTGTGCCGAGGCACACCGTGTAGGACGCGAGGACGTTGCCGAAATTTTGCAAAACGTTCCGCGAAAGGGCGCCAAAACCCTGCGCGAGGCATTGCAGTTTTTCCGCATCCTGCATTTCTCACTCTGGCTGGAGGGGACCTATCACAATACCGTCGGGCGCTTTGACTTGATGATGAATTCTTATTACGAGGCGGACCTTGCCGCAGGCAGACTGACCCGCGAGAGCGCACAGGAGCTGATCGAGGACTTTTTCCTCTCCTTCAATTTGGATAACGATTTGTACCACGGACTTCAGCAGGGAGACGACGGACAAAGCCTTGTGCTGGGCGGCAGAACCCTCAACAGCGACAGCTGTTTTTCGGAGCTATCCGAGCTTTGCCTGATCGCCAGCCGCAATCTGATGGTCATTGATCCCAAGCTCAACCTCCGCGTGGATAAAAATACCCCCGCGCGTATTTACGAGCTTGGCACCGAGCTGACCGAGGCAGGGCTTGGTTTTCCGCAATATTCCAACGACGACGTGGCAATTCCCGCATTGCTCAAGCTGGGATACGCATACGAGGACGCTGTAAACTACGGCGTTGCCGCTTGCTGGGAATTCATCGTTCCCGCCGTGTCCCGTGACATCGTCAATATGGCGTCGCTCAACTTTTCCAAAAACGTCAATGCCGCAATCATCGCATCTTTACCAACGGCAAAGACCTTTGAGGAGCTGATGGATTCCGTCAAGGACGTCATCCGTGCCGAGGTCAACCGCCTGCTGGAGGATTGCTTTTACGAGCGCTGGTTTGTTCCGTCTCCAATGATGGATCTGCTCTCCCGCGAGGAAAAATACAACAACTACGGCATCCACGGTACCGCCATTGCCAGCGGAACCGATTCACTTGCCGCCGTGCGCCAATATGTTTATGACGAAAAGCGGATCTCCCCCGAACGCTTGCTCCGTGCCCTGGGAACCAACTACCGCGACGATCCGGAGCTGTTGCATCTGTTGCGTGTGGAAGCTCCCAAAATGGGCAACGACATTGATTGGGTAGATGCGATCTCGGTGGAGCTGCTGGATACCTTTTCCGATGCACTTGCCGGCAGGACAAATGCGCTTGGCGGTTGCTTCCGTGCCGGAACGGGTAGCGCGCTCAATTACATCCGCCAGGCAGTCGAAACCGGTGCCACCGCCGACGGTCGCTTGATGGGTGAGCCCTTCGGAACCAACTTTTCGGTCAATCTGTTTTCTAAAATCAAAGGCCCCGTTTCGGTCATCCGTTCGTTTACCAAGCAGCATTTTGATAAGGCGATCAACGGCGGTCCTTTAACGCTGGAGTTTTCTTCTACCGTCTTCCGCAACGAAGATTCCAAAAAGAAGGTCGCGGAGCTGGTGCGTTACTTTATCCAACGCGGTGGACACCAATTGCAGCTCAACGCCGTGAATTTTGAAACTCTGAGGGATGCTCAAATTCACCCCGAAAACCACGGTCACCTTGTGGTGCGTATTTGGGGCTGGAGTGCGTATTTTGTAGAGCTGGACCGCTGCTATCAGGATCACGTCATGGCGCGTCAGCAATATCAGGTATGAAAACGGGAATCATCTTCGATGTCAAGGAGTTTTCGCTCAACGACGGCGACGGCATCCGTACCACGGTGTTTTTCAAGGGCTGTCCCTTGCGTTGTATCTGGTGTCATAATCCGGAGGGATTTTCTTCCGCGCGGGAGCTGTTCCTCACGCAAAACGGGTGCACGCACTGCGGACTTTGCCAAAAGTCCTGTTCACATCCCGATTGCCAAGGGCTTGGCAGATGCATTCATATCTGCCCCCAAGGGCTTGTAAAGGCGGTTGGACGGGAAGTGGATGCAACGCAGTTGGCATCCGAGATTCGGCAGGCGGAAGATCTTTTGCTGTTCGGCGGCGGTGTTACGCTGTCCGGCGGGGAAGTGATGCTGCAACCGGAGTTTGCCATTGAGCTGATCGAAGCCCTCAAGCCGTTGCACGTCTTGATCGAAACCTGCGGTTATGCACCGACCGAGACCTTTTCGCGCGTCGCAAGCCATTGCGATACGGTCTATTTTGACCTGAAATTGGCAGACCGCGATCTGCATCGCACCTATACGGGCGTTTATAACGATCTGATTTTACAAAATCTTGCGTGGTTGCAAAACAGCGGAATTGACTTCCGCATTCGCACGCCGCTGATCCCCGGTATTACCGATACCGATGAAAATCTTGCCGCTATCGCTACCCTTGCAAAGTGTGCCACGGTCGAGCTGTTGCCCTACAATCCCTTGGCGGGCGCCAAATACGCCGGACTTGGAAAAAACTTCACGACGCAAATTCAAGCGGATCACAGCCGCATTCGGGATACCGCATCCTTGCCCGATCATTTTATACTCAAATAAACCGATTTTCAAATCAGATAAGGAGAAACATGATGGATATCAAATCAGTACTGAATCTGCAAGCCCCTGCGCGTGTCTCGGTTGCGGGCGTGCAGATGCCGCTCTGCGCAGATGCAAACGGTGTTTGGCGTACGGAGCCGAACGCCGAGATTCGCCTGACTGTATCGGAACACAACGGAATGCAGGCGGTATACGTGGATGCGAAATTGGAGAGTGGAACCTTCGCCGCCGAACGTGCCATCACGCTGACCTATGCCGTCAGCGGCGTTGCCGAGAGCATGGCAGATTACCGCTACAGCCCCTTCTGGTGCCGCCCCGCCTTTGCAAGCACGGTCGGTCAGATCCCCGCGCAAACCCAGGCATTGCTTTCCAAATTGCAGGACGGCAGTTGGTTTTTCGTACTTCCGCTTTGTGATAGCGTCTATAAATGCACGCTCGCGGGTAATGAAAACGGACTTGCGGCAGTGCTTGAGAGCTACACCGATACGCTGTCGGATTGCTCCCATCAGCTGGCACTTGTCTGCGCGTGCGGGGAGGATCCTTACCGCTTGGTCGAGCAGGTCGCGGCATATGCGGCAGAGCTGTTGAATAACGGAACCAAGCTCCGCACCGCAAAAAAATATCCCGCGGTGTTTGAAAAGCTGGGCTGGTGCACCTGGGATGCCATGCACGTCCACGTCAACGATGCAGGAATCCAGCAAAAAATTGCCGAATTCCGCGAAAAGGGCGTTCCCGTGCAATGGGTGATCTTAGACGACATGTGGGCAACCGTGCCGGAGCTTGTTGGCATCCGCGAGGATCATAAAAGCTTTTGGAACGTATTCCACAACGGACGCCTTTCCTCGTTCGAGGCAGCTCCCGAGCGTTTTCCCGAAGGACTTGCCGGATGCATTGAAAAAATCCACAACGCAGGTCTGCAGGTCGGCGTTTGGTATCCGATGACAGGCTACTGGCGCGGATTTGATCCCAACGGCGACGCCGCCAAAGCTTACGGGGACGGGTTGACGCAAATTAACGGCAAGCTATTGGTCAAGCCAGAAAAGGAGAGCGCCGACAAGACCTATTCTGCCATTGCAAAATGGTTCCGTGATTGCGGTGCAGATTTTTTAAAGATCGACAATCAAAGCTCCTACGTGACCAATTATTTCAACTGCGGTGTTCCGGTTGGCGAATTGGCAAATACATTGCAAAGCGCCATCGAAAGCTCCGCCATCGAGCACTTTGGCAAGGACGGCGATATCTCGCTGATCAACTGCATGGGCATGGCAAACGAGAATATGTTCCACCGCCGTGACAGCGCCATCAGCCGTTGCTCGGACGATTTTAAGCCGGAGAACCGCGAGTGGTTTGCCAAGCACATCCTGCAATGCTCCTTCAACTCTCTGATCCAAGGTCAGTACTATTACAACGACTGGGATATGTGGTGGTCAGGAGATGCCCAGGGCTTGAAAAACAGCGTTTGCCGTGCCATCAGCGGTGGCCCCATTTACATCAGTGACCGCAACGGTGAAACGCGTCCCGAAATTCTCAAGCCTTTGATCTTTGATGACGGCACGGTCATTCGCACCGAGGTTCCCGCATTGCCCACTGTCGATTGTCTGACCGTCGATCCTACCGTTTCCAAACAGCCGATGAAGATCTTCTCCCGCAAAAACGCTTCGATTCTGGTTGCCGCATTCAATGTGGATAGCCAAAACGGTGCTGTAAACGGAAGCATCCGCCCGGCGGATTTCGGTCTTACCGGTGAGATCGCCGTGTATGAGTACTTCACAAAGCAGGGAAGTGTGATCGCGGCAACCGATTCTGTTAGCGTCTCCCTTGCCGATCCCGACGTGTTCCGTCTTTATACGCTGACTCCCATGCAAAACGGCGTTGCCCTGATCGGTGCCTCCGACAAAATGATTGCTGCAGGCACTTATGCAGCAGAGGGAACCGAGTACCGCGCGCTGTGTGACGGATGCTTTACCATCATCGCACAAAAGGGCGCAGAGGTGACTGTCAACGGCGTTCGCAAGACCTTAACCGAGAATGGTGTTTCTGCACTTTGCCTCAAATTGGGAGACCGTATTTCTATCTAAATAAATACAAAAAGGGGGTGAGTCAAATGCGAAAAGTCGCATTTGGTACTCACCCCCGTCGTTTTTGCTTGACGGCTAAACGCCGTCATTTTTGCCCTTTTGGTGGCTTTTGATCTGTATTTTGGATACAAAGCGGGCAAAAAACGCAAATTCCGCGCGTCAAAAAAGCCTACCGTCGGCTTTTTTGCACAGGGGTTGCGCAAATGACGCAGCCCCTTTTATCTTTGTAATCAATAGTTTTCAGCGTGTACTTCAAAATAGCTTTGCGGATGTGCGCAGGTGGGGCATACTTCGGGAGCCTTGGTGCCAACTACAAGGTGTCCGCAGTTGCGGCATTCCCAAACCTTTACCTCGCTCTTTGCAAATACAGCAGCGGTTTCCACGTTCTTCAGCAGCGCGCGGTATCTTTCCTCGTGATGCTTCTCAACCGCAGCAACCAAACGGAACTTTGCAGCCAGCTCCGGGAAGCCTTCTTCTTCTGCGGTCTTTGCAAAACCGTCGTACATATCGGTCCACTCGTAGTTCTCGCCATCGGCAGCGGCGCCCAGATTTTGCGCGGTGTCACCAAGACCATTCAACTCCTTGAACCACATCTTCGCGTGCTCTTTTTCATTATCTGCGGTTTTGAGGAAGAGGGCAGAAATCTGCTCGTAGCCTTCCTTTTTCGCAACGGATGCAAAGTAAGTATACTTGTTTCTTGCCTGGGATTCACCTGCAAAAGCAGCCTCCAGGTTCTTTTCGGTCTGCGTGCCGGCATACTTGTTCGCCTTGGGAGCCTCAACAATTTCCTCCAGCTTTTTGCCCTTCAGACCGCATCTGGGACATACCGGTTCCACACCGTCGGCAACCTCAAAAACTTCTCCACACATCAGGCATCTGTACTTTTTCATAACTTTTTTCTCCTTTAAAAAATGTTTTTATTTTGTTGTTTGATAACAGTCGCGGCACAGCCCATAGTATTTGACCGTGTGCGTTTCGATGACGTACTCATCGCTTTTGGGGTAGGGCAGATTATCAACCGGTGGCAGATCAATAATTTTTTTGCAGGATCTGCAAGAAAAGTGAGTATGACCGTCTACAAACGGATCGTATCTTGCACCGTCGCCGGGAAAGTTGAGCCGATAAACGCGCCCTTCCTCCACCAGCACCGTCAGGTTGCGGAATACCGTTGCCCGTCCGATGGTGGGATGCGTGTGTTGCAAGCTTTCAAAAACCTCGTCTGCCGTTGGATGATAAAGCTCCAGCAAAGCAGAATACACAATATCCCGCTGCTTTGTTGATCGTCTTTTCATACGCAACTCCTTATTGATATCTTGTCTCGATAAAAGTATAGCATATCACGTGAAACTTGTCAATAGCTTTTTTGAAAAAAGTCAAAAATTTTTTTTAAAATAGTTTTCTCACCAAAACATTTTATTTTTGTTCAATACCGCTGTCTTTTGCCTCTTTTTGCCGTTTTTGCAGATATCTCCAGTTAAAAAATCCGTAAACATCGTTGAGCAAAAATGCGGCAAAGCAGAGTACCATGGGGAGATACTGCGGCTCCTTGATCGAGGCTACCGTCCAAAGCACAATCAGCACCACGTCGTTTGCCGCATAACCAAGCCCGTAAAAGGGAGAGCGCAAAAAGGTCAGCGATGCGGCAAAAAAGCTGGTGGCAACCGACAGCGTACTGACAAGCAGGCGCGCGGTGTTCAGCGCATCCAGCAAAAAGTAAAATACAGCGGTGACCGCTGCGGTCAGGAGACAGAGAAAAATCCAAGCTTTTGCCGAAAGCTTTGCAACGGCAACCTCGTTTTTGTTCTCTCCGTACGGGTGGCGAAGCCAGGAGATGACCGAGACGAATGCAACGGGCGCGCTCATAAAAAGATAGGTGATCATCTCTCCGTAATATTGCAAACGGTAGGAAACCACCGCATAAAGCAGAGCAAAAATCACGGTCAATGCTTGTCCCAAAACATCCCCCTTGGCAATGAAGATCAGCGCGGTAACGCCAACCAGAGGCGCCAGCAGCGTCAGCAGATCGTGCTCCGAGCCAAGGAAAAAGGAGACCGAGACTGCCACCAAAGAGACGATCCAGATGACGTATTCCCGCGGTGTCAGCGTGCGAAAGGGATTTTGATATTTCATAAAGTGTCCTCCAAAGGATACCTGCCTGCCCAAATTGCCGAAAAAAGCACCCACAGCGCATCTTCCAAGACCTAACGAAGCGCAATGAATGCTTTTCAGCAGCTACCCGGTGGCAGTTTTTGATTTTATTGATAAGATTATAGCATTTTGATCCCGTTTTGTCAAGCGAAAATCAAAAAGATTTGACAGAATCACTCCGGAAATTTGATCTCCCGATAAATGGTGGGCGTTATTTTGCGGGGGTGGAGAAACGCCTCATCGGTAAAGCTATCAAACATCCCAATGTGTACGGGAACGGCATACTCAGTGCCCGTGCGAAGCGCAAAGCGGGTAGCGTCTGCCATGTTCATGTTGTTGCCGCGTCCGTTGCAGGGAAGCATCACGGCGTAAATCGGCTCTGCGGGCAGGGAGGCAAACACACGCTCGCTGTAAAGGGTATCTCCCGTGAGGTAGTAATTTTTTCCCTCGGCAGAAAGAATGACCCCAATCGCACACGGGTCGGAATGCTCTGCTACAACGGCACGGAAACGAATGTTTCCTTCCGTCCATTCTGTTCCCGCATTGAACAGCACAAAATTGCATTTCGTATCCGGGTAGGTCTTACGCAGCTCCTGGTAGCCGCCGTTGGGGCAGAGGACCAGCGCATCCGACACGGGCGTCAGATAATATTTCAGCGTCTCCTTGTCTAAATGATCCAAATGGTTGTGCGTTACGATCACCACGTCCGGGCGGATCTGCAAAAAGCGCTCGTCCACGGGTACGCGGCGACCGTTTTCGGGTTCAAAATTTTTGACGTTATCCGAAAGATACGGGTCTATCACAATCTTTTTGCCGTCTGTCTCAAACAAAAAGCCTGCCTGACCCAGCCATGTGATCTTCATTTTTTCTCTCCTATGTCATACGTAGTGTTGCGGTAGGGCGTACCGATAAAGCCGACCTGCCTGAAGTCCTCAAAATGGTGGCGGATAATATAATCAATGTAGGCAACCACCATTTTCGCGGTGTAAATATAACCGATCGGGCTCAGATGCCCCCCAAGGAAAAAGGTATTGCGAAATTCCTGATCGTAAATCGGCGCATATTTCCGCAAATCCAGAACGTAACAGTTGGAAAACAGCTCTGCAAACTGATACAGCAGCTCCGCTTGTCGGTCGGCAATCTCGCACTTGTGCGGCGTGGTGTCCGGCGTTTCGTAGGGGAGCGTCATCAAAAAGAATTTTGCATCGGGCTGAATCTCCTTGTAGCGCTGGATAATGGTTGCGTAACAGCCCGCATAGGTTTCCATATTGTTTTTCTTCCAATCGGTGGGGCAGACGTCGTTGATAGAACCAATCTCCCAGCCGCGCACAAGCAATTCGTTTACCGCAAGGGCGATGATGTAGCATTGGCTGGCGTATTCACGGTTCCAAAAGCCCTTGCTGTCGGCAAACCATTCGCAGTATTCCTTCGCGGTCATACCGCCCTTTGAAAAATTGTAGACCTTACTGCCGCACATCCGCGCAATATACTGCCCCCAGGAGTACTCGTAAAAATCGTGATATCCCTTGGAGCCATCCGCCTTGGTGCTTTCAAATTCGCCGGAGGAGAGGCTATCTCCCACGCAGGCGATCGTGCGGAAGATGGCACAGTAACCGCCGTCGGAGGGGATGCTGTCCAGCGGCTTTTCATTCGGATCGGGACATAAGAACTTATTCATCATCAAAATTCTCCGTGTTTCTGTAATCAAATCCGCCACTGGCGGACCGTAGCTTTATTATACCACAGCTTTTGTGATTTGTCGATGCTTTTTCCAAAAAAGTGAATTTTGAAGGTGATTCACTCCTGCGGAATCACCGGATAGAGCTGAATCATGTTTCCGCCGTCTACCGTCAGCTCCGCACCTGTGGTGTTGCGCGCGTGTGCGGCAAAATACCAGACCGCATCGGCAATATCTGCTCCGTCCGCAACTTCGCCAAGAGGCGTATAACGTGAGGGAACGTTCGCGTAAAAATCGGGATTCTTTTCCCAGCGGTCGGTGCGGATCATGCCGGGCAGTACCGCATTGACGCGGATGTTATACTTTCCAAGATCCAAAGCCATTGCGCGCATCATCCCCAGCTGTCCGCCCTTGGACGCAGAATAGGCAATGCGGTCGGGAATGGCGCGGTAAGCCGTGTTGGAGTTGACAAATATAATGCTTCCGCCGCCGTGCTCCTTCATGCGGCGCGCGGCGTGCTCGGAAAGACAAAAATTCCATACCACATTGGTGTTCAGCACGCGCATAAAATCGATCAGCGGACTTTCAAACACCGCCATGCCAAGCCCTTGGTCGGCGGCGTTACATACCAAAGCGTCCACAAAAATACCGTTTGCATCCAGTTCGGCAAACAGATCCGCAACTGCCTGCTCGTTCACCGTGCGCTCGTCCAAGAGGGAAGTCAGCACGTATCCCGTGATCTGCACGTTCGGAAAGCGAGTGCGGTAAGCCTGTTCCGCTGCCTCCACGCTTTCTTTTTTTCTGCCGGTAAATATCACGTTCCATCCCTCGGACGCAAATTTTTCTACAATCGCAACGCCTGTGTTGATGCAGGCGCCTGTAATCAGTACTGTTTTCATCGTGTACTCCTTTTATTATACTTCGTCAAATACGCGTACGTAATCGGCAACAAAGCAATCGTTCAGATCTTCCTCGGTAAATTCGGTCGGAATTTGCCCCTTTCGATATCCCTTAACCTCGGTGGAAAGCAAAACAAATTGCTCGGTGTGTGACACGGGCGCGGAAGTGCGCGCGGTCTCCTTGCCGTCCAGATAAAACACGTAGCCTTCGGGTGACCAATGCAACCCTACGCGGTGATACTCTCCGTCCTCGGCGTAAGGGTAGTGAATCCGCGCCGACTCGGCAAAATCCTTTCCGTAACCGCCGTAAATGTTGCCCGAGGTCAGCGTCCCATCCACAAAATTCTCGATGATATCGCTCTCTACACCGGACGTGGCAGGGTTGCAGGTGCTTCCCGTGTTGGGAGATTGAATCCAGAACGCGCTCCACCAAAACGGGCGCTTCTGAAATTTGACGCGTGCCTCGTAGTAGCCGTAACGGTGCATAAATTTGGGCTTTTGCAAGGATTTAAAGGGCCACAGCTCGATCTCACCCCAAGGGTTGTCGCCAACACTCTTAGCAAGACGGTTTTTGATCGCCCCGTCAAAATCCAGCTGATCGTAGGTCAAAGCCCCGGTTTGCAGCTGCGCCGAGCAAAGTCTGCCGTCCACCACCACCGGGCGAAAGACCACGTTCCCCTTGCCGTCCAAGGAGACCCCTTGGTCGGTGTAGGCGTCAAAGCGCACACCCCAAAAGTTCAGCCGATAGCTCCACTTGCTCATGTCCAGCGTGTCACCGTCAAATTCATCGGAAAAAGCCAGCTTCCATTGCTTGTCTTTGGGCAAAAGACTCGGCTCATGCCTTTCAATTTCAAAATATTGCATCGATTTTTCCTCATTTCAAAAATAAAATGCTGTCTTTGCAGGTCTGATGTCGGTCAGCGCCCCCGTGTAGTGGCGCAGATTGTGCTCTGCGTAAGGATGCTTCGGGCACTCCTCCTCATTCAGTTCAATTCCAAGTCCGGGGCGGTCTCCGATTTTGATCCGACCGTTTTCATATACCAGATTTTCATCGGTCACGTATCTGCGGTATTCCACGTCGCTGTACATGATCTCAAGAATGCAGAAGTTGGGACAGCAAGCGGCAATCTGCAGCGTGGCGGCGTTGGCAATGGGGCCGGACGGGTTGTGCGGCGCAAAGGGAATATAATTCGCCTCGGCAATGGCGGCAAGCTTTTTCAACTCCATAATGCCGCCTGCGTGCGAGATATCGGGCTGAATGTAATCTGCCGCACGGCGACGGAACAGCTCGTTGTAATCATAGCGGGTGTACAGGCGCTCTCCGGCTGAGATGGCAACGGGGGATTTTTCCCGCACTGCCGCCAGAGCCTCTAAATTGTTCGGGGGAACCGGCTCCTCCAAAAACATCGGCTTGAAGGGAGCTACCTCCTGCGCGATCTTGATTCCCGTGGGTACGTCAAAGCGACCGTGCGCCTCAATGAGCAGATCAACCTCCTCTCTCACAGCTTCCCGCACTGCCGCAATACAGCGGATGGCCTTATTCAGATCCTGATTGGAGATCTGCAAATAGCTCTTTCCAAATGGATCCCACTTCATGGCAGTTACGCCGCGCTCCACGGCAATTTTTGCTTTCTCGGCAAATTCCTCAGGTTCCTTCGCACCCGCAAACCAGCCGTTGACGTAAATGCGGCAATCGTCGTTCACCTTTCCTCCCAAAAGCTGATACACAGGCACGCCCAGATGCTTTCCGAGAATATCCCAAAGCGCCATTTCCACCGCAGAGAGCGCACTCATCAATACGGCACCGCCGCGCCAATATGCGTCGCGGTAAATGTCGTGGTAGTGCTTTTCAATCTGCAACGGATCCTTACCCACCAGCGTGCTTTTCAGATGCTCGATCGCACCCACCAACGCCTTTTCCTTGTATTCCAGCGTGCCCTCGCCCACACCCGTGATCCCTTCGTCGGTGTAAACCTTCACAAACACCCAGTTGGTACGAAAGCAATCTACCACAAAGCTTTTGATATCTGTAATTTTCATAACGCAGCCTCCACAAAAAAGTTCTGCTATCATTATAAATTCATCTGCTCTCCGTGTCTATCGGAATATTCACATATTTTTTCAAAATCTTACGATTTTCTAATTGCTTTTTTGCAAATCTTGTGATATAATTGCGATAGTAACGCAAAACGGAGAGGACAGCCATGAACATTTGCAAATTGACCCACTACGGCATTTTTGATACGCGCCGTGCCTTTGCGGGAAAGAAAAGGACGACCGGGCGGGTCGTGCCCGAATACGAGATCGAATTTTTTACCACCGCTACGGGAAAGGCTGTTGTCAATCAGCAAACCTACGATATTGACGCAGGCGCATTGCTTTGCGCAAAGCCGGGGCAGGTGCGTATGAGCGTGTTTGATTTCCGATGCTTTTATCTGCACATCCAATTTGACGGAGATTCCCCCTACCGCACCCTGCTGGATTCACTTCCGGATTTTTACCGCATCATCGACCGCGCCGTATACGGTAAGCTGTTTGAGGATCTGATCCGCCATCTGCTCTCCGAGGGATATCATCCGGAGTCGGATTACGTCAACGCAAAGCTGCTGGAGCTGTTCTACTATCTGCGGCGCGACGCTCAGCGCAACCGCAACTATCTGGAGCATTTTCAGCGGCGGAACCAATCCAACCCGGCAATTCCCGCGGCGGTGGAATGGATCCGCAAAAATTACCACCGCGAGCTGACCCTTGCCGAAATGGCGGGTGTAACCGGATACTCTCCCAATTATTTTCACCATATTTTCACCTCGGTCATGGGCAAGACCCCACAGCAATATCTGCTGGAGCTGCGCATCCGCCGCGCAAAATACCTGCTGGCGCAATCCGAAAAATCCCTCTCGGAAATCGCCTATGAGTGCGGCTTTTCTTCGCAGGCGTATTTTACCGAGCAATTCAAAAAATTCACCTATACCACTCCGGGGCAGTACCGAAAGCAGAGCATGGAAAAATATCAGCCCTGAGCGGAAAATATTTTTCAAATCTTTGATTTTCGCATTGACATACCGCGCGGAAACAAGTATAATAATAGGTAAGACTGGCATCAGAAAGGAAAAATACATCAAATGGAACAGTTGCTTCAAATTTTAAACCGTCTGCATCCCGACGTCGATTTTACCCAGGTGGATGACCTTTACGGCGAGGGTGTGCTGGATTCGCTGGATATGGTTCGCCTTGTCACCGAGATCGACCGCGTGTTTGACGTTCGCATTCCCGCCGAGGAGCTGATTCCCGAAAATTTTCAAAACGCCGAAACGATTTACGCATTGATTGAACGGTTGGACGAGGAATAAATCCGAATGCTATTTACATCTTTTTCGTTTGTGCTGTTCGCGGCGCTGACGTTGTTGTTGTACTTCACGGTTCCAAAGCGCGCGCAATGGTGCGTGCTTTTGTGCGCGAGCCTCGGGTTTTACCTGCTTTGCGGCATGGAGTACTTCATATTTATCCTATATACCGCCGCCGTGACCTACCTGACTGCATTCCTTTTGCAAAAGCGCGCGGACGCAGAGGACGCCACAGTGGCGGCAAACCGCGATACCTGGAGCAAGGCGGAGCGCAAATCCTTTCGCGCTGTCGAAAAAAAGAAGCGCTTTCACATTTTGATCGTTGGCTTGCTTCTGGGCTTTGGAATGCTTGCAGTGCTTAAATATACCGCCTTTGTTCTGGAAGGCGTCAATTCCGTGCTGTCGCTGTTCGGCGGGGAGGTTGGCATCCCCTCGCTGCTCTTGCCGCTCGGCATCTCGTTTTATACCTTCCAATCCATGGGATACCTGATCGACGTCTACCGCAAAACAGCAAGGGCAGAGCAAAATCCCGCAAAGCTGTTGCTGTTCGTATCCTTCTTTCCACAGCTTTTGCAGGGGCCCATCAGCCGCTTTGGCGCATTGCATCAACAGTTGATTGCCGCACATCCGTTTGACGCGCTCTGCTTCCGCTCCGGACTTTTGCGCGTGATGTGGGGATACTTCAAAAAAATGCTGTTGGCTGATACCGCCATGGTTGCCATCAAAACGCTGGTCGAACAATCCGATACCTACCGAGGCGTGTACGTCTTTGCGCTGATCCTGCTGTATTCCGCGCAGATTTACGGCGATTTTACCGGAGGCATCGACATCACGGTAGGACTTTCCGAAATGATGGGTATCCAGCTGACCGAAAACTTCAACCGCCCGTTTTCCTCAAAATCCACAAAAGAGTATTGGAACCGCTGGCACATCACCATGGGCTCATGGTTTACCGACTACGTCTTTTATCCGCTGTCGGTCTGCCGCCCCATGCAATTGCTCTCCGGGCACGTCTGCGACAAATTGGGCAATGGCTTGGGAATGCGCCTGCCCGTGTATCTTGCTACCGTTGCCACCTGGTTTTTAACCGGACTGTGGCACGGCGCGGGCTGGAACTTCATCGTCTGGGGGCTGTTGAACTGCCTTGTCATTCTGGTGTCGCGTGAGCTGGAGCCTCTCTACCGCCGCTTTTACGCCGTCTTCCCACGCCTTGCCAACTCCCGCATCTGGGGCGCTTGGCAGGCAATCCGTACTTTTTTGCTGATGGGATTGATCCGCAGTCTGGATTGCTACCGCAACGTTGGCCTGACCTTCCGCCTGTGGGGAAGTATGCTGACCGATTGGAACGTTGGTGAGCTTTTCTCCGGCGGCTTGACATCCTTCGGGCTGTCCGTTGCAGATTGGGCAGTGATCCTTTGCAGTGCAGCGGTGATCTTTGCCGTCAGCCACATGGGCAGGGAACAGCCCCTTCGCCATCGCATTGCCAGGATGCCCGTGGCGTGGTGCGCGTGCGTTTGTGCCTTGCTGGTCGCAGTGCTGATTTTCGGCGCATACGGCATTGGATACGACGCCTCACAGTTCATTTATACGCAATTTTAATCACCGTTTCGCACCGTACGGAAAGGAGTAACTATGGAAAAACCGAAAAAGAGCGGTCCCGCAATCTTTATGTACTGTGTCATCGCACTGACGCTGGCGCTGTCTGCGGTCTGCTTCGTGCTATATTATGGTAATATTTTACCGTGGAGTGCACTTTTGTGGACGGGTATCACGGCGTTTACAATTATGTACCACTTTTGGCTTCGCATTATTCTGGGCAACGTTACCAAGCTCTTTTCCATCCATTATCGGCAGGGCTGGTTTCGGGAGCGTCGTTTTGAAAAAAGCCTTTACAAGCTGTTGCGTGTGCGAAAATGGAAGGAAAAGGTGCTGACCTACAACCCCGACTCCTTTTCGGTCAAAAAACACACCTACGGCGAGATCGCAAACACCATGTGCAAGGCAGAGACCGACCACTGGGTCAACGTCCTCATTTCGCTTTCCACTTTGTTGTTTGCCATTCCTTGGGGAATGTTCTGGATCTTTCTGGTCACCGCCGTCGCTGCTATTCTGTTTGACGCACAGTTTATCGTGGTACAGCGCTACAACCGCCCAACGGTGCTCCGCGTCATGCAAAAGAAAGCCGCAAAATCTGCACGCATTTCTGCATAACTCAGCGGAACAAGAATCAAAAAAGGATATTCGAATGAAAAAAACAATTTGTCTGTGTACTTGTATTCTCCTGCTGACGGGGGTACTGCTCCTGTTTGCCCAGGCGCTCCTGATGCCAAAGTATATGAGCACCTCACGCGAGGGTGCGCTGATCGGAGAATATTACGCCAACGCCTCAAACAATGACGTCATCTTCATCGGTGATTGCGAGGTCTACGAATCCTTTACGCCCCCCACGCTGTGGGAGGAGTACGGAATCACCTCCTACATCCGCGGCAGCGCCCAACAGCTGATCTGGCAATCCTACTACCTGCTGGAGGAGACCTTCACTTACGAAAGCCCAAAGGTCGTGGTGTTCAACGTGCTGTCGGTCAAATACGGCGAGCCGCAAAACGAGGCGTACAACCGCATGACGCTGGACGGAATGTGTTGGTCGTCCTCAAAAATCAATGCCATCCAAGCCTCTATGACCGAGGACGAGGACTTTTTGTCCTACGTTTTTCCACTGCTGCGCTATCATAGCCGATGGAGCGAGATCGCCGCAGAGGATTTTCGGTATCTCCTCTCGCGCGACATCGTGTCGCACAACGGCTATCTGATGCAAACGGGTGTCAAGCCCATGACCGAAACGAGCAAGGGCTTTGCGCTTGCAGATTACACGCTGCCCGCCGTTTGTATGGAATATTTGGAAAAGATGCGCGTCCTGTGTAAGGAAAACGGCGCCGAGCTGGTGCTGATCAAGGCGCCCACCAACAACTGGAAGTACTACTGGTACGACGAATGGGATGTGCAAATTGCAGATTACGCAACAACACATGATGTAGACTATTACAACTTTATCCCGCTTGCTGAGGAGATCGGCATTGATTGGAGCACCGACACCTACGATGCGGGCGTGCACCTGAACGTTTACGGCGCCGAAAAGCTGACCTCCTATTTCGGGCAGATTCTTTCCGCCAACTACGGTCTGGAGGATCGGCGCACCGATGCGGAGCTGTGCCGAATCTGGGACGAAAAACTCGTAGCATATCAAAAACAAAGAAACGGAGAAACCTCATGAAACCCTTCAAAAAATGGCTGTGCGGATTTTTCTGCGTAGCAATCCTGCTGGCAATGGTTGCGTGCGACAGCGGAGAGAATTCCGATCATGCAAAAGACTATCTTTTTTCACACAACGGTATCACGGTCGCAATCAACGCCGAGGCAGAGCCAATCCTCACAGCACTCGGTACACCGAATGCTTACGACGAGTCACCCTCCTGCGCGTTTGAAGGGCTGGACAAGGTCTATTCCTATGCGGGCTTCCGCATCCAGACCTATCCGCTCAACGGTAAGGATTACATCTACATGGTGTATATTGAGGACGATTCGGTTGCGCTCACGCAGGAGGGCATCCGCGTCGGAGACAGCCGCGCTACCGTGATCGAAGCGTATGGGGAAGCCGACACCGCAACCTCCACCGCGCTGATCTACCGGGGCAAAGGCATGACGCTCGAATTTTTGCTGACCGCCAACGGTACCGTCAGCACCATCAAATACGTCCGCACCGAAGATTAACTGTTTTTGAAAAAGGACGCGGTTAGGGATGCGTTTTTGTGGGGGACTTTTGAAAAAGTCCCCCACGCCCCCCAAAACTTTAACAACAATTTATAAGATAGGCGAGGTAGGGAAGTCCCTGCCTCGCAGACTGTAGACAAAACAACCGGCTTTCGTCAGTTTGACGAAAAGTTTTGGTCGAGCTTTTTCAAAAGCTCGCGCAGTGGAGGGCGCGGAGCCCTCCTCGCCCTCCGCAGAGGGCGAAATAGCCTCTTTATGGCGC
>JAFTLZ010000057.1 GCA_017452665.1 Clostridia bacterium
ATGTGCGGAAAAATTCCGCCATACACCGCTCACTTCGTTCGCGGGTATGGCGGAATTGGCAGACGCGATGGATTTAGGATCCATTGGGAATCCGTGCAGGTTCAAGTCCTGTTACCCGTACCAATACAAAAAGGAATCGCCCATGCGATTCCTTTTTGTATTGGTACGGGTAACAGCTCATAAATTGTACCGAAGTTTTCGGTTTTGCTTGCAAAATGCGCTCCCATAGAGCGCAAGAAAACTTCTCAATGTCCGCTTGCGGACATTTGTGCAGAGTTCAAGTCCCGTCTCCCTCACCATCAAAGGGCGCCAAAAAGCGACGAATTATGAAAATCCGTCGCTTTTCATCATTCATTTCATCTACAGTTTCCGCATACCGTAAATTGAATTTATCACGTTTGTGTATCTTCTTATCACCAAGGAGTAGGAACGCTGTCAACATAGTGCCAATAAGCGACAGAGGTATCAGTCGGCTGCGTTTCAGAATAATAGTAATCCTTAATCAAATATGTCGGGAACTCATTTCCGGGTTTGCTACTTGAGAAAGTTGATTCAAACCCCTTCTCGCCTGTAAAATACAGATTAAGCTGACCTTCACCCGCTTCGCCCGTAGTAGAAAACATAACACTGCGTACAGAGTCACTTACAATCAAATTCTCCGTTACATAATTGCCTCCCGTGGGAAGATGCACATTGATCTTATCATATCCCTTGCCAACGGCAACCTCGGGGATTTCTACCGTTTTGCTACGGTTAACCTGTAAGAATTTTGTTGTAACATCGTCCCATCCGTTTTCTGCATTCCCTTTTTGATATGTTGAAACCTTTCCTGCAAAGAATACTTTTTCGAAGTAGGTATTAACATCATTTCCTGCAAATACAACATTCTCAGGGAATGTAATGGTTCCGGAATTAGGAGAAGAAGCAGATATTCCAGCGATAATAACAGAAAATTCATAGAATGTATGCTGTGCAAGATTGTTATAATCAAGCTCTCCAATATTGTTCTTCTGAGGGAAATCGAATGTGGACGTAGGAACGAGATTGTTGCTGTAATCTCCGAAATTAACGACACATCCCTCATCAATCGAAAGCCATTTTATAAATCTAATACTGTTAGGAATATTGATTTCTTTCAGATTAGACGAATGGTTGTTTTTTACCGTTGTCCAACTCATAATAGCTTTCACCGGCTTACCGTCGTACTCTGCCGGAATATCCAACACCTCAGTTTTTTCGGTAATCTCAATATCGGTGATAATGTAATAACTTCCGTCATCGGAAAGTTCATACTCGAATTTTGCAGAGGAACCTCCGCAAGCGGTAAGAGCAATGCACACACAAATACACATACTTACCGCAAGTAACATTGATACAAGTTTTTTCATAGAAAAACCTCCGTTAAATATTTTTTATTCGGTATTTACGTGTCGGTGTACCTTTTCCTGCGGAAATAAAAAGGTGCGCAACCATCGAAGCTACGCACCGAAAAACGCAAACTCCGATTGTCGTCACACAAACCTTAACATCAGCAAAAAACACTCTTGCTATTCATCAAGTTGGAATTTGCATTTTTACCAAATTCTAACGATGAATAGGACAAAGCACAAAAAGGGTATAGTATCCCCTATACACAAAAAATGCCTTTTGCTATGTTATTCAGTTTGTGTGACGATAATATTATACCACGATTTTATGAATTTTTCAAGATGTTTCGCTATATTTTAGAGATTTTTTCAATTTTTTTGATGTGTTTGAAAAACAGTTTATTAATAATTCAGAAATTGTGTTGACAACACCTGTTTTTTGTGAGTAAATTAAAAACACAATTCATGTCAGTTCAACTCTATAAAATCATTTTGCAAAATATCTTTTCTGTCGCCCATACACAATACAAAAGGAATCGCACAGGCGATCCCTTTTGCATTGGTACGGGTAACAGCTCATAAATCTGTGCCGAAGGTTTCGGTTTTGCTTGCAAAATGCGCGTCTTATTTCTACATAAGCAATGAATATATGCTATTCAGCCCACCCGTAAAAATTGACCTGCCGCCAAAGGGGGCTATTTCTACTAAAAAGCGGATCCTTTACCTTTCTTTTGCCAGCAACCCATCAACAAACTGCCGTGCCAGGCGTGCGGATCTTCCGCCGCGCTCCAGAGCAAAGCGCTCTGCCAACAGCTCCAGCTCCTCGCGTCCGATATCAATTCCGTTTTCCTGTGCCAAATGACGAACAATATGCAAAAAAGTATCCTTGTTCGGCTTGCTGAAGGTAACGTGAATTCCAAACCGCTCCGAAAGAGATACCAATTCCTGCATCGTATCGTTGCGGTGCACGTCGTCCCCCTCGCGGTCCGAAAAGCTCTCCTTGATGATGTGGCGTCGGTTGCTGGTGGCATAAATCACCACGTTTTTGGATTTTGCCGTCACCGATCCCTCCAGAACTGCCTTCAACGCGTTGAAATTGTCATCGTCCTTCAAGAAAGAAAGATCATCAATGAACAAAATGAATTTCAACGGATTGGAGGATAGCTCGTTCAAAATCTTCGGAATGGCGCGCAGCTGATCCTTCCGCACCTCAATCACGCGCAAGCCGTCATGCCACAGCTCGTTTGCAACCGCTTTGACGGTAGAGGATTTTCCGGTTCCCGCGTCCCCCGTAAGAAGAATATTCGCCGCCAACTTTCCGGCAAGCAAAGCCTTGGTGTTGTCGATCACAACCTGACGCTCGCGCTCGTAATCGATCAAATCGGAGATCGAAATCCGGTCGGGATGTTGTACGGGAACGATATCACCTACCTCATCCACAAAAAACATCCGATTCTTTGCATAAATGCCATATCCGTACTTGCCGATGTTTTCCACGCGGTGAAGATAGGTCTTTTCCAGACAAAGCTCCGAATGGGTAAACTCCGGCAAAAAGCCTTGGTACGCCAACGGGCGGCGCAAAATGTCGGGCGTCAGATCGGCAACCTGCTGCAAAGCGCTCAGCTCCTGGCGGAGTGCGTCAAACAGATAGCGCGGCGCTTCCATCCCACAGCCAACCGTTCTGACGTATACGTTGCAGCTGTTTTCGCAAATTTCCTTGATGTATGCGCCGATATCTCCGCCGCCCACCTCATAAAGCTCAGATACAAACGCGGCATAGCGGCAGGGTGACGGCGCATCGAGATACTCCATCAGGCTCTGCACAACGGAATCCTTTTGCAAATCCCGAAAAATCGCCAACGTAGAAAGCTGAATTTTTAAATCTGTCAGTGTGTTCATATCAGTTCAGTATCGCTCCGGATGCTCCGCCGGAAACCAGTGCCGCGTAACGCTTTAAGTATCCGGACAGTTCTTTTTTCTTCGGCACAAAATTCTTCATGCGCTCCGCGAGAATGGCATCGTCCACCTTCAGCTCGATCTTATTTTCGGGGATGTTGATGCTGATGATGTCACCTTCCTCCACCACACCGATCAAGCCACCGGAAGCCGCCTCGGGCGTAATGTGACCCACACACGCACCGCGTGTCGCACCGCTGAATCTGCCGTCGGTGATCAGCGCCACGCTGTTGCCAAGCCCCATTCCCATAATCGCGGAGGTGGGGTTCAGCATCTCGCGCATACCGGGACCGCCCTTGGGTCCCTCGTAGCGGATCACCACCACGTCTCCCGCAACGATCTTACCGGCATTGATGGCAGCCTGTGCATCCTCTTCGCAGTCAAATACCCGCGCAGGGCCTTCGTGAACCAGCATTTCGGGCAGTACCGCCGAACGCTTGACCACACTTCCCTCGGGTGCAAGATTTCCGCGCAGCACCGCAATGCCGCCCGTCTCGCTGTAAGGATCTTCAATCGGTCGGATCACATTGTGATTCAAATTCACACAGCCTGCAATGTTCTCGCCAACGGTCTTTCCGGTCACGGTCATGCAATCGGTATGCAAAAGTCCCTTTTTGTTCAGCTCGTTCATCACAGCCCAAACGCCGCCCGCCTCGTCCAGCTCCTCAATATAGGTTCTGCCCGCAGGTGCCAGATGGCAAAGGTTGGGCGTTTTTTCGCTGATCCGGTTGGCAATATCCAAATTGATCTCCACGCCGCATTCGTGTGCAATAGCGGGCAGATGAAGCATACTGTTGGTGGAGCATCCCAGCGCCATATCCACGGTCAGCGCGTTCATAATCGCATCCTTCGTCATGATATCGCGCGGGCGGATATTTTTGCGCAACAGCTCCATCACAGCCATACCCGCGTGCTTGGCAAGCTCAATGCGGGCGGAATACACCGCAGGAACCGTACCGTTTCCGCGCAATCCCATGCCCAAGGCTTCGGTCAGGCAGTTCATCGAGTTCGCCGTGTACATTCCCGAACAGGAACCGCAGGTCGGGCAGGTCTTGCACTCGTATTCCCGCAGCTTTTCTTCGGTGATCTTTCCCGCATTGAAAGCGCCAACCGCCTCGGAAATTGAGGAAAAGCTGGTTTTCGCCCCATCCACGTGCCCTGCCAGCATCGGTCCGCCGCTGACAAACACCGTGGGAATGTTCAACCGCGCCGCCGCCATCAAAAGTCCGGGAACGTTCTTGTCGCAGTTCGGCACCATCACCAGCGCGTCAAAGCCGTGCGCCATTGCCATCGCCTCGGTCGAGTCTGCAATCAGATCTCTCGTCACAAGCGAGTATTTCATTCCCGTGTGTCCCATAGCAATGCCGTCGCAAACCGCAATCGCGGGGAACACAATAGGGGTTCCGCCCGCCATGGCAACACCCAGCTTTACGGCGTCCACAATCTTGTCGATGTTCATATGACCGGGAACGATCTCGTTGTACGAGCTGACGATGCCCACAAGTGGGCGCTCGATCTCCTCCTCGGTCAACCCCAACGCGTGATAAAGCGCACGGTGGGGTGCGTTTTGCATACCTTTTTTCAAAGAATCGCTCTTCATTTTTTCATACTCCTTTCAAAGGGGAGCAGCCAAAGGGAAAGATTCTCCCCCGTGGCTGTTATGTTCAGTTGTTGATCAGCTTATCCTCATCACTCCAGCTGTACAGCTTGCGGATATCCGCGCCAACTACTTCGCTGGGATGCTCACTTGCAAGCTTTCTCATCGCGTTGAAGTGCACCTGCGCACCTGCGGAGGACATATCCAGCAGGAAGTCCTTTGCAAAGGTACCGTCCTGAATATCCTTCAGAATTTTCTTCATCGTCTTTTTGGTCTCGTCGGTAATGATCTTGGGACCGGTAATGTAATCGCCGTACTCCGCGGTGTTGGAAATAGAGTATCTCATGCCTGCAAAGCCGCTCTGATAGATTAGGTCTACAATCAGCTTCATCTCGTGAATGCACTCAAAATAAGCGTTTCTCGGGTCATAGCCTGCTTCCACCAAGGTCTCGTAGCCTGCCTGCATCAATGCGCAAACACCGCCACAAAGAACCGCCTGCTCACCAAACAAATCGGTCTCGGTCTCGGTGCGGAAGGTCGTCTCCAGAACGCCTGCGCGCGCACCGCCAATACCCAACGCATATGCCAGACCCAAATCCCATGCATCACCGGTTGCATCCTGCTCCACTGCGATCAAGCAAGGAACACCCTTGCCCGCCTGGTACTCGCTTCTTACGGTGTGGCCAGGGCCCTTGGGCGCAATCATGATGACGTTGACGTTCTTCGGCGGCTTGATGCAGCCAAAGTGAATGTTAAATCCGTGTGCAAACGCCAAGGTCTTTCCCTCGGTCAGGTTCGGCTCAATGCTCTCCTTGTAAAGCGCCGCCTGCTTCTCATCGTTGATCAGGATCATGATGATGTCGGCATCCTTTGCCGCATCAGCCGCAGTCATTACCTGCAAGCCCTGTGCCTCTGCCTTTGCCCAGCTCTTCGAGCCCTTATAAAGACCTACAATTACGTTCACACCGCTATCCTTCAAGTTCAGTGCGTGTGCGTGTCCCTGCGAACCGTAGCCGATGATTGCAACGTTCTTGCCATTCAATTTCTGCATATCACAATCCTGCTGATAAAAAATTCTTGCCATGATAATTACCTCTCTGTATAATTATAAATTATAAATTGATCGTTTGACGAATCGTGGTACTTCCCTTTTCCAGGGATACACTGCCGGTACGGCAGATCTCCAAGATCTTATAATCCCGCATCAAATCAATAAAATCGTCGATCTTTCCGGAGTCGGCGGTCAAGCGGAGCATCAAAGAATCCTTGGAGTAATCAACGGTCACGGCGCCAAATGCCTCGGCGGCGGCGCGAATATCCTCCCGCGTGGAGGGATCGTTTTTCATTTTGATGAGCAACAGCTCACAGCTGACCGAGTTGTCCGCGGTAAATTCCTGAATGGAACACACGTCCGGTAGCTTGTAAAGCTGATTGACCAGCTGTTGCTTATAGATTTCTTCTCCATCGAAAATCACGGTAATGCGGGAAAGCTCAGCGGATTCTGTTTCGCTCACGGTCAAAGCGCTGATATTAAACTGACGTCTGCGGAACATACTTGTCACACGGTTCAGCACACCAAACTGGTTCCGCACCAGCACCGCTACGGTATATCGTTTCATACGTTTCCCACCTTTACAATGATATCGTCCATACTGCCGCCGGGCGGCAACATGGGAAGAACAAACTCGTCCTTGTCAATGGCGCAATCGATCACGTAAGGCCCTTCCTGCGCAAATGCATTTTGCAGAGCCGCATCCAGCTCCTCCACGGTCGCCACCGCCTCGCCCTTGGCGCCGAACGCACGCGCCAGCGCAACGAAATCGGTCTTGCGATCCAGCACGGTGTTGGAATAATGCTTGTTAAAGAAGAGCGTTTGCCATTGACGCACCATGCCCAGCACGCCGTTGTTCATGATCAGAATAACAACGGGAACACGGTAGGATACGGCAGTAGCAAGCTCGTTCAGACACATTCCAAAGCTGCCGTCGCCCGTCACCAGCACACTTCTCTCCTTCGTTCCAAAGGCAGCGCCAATGGCAGCCCCCAGACCAAAGCCCATGGTTCCAAGCCCTCCGCTGGAAACAAAGCGCCGCGGCGTTTGAAAGGAGAGATTCTGCGCCGACCACATCTGGTGCTGTCCCACGTCCGTAGCAACGGCGGTATTCGCACCCAAATGGCGATTCAAGGTCAAAATCGCGTTGCGCGGCGTCAAGCCCTCGCGGTGATCCAGATAATCGTTTTCCTCTTTTTTAAAGTTCTCAACCGTTTGTTTCCAATCCGGCTTTTGGCTCTCCGTGATCAAGGGCAACAGCTGTGCCAGCGTCAGCTTTACGTCTCCTCTGAGGCCGCACGCCGCCGAAACGGTTTTGGAAAGCTCCGAGCCGTCCACATCAATGTGAACGATCTTCGCTCCCGTTGCAAACTTTGCACGGTTTCCGGTCACACGGTCGTTAAAACGCACGCCAAGCGAAACGATCAGATCAGCGTGGTGCATCGCCATCGAAGAGGCGTAATGCCCATGCATTCCCTGCATCCCAAGAAAGCGCGGGTGATCGCTCGGAATCCCCGAAATTCCCATCATCGAGCAACCGATGGGGGCGTCGATCATCTCCGCCAGCGCCAGCATCTCGCCCTGGGCGTTGGCAGTGATCAGACCGCCGCCAAAATAAAGGTACGGACGCTTTGCGGAATTGATATATTCCGCCGCTTCCCGAATGCGAATCTCCTTTGCCGCGTGCGGCTCCTCCGCCTTGGCAGCAGAAGCGGGAGTATATTCGCAGGTGGCAATCTGCACATCCTTCGGGATATCAATCAGCACGGGGCCTGGTCTGCCGGACTTCGCCAAAGCAAACGCCTCGCGCACCGTATCGGCAAGCTGATCCACCGAGCCTACAAAATAGTTGTGTTTTGTGATCGGCAGGGTCACACCGGTAATGTCGATCTCCTGAAAGCTGTCGGTACCGATCTGCGTTGTCGGCACGTTGCCGCAAATGGCAATCAACGGGATAGAATCCAGGTAAGCGGTGGCAATGCCGGTGACCAAATTGGTCGCACCGGGACCGGAGGTGGAAATCACCACACCAACCTTTCCGGTGGTTCTGGCATATCCGTCTGCTGCGTGTGCCGCCCCCTGCTCATGCGCCGTTAATACGTGCTGAATTTGGGTTTGGTATTTGTAAAGGCTGTCGTATACGTTCAAAATCTGCCCGCCCGGGTATCCGAATACGGTGTCACAGCCTTGCTCGATCAACGTATTGATCAAAATATCTGCTCCGGAAAGAAGCATCCTATCACTCCTTTTTCAAGTTTTGCAGGATCAAGTCCCCGCACGCCGCGCATCCAACGCACGTCATGCCCTCACTCATAATATCAGCCGTGCGGTAGCCTGCGTCAAGATATGCGGAGACTGCGTTTTCGATCGCGTCTGCCTCCTTCGCCATATCAAAGCTATAGCGCAGCATCATCGCCGCCGACAAAATCGTACCAATGGGGTTTGCAAGATCCTTGCCCGCAATATCGGGTGCGGAACCGTGAATCGGCTCGTAAAGTCCGCAGGTGGTCGCCCCAAGGCTGGAGGACGGGATCATACCGATCGAGCCCGTAATCATGGACGCCTCGTCCGACAAAATATCACCGAACATATTTTCGGTCACTACAACGTCAAACTGCGCGGGATTTTTCACGATCTGCATCGCACAGTTGTCCACCAACATATCCGAAAGCTCCACGTCCGGGTACTCCGCCGCCAAATGGTGCATCACCTTTTTCCAAAGGCGGCTGGAATCCAGCACGTTGCTCTTTTCCACCGAGCACAGCTTTTTGCTTCTCTTTCTCGCCGTTTCAAAGCCGATTCTTCCAATGCGCTCGATCTCTTCCTCACTGTAGGTCAAAATATCAATCGCCGTTGCTTTTCCGTCAACCACCTCGGTTTTGTGCTCCCCAAAGTAGATTCCGCCAATCAGCTCTCTGACGATGATAAAGTCAATTCCCTGGTCAACGATGGACTTCTTCAATGGAGAAGCATCCGCCAGTTGCGGCCAGATCTTTGCGGGGCGGTTGTTGCTGTAAACGCCCATTCCCGCACGCAAGCGGAGCAAGCCCTTTTCGGGGCGCATGGGGCCGGGAACGTCATTCCACTTGTCACCGCCAACGGCACCCAGCAGAACGCTGTCCGATTCCACGCATTTTTTCAGCATTTCGGCAGGGAGCGGATCTCCCCATTTGTCAATCGCACAGCCGCCCATATCCACGTCGGTATATGTAAAGCTGTGACCGTACAGCTCGGCAATCCGATTCAGCACCTTCAATGCCTGCTCCACGATCTCGGGACCGATTCCGTCGCCGCGAATCACCGCAATATTTTTATTCATTCCGTGTACCCTCCTTCAAGGAAGCCAGCAAGCCGCCGCTTTTGATAATGCTTTGAATAAAGGGAGGGAACGGCTGTGCGCGGTAGGTCTTTCCGGTGGTCAGATCAAAAATCTCACCGGTGTCAAAATCCACCTTCACCTCGTCCTGCGCCGCAATCTCCTCTGCCGCCTCCTCACACTCCAGAATCGGGAGCCCGATGTTGATGGCGTTGCGGTAAAAAATTCTTGCAAAGCTTTTTGCAATCACACAGCCCGTTCCGCAGGTTTTGATCACCAGCGGCGCGTGCTCACGAGAGGAGCCGCAGCCAAAATTCCAGCCTGCAACCATCACGTCACCGGCGTGGACGTTCTTTACAAAATCCGCGTCGATATCCTCCATGCAATGCAGCGCCAGCTCCTTTGCGTTGGGAGTATTGAGGTACCGCGCGGGAATGATCACGTCGGTATCCACATTGTCGAGATATTTAACAACTTTACCTTGCGTATTCATACTGATCACTCCTTATATTCGGTAATGTAGCCGGTCAGCGCGCTTGCGGCCGCCGTATGCGGAGAAGCCAGATAGACCTCGCTGTCCACGTGTCCCATGCGTCCCACAAAGTTGCGGTTGGTGGTGGCAATGCAACGCTCACCCGCCGCCAGAATTCCCATATAACCGCCCAGACACGGCCCGCAGGTCGGAGTTGAAACCACCGCCCCCGCATCAATAAATGCCGTATACCATCCGCGCTCCACACATTCGCGCAAGATCTGCATCGTACCGGGAATGATGATGCAGCGCACTCCGTCGGCAACCTTTTTGCCCTTCAGAATGTTGTAGGCGGCTTCCATATCCTCCATTCTGCCGTTGGTGCAGGAGCCGATCACAACCTGATCCACCTTCACATCGTGAAGCTCGCTTGCAGGATGCGTATTTTCGGGCAGATGAGGGCAGGCAACGGTGGGAACGATCGCAGAAAGATCCACGTCAATCACCTTTTCATATTCGGCATCTGCGTCCGCCTCAAAAATCACAGGCTCGCGCTCGCAACGCCCCTTCATGTATTCCACGGTCACGTCGTCCACCGGGAAGATACCGTTTTTCGCGCCCGCCTCAATCGCCATATTGCAAATACACAAGCGGTCGTCCATCGAAAGACTGTGTACCCCGTCTCCCACAAATTCCATGCTCTTGTAAAGCGCACCGTCCACACCGATCATACCGATAATAGTCAGAATCACGTCCTTGCCGCTGCAGTTTGACGGAAGCTCGCCGCTCAAATTGAATTTGATTGCCGAGGGCACCTTAAACCATGCCATACCGGTCGCCATACCTGCCGCCATGTCGGTCGAGCCGACTCCTGTAGAAAACGCACCCAGCGCACCGTAGGTACAGGTGTGGCTGTCGGCACCGATGATGCAATCCCCCGCGGTCACAATGCCCTGCTCCGGGAGCAACGCGTGCTCAATGCCCATTTTTCCAACGTCGTAAAAATGACTGACGCAATGACTGCACGCAAACTCACGGCAGGTCTTGGATTGCTCCGCCGCCTTGATATCCTTGTTGGGAACAAAGTGATCCAATACGATCACCACACGGTCTTTATCAAATACGGAACCAAACTCCGCCTTTTTGAACTCGTTTACCGCAACGGGAGTGGTGATATCATTGCCTAAAACGATATCCAGCTTTGCATTGATCAGCTGCCCCGCCACCACCTTATCAAGCCCTGCGTGGGCGGCAAGGATTTTTTGTGTCATCGTCATTCCCATCTTATTTGCCTCCTTTGGTCATGTTGTCAAATGCACTCAGCAGTGCATTTGTACTAGCCTTGATCACGTCGGTGTCGGTTCCAGCCCCCCAGAACATCTCGCCGCTCTCGGTTTCCAATCCAATATACGAGGCCGCCACGCTCTGTGAACCTTGCCCCTGCATACTGTGCTGTGTAAACACCTGCAGTGTGTATTCCGCGCCCGTGTAGGCCTTGAGCGCGTTGTTGATCGCGTTGAGCGAGCCGTTTCCTTCGGCTTCCAGCTCGGTGCGCACGCCGTCCTTTTCAAAGGTGATATCAATCTTCACTGCATCGGTTTCGCGGACAATTTCAAAATCGGTCACGTGGATCTCACCTTCCGTGTTCAGGTAATGCTCACTGAAAATCTGCAACACATCCGCCACCTTCAGCTCCTTGTGCTCGCGGTCGGAAATGCTCTTGCACAGATAGCTGAAGTGCTCGCGCATCTTCGGCGGCAGATTGTAGCCGTAGGTTTGCTCCAACAGGTATCCGATTCCGCCCTTGCCGCTCTGCGAATTGACTCTGATTACGTCCGCATCATACGTCCGTCCGATATCTTTGGGGTCAATCGGAATATAGGGAACGTTCCATTGATGCAATTCATTCTTCGCGCGGTACTTCATGCCCTTGGCAATGGCGTCCTGATGACTGCCCGAAAACGCCGCAAACACCAACGCACCCGCATAGGGAGCACGCTCGTAAACGTGCATTCTGGTGCATTTTTCGTACTTTTCCACCAGATAATTCATGTTCGAAAGATCCAGCTTCGGGTCAACCCCGTGGGAGTACATATTCATCGCCAGCGTAATGATATCCACGTTTCCGGTTCGCTCGCCGTTTCCAAACAGCGTTCCCTCCACGCGGTCAGCGCCTGCAAGGAGCGCCAGCTCCGTATCGGCAACGCCCGTACCTCTGTCGTTGTGAGGATGCAGAGAGAGCGTCACGTGCTCGCGGTATTTCAAATTTTCACTCATATACTCGATCTGCGATGCGTACACGTGCGGCAGGCTCATTTCCACTGTCACCGGCAGATTGATGATCACGTTGTTGTCCACGCTCGGCTCCAGAACATCCAGAACCGCATTGCAAACCTCCAGGGCGTATTCCGGCTCGGTTCCGGTAAAGGACTCAGGCGAATATTCAAATCTAAAATTCCCCTCGTATTCGCTTGCCAACTTTTTGACCAGCTTTGCGCCGTCCACCGCGATCTGCTTGATCTCCTCCTTGGATTTCTGAAAGACCTGCTCGCGCTGTGCCACGCTGACCGAATTGTAAAAGTGGATGATCGCGCTGGGAGCCCCCTTGCAGGCGTCAAAGGTCTTGCGTATGATGTGCTCGCGGCACTGCGTCAATACCTGAACGGTCACGTCCTCAGGGATCATATTGTTGTCGATCAAGGTTCTCAAAAATTCATACTCGGTCCCGCTCGCCGCAGGAAAACCGACCTCAATCTCTTTAAACCCAACCTCCAAAAGCACCTTGTAATACTCCAGCTTTTCCTCCAGACTCATGGGAATCACCAGACTTTGGTTTCCGTCGCGCATATCCACACTGCACCATACGGGCGGCTTTTCGATATGATCCTTTTCCACCCACTTGTTATACTTCTTATCGACAGGGAAGTACCCTACATGATATTTGCTGGAATCCATTTTCTCTATCCTCCGTTTAAACC
>JAFTLZ010000058.1 GCA_017452665.1 Clostridia bacterium
ACATTGCAAGCACAAGCGACTCCGCGGCCGCTGACGCAAAGCTGCACCCCGTCAAGACCAGACAAACAGATAAAAAGCACAATAAAATCATCCGGCTCTTGCGCATAAAATCTCCCTTCCCCCCAAAAAGCGTCCCACGCCGATGGCAATCTCGACTTACAAAACGCGTGGGGAAACCTTCGTCAAAGTTCCCCCACAAAAATATGTTCCCCGTTTTTATCCAACCTGCGATCCCGGCTTTTCAAACCCGTGCACAAAGCCCGAAACGTCTGCCGAGCAAATATCCCCCGCAATCACACGGTTGCGGTACACCAGCACGTTCGCGTATACCGTCCCCTCGTAGTCCGGGTAGTTTGTCACCGCAAAGGTATAGCGCGTCACGTCCTTGTTTTTATATTTGGAAAGGTTCAAGCCCTGCTCCTTCTGCAATTCATTGTAGGCGGCAAACACTTTGTCGAATTCCGCAGGAATTGTCACCGTTTTCACCTCCACCGGAGTGGCATTCACCTCCCAACCGAACTGCGAAAGAAAGGAGACCACATCCTCGGTGCTTTTGATCTTATCGTATGTATATCCAACCGCTGTATCTCCCGCCCCCGCCGAGGTCTGCGAGGAGATCGCATAGGTCGGCACGAACGCGATCAACGCAATCAGAACGGTCAACGCCACACAGATCACTCCAACCAGCTTGATGGTGCTTGCACGCAATGAATAGATAAACATAAATACGCCTCCCGGTGTTCAAATATTTCTGGTAGAATATATGAACAGGAGACGTATTTTATGAATCCAGAAGCGAAATATCAATATCAATGGTATCGTTTTTTTCCACGCGCGCCGCATAAGAGTGCCCGTACACGTTGTGTATCAGCCCCACCATCATAAACGTGGCAAGCATCGAGGACCCTCCGCAGGAAAGGAACGGCAACGTAATTCCGACCACGGGCAGCATGGCAAAGCACATCCCGATGTTGAGCAGAATCTGCACGATCAGCATTCCCCCCACGCCAACGCAAATCAGCCCGCCGTAGTCCGAGCCTCCCGCGATCCGCGCGATCATAAATACCCGCACCACCATCACGATAAAGATCAGGATCACCAGCGCACCGCCGAAAAATCCAAACTTTTCGCAAACCGTTGCATAAATAAAATCGGTATGCGAGGCAGGCAAAATCTCATAGTAAGAGCCCCCCATCATCCCCGCGCCAAGCAAGCCTCCCGCGGCAATGGCTTCCCGGCTGAGCAAGGGTTGCATCCCATATCCCAGAGGATCCAGCTCCGGATTAAAGCCCACGATGATGCGTTGCTGCTGGTAGTAGGCAAGATGATCCCACAAAAACGGAGACACCAATACTGCCAGCAAAATCACGCCCACAAAATACCCCCAGTGCAGCCCCGCACAAAAAAGCATAATGGCAATGATCGCGATGTAGATCAGCGCAACACCAAGGTCTTTCGATGCCAATATCAGCCCAACGATCAACAGCGCGTGCGCCCCAAGCAACAACACCGTCAGCGGTCGGTTGATGTGGTCCCGCACAGTGTACAGATGCTTTGAAAAGGTACAAATAAAGGTAAATTTCACAAATTCCGAGGGTTGGATCATCCCAATGCCCGGAATTTTCAACCAGCTCTTCTGCCCCGTGTCCATACTGACGCCCGTAGTGCCAAAAATCAGCGTAATTCCCAACAGCACCACCGACCCGATCAGCATATAAAGCCACAGCTTGTCCACAATCAAGCGGAAATCAAAGTACGCAATGAACACCGTTACAAAAATACCGAGAATCGAAATAAAGATCTGCATCCTCAGCTTGGACATTCCAAAGTTGTCCACCGCACCGTACACCGTTACAATGCTGATCAGCGAAAGCAGAACCGTGCAGGCAAGCAGAACGGGATCCACGTTGTGGATCGCTTCCTTCAAAATATTTTTGATTTTTTCCATGCACAGCCTCCTTCCTCGCGCCGTCAATCAAGCGCGTATTTTGTCGATTTCAAACCGAAAAAGCAGGGGAAGGAGCTTTTTAAAAAGGTCCTTCCCCCAGCTCAATCACAAAAGCGGTAGTACTGTCAAAATCACCAAAATGATATTAAATCTCATTTCAAGCCAAACTAACTTCGTGACCATTTTGGGTCGCGGTCCCAAAATGGTAGCGGGAGCAGATGTAAAACCAGCGCACAAACATCCCTCCGCTCCCTTATAATCTCTTCGTTAAAGTTCTTGGAGGTGTCAGAACCTTCTTTCAAGAAGGTTCTGACAAAAAAACTGACAAAAAAATTAATACTGTCTGCCCCAGATGACCATATGCTTTGCGGGCTTTCCGCAACAAACGCACACGTCGGAGAGATGATCCTCCAGGAAGGGGATGCAACGGGACTTCACACCGCCAGTGGCGTCCTTGATGTTGTCCTCGCACGCCACGTCACCGCACCACATCGCCTTGATGTAACCGGATTTGTTCGCGGCAATATCCAAAAACTCTTCATAGGAACGCGCTTCATACGTCCGCGCAGACCGATTCTCCAGTGCGCGGTTATAAAGCTCGTCGTGCACCTTCTGCAACGCCTTTTCCACTTCTTCCGCAAGGTTGTCCAGCGAAACAAAGGTCTTTTCGCGCGTCACACGGCTGACCAGCACGCAGGAATTGTTCTCAATATCCCGCGGTCCGATCTCCAAACGCAACGGAACGCCCTTCATCTCGTACTGTGCAAACTTCCAGCCCGTGGAGTTGTCGCTGTCATCCAGCTTTACACGTAGCGTCTTGGAAAGCTCTGCCTTGATCTCGTTCGCTTTCTCCAGCACGCCCTCCTTGTGTTGCGCCACGGGAACGATCACCACCTGGATCGGTGCCACGCGAGGCGGCAGAATCAAGCCGTTGTCGTCGCCGTGCGTCATGATGATCGCACCGATCGAACGCGTCGAAACGCCCCAGGAGGTCTGGTGCGGATATTTCATCGTGTTGTCGCGCGCGGTAAACTTAATGTCAAACGCCTTTGCAAAGCCGTCGCCAAAATAGTGCGAGGTTCCGCCCTGCAGGGCAACACCGTTGTGCATCATCGGCTCAATGGTGTAGGTCGCCTCGGCACCGGCAAACTTTTCCTTTTCGGTCTTGCGACCCGTATAGGCAGGAATCGCCAACGCCTCGGCGTAAAAGTCCTCGTAGACTTTCAACATCTGCATGGTTTTTTCAATCGCTTCCTCTGCCGTCTCGTGCATCGTGTGACCTTCCTGCCACAAAAACTCCGTCGTCCGCAAAAAAGGACGCGTCGTCTTTTCCCAGCGCACAACGTTGCACCACTGGTTGTACACCTTCGGCAGATCGCGATAGGACTGAATCACGTTGCGGAAGTGCTCGCAAAACAGCGTCTCGGACGTGGGGCGAACCATCAGCCGCTCAGGCAACGTGTTCTGTCCTCCCACCGTAACCACCGCACATTCGGGCGCAAAGCCCTCTACGTGATCCTTTTCCTTTTGCAGCAGGCTCTCCGGAATAAACATCGGCATATAGACGTTTTCCGTTCCCAACGCCTTAAAGCGCGTGTCCAGATCCTTTTGAATGTTCTCCCAGATCGCATAGCCGTAAGGACGGAAGATCATGCACCCCTTCACACCGGAGTAATCCGCCAGCTCCGCCTTCTTGACCACGTCGGTATACCACTGACCAAAATCCACGTCCATGGATGTGATCTGCTCTACCATTTTTTCATTGTTTTTTGCCATACCAAACCTCTTCTCTTTGCCATCGGAAAGCGCCTCTCAGCTCCCTCCGCATCAAAATATAGTCTATTGTATCTATTATACCTTATGCCGCAAAAAAAGTCAAGAGTTTCCCTGCGATTTTTCTCCGCTCGCTCATATTTTTAGGAACGCGTTTTTTGTGGGAGATTTTTGAAAAAGTCCCCCACGCCCCCAAAACTTTTAACGCATAAATAGAAAATAACGAGGCAGGAATGTTTCTGCCTCGTTGCAGACTGTAGACCAAAGGTATTCAATTTGTAATATTGCACAAATTTGTTAGTAGCGCTTTTTCTTTTGACCAAGAAGGCGCAAAAGAAAAAGCTTGGCAAAAAGAAAAGCGCCATAAAGAGGCTAT
>JAFTLZ010000059.1 GCA_017452665.1 Clostridia bacterium
GAAGAGGAAATCCTCTTCTCCAATCTCGCTTTTTGCCTCTTTTTCGCTCTTTTTTCAAAATATCTTCTCTTCCTTACAGAAAAGCGTTCACGCCTCAGCTTTTCCCTTGGTGTGAACGCTTTTCGTCTACAGTCTGTGGGGAGAAGCATATCTTTGATAAGCTTCTCCCCGGAAATTTTTAATTACACCTCACGTCGCCCTTCCAGCGCGCGGAACAGCGTAATTTCATCCGCATATTCCAAGTCTGCGCCAACAGGCACACCGTAGGCAAGCCTTGTGACACGGATTTCAAACGGACGCAGTAGCTTTGAGAGATACATCGCCGTCGCTTCCCCCTCCACCGTCGGGTTGGTTGCAACAATGACCTCCGTCACGCCACCCTCACCAACGCGCTGTAAAAGCTCCTTGATCTTCAACTGATCCGGTGTAATTCCGTTCATCGGCGAAATCAATCCGTGCAAAACGTGATAAACGCCCCTGAACTCCCGCACCTTTTCCATTGCCAGCACGGCGCGGGCATCGGTCACCACGCAAATCACAGAGGGATCTCGCGTCTCATCTGCACATATTGGGCAGATCTCGCGGTCGGTCAGGTTTTGGCAGATCGGGCACAGATGAATTTTTTCTTTTGCGTCCACAATCGCCGCGGCAAATTCCCGCACCTCTTCCGGCTACAGTTCCAATACCGAGAACGCCATGCGCATGGCTGATTTTTTTCCGACCCCCTCCAATCTGCCGAATTTTTCAGCAAGCAATCGGAGTGACTCAATATATTCCGCCATAAATCAGAACAACCCCGGCAAATTCATCGGCCCGGTAATTTTGTTCAGCTCTTCGTTGTTGGTGTCGTCCACGCGCTTGATTGCCTCGTTGACAGCGGCAACCAAAATATCGGAAAGTGTTTCGATATCGTCCGGATCCACAATTTCAGGCTCCAGATCAATGGCAAGAATCTCACGCTTGCCGTTGATTTTTACATTGACAACACCGCCGCCCGCCGAGATATCGTATTCCCGCGCGTTCAACTCCTCCTGCTTTGCCGCCATGTCCTCCTGCATTTTTTGTGCCTGGCGGATCATCGTCTGCATATTCTGCGGTCCGCCGCCCATTCCCTTCGGGATATTCGCTCTCATGTCAAAAAATCTCCTTACATTTATTATATATAATTGATTCAGTTTCCTTCCGACGCTTCAATGATCTCATCAATCACCGAGCGCCCCTCCGTTTTTCCAGCCACTTCAAAAATCAAAGCGCGGTCGCCAACCTCACGGCGCAGTACTGCAGAGACCGCCGCACGCAAACGGTCACGGGATTCTCCCTGCTCCATCATCTGCATCGAAAAATCATTGTCAAAATGAATGATCACATTCCCGTCCTCGGTCGTATAGGCGCGTGAGGACTTGACAAAGCTTGCCGTCATCGGCGTGCTACGGCTGATACGCTCCACAACCTCCATCCAATTCCGGATCGGGCGCAGAATCCGTTTTCCCGCCGTGGGGACGGAGACTGTTTTTGGAGTTGTGGCAATCGGCTCGCTCCGTGTGGGAACCGTCGTGCTCGGCTTGTCCTCCGCAGCTTTTGGAGCCGACACAAAGCTCTTCCCAGTCATCATCTGTTCCTCCAGCTGTGCAATGCGGGAGAGCATCGCCTCGGCAGAGGTATCCAGTGCGGCGTCACACATCCGCACCAGCGTCATCTCCGCAATGATTCGCTTCACTGCATTTGACTTCTGCATCGCAAACAGCGCGTCCTCCATCAGCTTGCAATGGTACAGCAAATCTTCCTTTCGAAAGCGCTTTGCCAAACCGTTCAGCTGCTCGGACTCGTGATCGGTCAGATCCAGATACGCCGCGGCGTTTTTGGTGGTTTTGACGATCAGCATATCCCGCCAGATCGAAATCAGATCCTGCCAGAACACCGCAATGTCCTTGGAGGAGCTGACTACCTGCGCGATCTGCGCAAACAGCACGTCGTAGTTCCGATCGGCAACCGCTAAAGCCGTTTCCAGCATGGCGTCGCGTCCGGTCATTCCAACCGATTCCTCCACAACCTTCGCCGTCACCTTGCGATGTACCCCGGCACAAAGCTCCAACAAGCTGATCGCATCCCGCATACCGCCCTGCGCCAGCTTTGCCAGCATCCGCGCGGCGTCAGGGGACAGCTCGATTCCCTCTTCCTTCGCAATATAATTCAGCCTTGCCATCAAAGCATCGGTAGAAATGCGCCGAAAGTCAAAGCGCTGGCAACGCGAGATAATCGTCGCTGGTAGCTTTTGCAACTCGGTAGTAGCAAGAATAAACACCACATGCTCCGGCGGCTCCTCCAGGGTTTTCAACAACGCGTTGAATGCGCTGACCGACAGCATATGCACCTCGTCAATGATATACACGCGGTATTTCAGAGCCGACGGCGAGTAAACCACCTCGTCGCGGATATCGCGAATGTTATCCACACCGTTGTTGGATGCGGCATCCATTTCCAGCACGTCCGTAGCGGCGCCGCTGTCAATGGCACGGCAAGCCTCACATACCCCGCACGGATTGCCGTTTACAGGATGCTCGCAGTTGACCACCTTTGCCAAAATTTTCGCACAAGTCGTCTTGCCGGTTCCGCGCGAGCCGCAAAACAGATACGCGTGGCTGAACGCAGAATTTTCTGCCTCATAGCGCAAAACTGACGTGATGTGCTCCTGCCCGCAAACATCGTCAAAGGTCTGCGGACGCCATTTTCTATAAAGCGCCTGATGCATATTTACGCTCTTTCAACCGGCATTTCCGCCAGCTTACGCATATACCGATATCCCATTTCCAAGGCGGGCAGATTTTCCTCCGCCCCCTCGAACTCCAGCGAAAAGGTTCCGTCATATCCGCATTCCTTCAGCAGCTTGATGCATGCCGCAACCGGTACGTCTCCGTGTCCCAGTACTGTCCCGCGCAGCAGGTTTCCGTTACGGGTGTTAAAAAAGCCCTCGGGCATCACGTACAGCTCGTCACTCTTACGATAGAGAAAATCCTTGACGTGCACGTGAACGGCATACGGAATCGCATGGCTCACCGCCTCCAAGGGGTACTCGTCTGCGCAAAGGAAGTTTCCAACGTCCACAAGCCAGCCGTAGTTTTCGTCATTCACCGCCTGAATCAAAGCCTCCATCCGCTCCGAATCCTGGAAGATGTAGCCGTGGTTCTCCGAGCAGGTGCGAATTCCCTTCACCTTTGCATACTGCGTCACCTTGCGGATCAAGGGAGCCATGTGCTCAATCGCCTCTCTCCAATCCATCCCCTCGGGTAACGAATAGCAAACGTCATGCCGCATCAAGGGTGCGCCAAGCGCTTCGGCAATGTCCACGTACCGATACAGCTTTTTCAAGATCTCGTCGGGATCACCGTTCAAAAAATCCGCGCCAATGGTGTGCGACGCAATCTCAAGCCCAATCGAGGCACAGTACGCGCGCAGTTCCTTGGCGGTTGCAATGGGATCCGGCGTACCAAGATCAATAAACTCGATCGCCTCAAATCCAATCTCTTTTGCAAGACGGCAGACCTCAAACAGATCACAACCGGTTTGCTTTCTATGTTTTGCAAAGCTATAAGAGCTGACTCCGATTTTCATGGCAGTAAAAAACCTTCCTTTGTTTTATAACAAGATTCTTAAAGCGCCCGAATCTTCGCCAAAGAAAAAATCCGACGCGTTTCTGAAAAGAAACGGCGCCGGACTGCAAAACAAGACCATACACCTCAAGATCGAAAGTCGCTCCCACGCGATATTCGTACCCACTGCTCAGAACAGGCACCCTCGCGGCACATCAGGATGGTCGCTTAATGCTGCTTGGTCCCCCACCTGACATGGTTCACGAGTCCTGATTGCGCAAGACCCATTCGTCAACACAGCAAATACGACTCATACGTAAGAGTTCATTCCTCAAAAGAGGGATCCACCCCTGCTGTAGCGGATTTCAGGTACAGGGCTCCGCTGCTTCCCCGGCTGGTATGGCCTCGTTTTACAGTCCGACACCTACATTATTATAACAGATTTCAAATCGTTTTGCAATAGAAAATGCAAAATTTATAGAATTTTTAAAAATTTATTTTACTTTGCATCAAAAATCCACAGCCAACAGTTCATTTTTTCAGCATGAGATTGTAATCAAAAGGAGTTTTCCTGCTACGTCCGTTTCTGGGGTCGTTGAAGGTTTGGAAGGAGGGAAGCTTTTTTCAAAAAGTTCCCCCCAAAAATGCGTCCTCCCATCACTTTACATATGCCATAGTAGCCGCAAGCATTTTTGCGGTCTGCTCCCGCGTGATCTTCGCTGTGGGCGTGATGTATCCGTTGCTATCACACAAGATTCCCGCTGCGTTAAGGGAATAGATTGCCTCGCTTGCCCATACGGGAATATCCGAACCGTCCGCAAACGTGGGCGTTACCGCAACGTCGCACAGTCCAACGATGTTCGAAAGAATAACCGCCGCCTGTGCACGCGTGATCTCCTCATCCGGCAAAAAGCATAAATTTCCTTCCACACTGCTTCCGCTGATGTATCCCATGCTGTACGCTGCAGCAACGTACCCCTTCATGCTCGAGGGAATCGCCGCATCGTCATAAAAATTGGTTTTTTCGCAGGCGGGAACGTCCGTGATCCCAGCAGCATTCATTGCCATCACCAAAAATTCTACACGGCTCACCATTTTCTCCGGGTGAAAATAATACTGATTTCCAACCTGCGTCCCGCTCATCACACCCGCCTCAGTCAGCGCCAGTGCATCGCTGTAAGCCGTTGAATCCTGCATATCCACATACGTCACCGAGGTCCCCGACGCACTCACCTTCAAATTCACGGTCGCCAGCGCACTGTAATTGCCGTAAATATCCCGCGCCACGTAAGAAAAGCTGTCCACCCCAACATATCCGCTCTGCGGCGTGTAAACGTAACTCCCCGTGCTTCGATCGGTCATCAAAACCGACCCGTTTTGCGGATAAGAAACGAACTCATATACCATCTCATCCCCGTCCGGGTCATACGCCGAGAGCGTTCCGTATACGCAAATATCCCGATACGTGGAAAGATTCAGCGAAAGCCCCGACGCCATGCTGACCGTTGGCGTGTAATTGATTTCGGACAGCAAATAGACGTTGCAGACCAAGGGCGTCGCGCCGCCGTTTGCAGTAAAGGTGAAGGACGCCTTTTGAATGTCCGGAGTTGCCGCCGCAAAGGTCATGTAGGAAATGTTGCTTGCCGAAACGGTCTGCCCCGCGGCAATCCGCGTCGAGCCCAAAAGCAATTCCCCCTCGGTCACCGCAGGCAAAGACGTGACCGTAATGTACTCCACCTTGGAAAGATTCAGCGCGCGCGCAAAATCATCCGCCGAGAATACCACATCATTCCCCGCAAGCTCCGACACCGCCATGTCCATCTCGCCCGAAAGCACGTTCACTCCGTAGGACACTACTGCCTTCTCCTGCGTCCCGGACGGTGTCTCCGCGGCACATCCCGTAGCCATAGCCACCGTCACGCAGGCACTGCATAGCATAGCACTCACCGTTCGTCTCCAAAATAAACCCTTCATCGCATCCGCAACCTCCTTCGTTCGTTGCTTCATTCTATGCACCGATCCGAATTCTTATGCGCAAAAAATGCTTTCATAGCCGGTTAAAGAATCAAAATCACCGCTTTAACCTGTGATTTGTACCCCTATAAGAGGACTGAATTTATATCATCACATTACGCACATTGTAACCTGTGAACAAGCAGCAAAAAGCGCTCTATCAAACTGCATCCAGTGGAGCATTAGAACGCATGGGCAAGTCCATGCGTCCTAATGCTAGCAGGAGTTATTTTATCGGTTATGTCCTCGGAAACAAATTTGGAACCCAAATAAGCGAACGAGGCAGGACCTTTCCTGCCTCGCAGGTTGTAGACCAAAGGTATTCAATTTGTAACATTGCACAAATTTGTTAGTAGCGCTTTTTCTTTTGACCAAGAAGGCGCAAAAGAAAAAGCTTGGCAAAAAGAAAAGCGCCGTAAAGAGGCTATTTCGCCCTCTGCGGA
>JAFTLZ010000060.1 GCA_017452665.1 Clostridia bacterium
AACCTTCTATTTTTGCTCTTGTTTTTGCTTTCTGTCGATATATTCACTTTCGTGAAATATGTTCACGAAAGATGAATTCGATATGAGATAAATCCCTCGTTTGCGTAGCAAACATTTCGAGCCGTAGGCATATCGAGTTGCGTCAGCAACATATCGAAAATCCCGCAAGGGATTTATCTCGATGGGGCTGATTCATAGCATTAACAAACTATGAACAGTTTGTTTAAAAATAACAAAAAACCAGGGTCAAATCAATTGATTGATCTGGGTTTTTTGTTCGCTTTTACTATGGCTGAAGTCAAAAAAATACACTTGACTCAGCCCCTAAAGCTCCTGCCTCGTTCGTTTGTTTAGACGTCAAATTCGTTTCCGATCACATAGACGGAACTCTCTCATCATTACTGCATTGCAGAATCAGCGATCGCAGGCAAAGCAGAACGGATCGGCAATCAATTCCCTGCCGAACAGCTCGGTCGCCATGCGCCACATGCCATTGGCGTGGATGCGGTCATGCCAGAGAAAACGGCGCACCAGCTGGCGGAGCGACCACTCCTCGCCGTAGCTCCCTTCGACAACCGGGTTAGAAAGAAAATCCGTTTGGGCTTGCAATGTCTCAAAGCCGCGCAGGCGACACTCGAAAATGCTCCCCTCGTTGTCGGCATCCACGCCAATCTCGCCAAAATAGTAGGCGTTGACCCGTTTGGTATGCTCGTACATCTCGTTGGCGGTACGCGGAACAGCGCCGTAAAAGGTCTCGCGGCGGGGTGCGGAAAAGGCATCGCGATTCGGGATGGAATGATACAGCGTCAAAAAATCGACGGCAGATTTGAGGGCAAGTGCTTTGTATTTTGCATATTCCTCCATCGAAAGCTTTGCTCTTTCGGTGTCGAAAAGCACGTCCGAATCTGCGTCGCAAATTTGCAGGTCGGAGGCTTTTTCCTGTATGATCTGCACCCGAACAGACGAAGGCAAGGCTTCCCCGCTCCAGCGCAGGTAAGAAAGCACCTCTTGTTCCATTTTTTCGGCGGCGACATCAAGACTCTTGCCGCGGGTATATGCGCCGAGCAAATCCGACGCGTACAGCAGAGTATCGTTTCCGTTGTGCTCCCAAACGCAGTTGACGGTCATGTGTCGAGCCTCCTTATTGGCAAGCGGAATAGGCACGATACAGGTGGACGATGTTCAGATCCTCGTCCATATCCAAGCCGTGCGAGCCGCAAGAGCCGTCGATCTCATGGCAGCCGTGATCCATGGCAAAGCCGACCAGCGTGTTATGCTGCTTCCAATGCTGCTCGATCAGCTTGCTGAACATGGCAAACGCTTGAGAATTGGCACGAAGCTCGGACAGCGCCTCGATGCTTTCGGGTCCGAATTTGTGCATTTTGGAATCGTAATTTCCGTTATAAACCGCGATAAAGTCGTATTGGTCGGCAAGGATCAGCTCTGCCGCCTTGGCATTGACCTCCTCGATCGTGTCGTAGATAAAATAATCCATATTCCGCTCAAGGTAGATCAACGACATACTGCAATTTGTTTCGGCTACGATAGCGGGCTTTTTGCCGGCGCGGATGAGGGCATCAAAGATCGAGTCGATTGTGATGACCGGCTTTTCGTATTTTTGAATCCCGTGCACGGCGGGCTGTGCCCCCGTATACATGGTTCCAAAGCATACGGGAGTGACAGAGGGCATCACGGTGCAGAACGGCAGTTCCAGCGAAGTGTATTTGGTTGCCTCGGCAAGCAGCTGGGGATATTTTTCGTACACCCATTGCGCGATGGCGTCGGGATTGTACATAAAAATACGGTCTGCCTTGCGGTGAGACAGTTGTTGATCGACGTAATCACACAGTGCCAGTGTGGGGGATGCCGCGCATTTTGGGGCGTCGATGCCCATAGCATATGCAAGTGCGGCGCAAAGCGTATCCAAGGATTGCGAATTCTTCATGATCTTCTCTCCATTCTTGCCGTTGGCAGGTGTATTTATGTTTTTATTATACTCTCTTTTTGAAAAAAGTCAAGTGGTGAGAAGATTTTGTGGAAAAATCGACTATAAAAAATCCGGTCTGCACAAAAGAACAGACCGGATCAGACTACTGACAAACCCTATTACAAAAGTAACAGTTTGTCAAATAGAATAAATTCGTTTATACCGCTTTTCTCTTTGACCATATAGGCGCAAAGAGAAAAGCTTGGCAAAAGAGAAAGCGCCGTAAAAAGGGGGAATTTCGCGCTCTGCAGAGCGCGACAAGGGCTACTCGCCCTTGACCCCGCAAACTTTTGAAAAAGATTGATCAAAACTTTTCGGCAATTTGACAGTGCTAACACCTTTGTCAGTAACCTCATCCGGTCTGTGCAAAAGACCAGACCGGATTTTTTATATTCAATTACGCAGAGCGTACGCTTACAGCTCGACGGGGAGTCCCGTTTCAGCAGAGCGGAAGGCGGCAAGAATCACCTTCAGGTCGGTACGCATCTGCTCGTAGGTCACGTCCTGCTCGCCGTTCTCACGAATGGCCTTGATGAAGTGACGGTAGTAATCGTGTACATCCGATGCGGGACGCGGAACGCGATAGGTATCGGTTGTGACGCTATCACGGGGCGCCATGGTTTTGGTCAAGCCTGCGGCGGTTTTGACGGGAAGGACGTCGTTTTCATGCCAGTGCTTGCATTTGACGACCTGCGTTTCCTCACGCCAATCGGTGATCAGCGCACTTCCCTTTTCGGCGCGCATATAAAAGCGCGGCATTGCGATAAAGTTATAAGTACCCAGCTCGATGGTGGCGCGCTGTCCGCTCTGAAAATGGATATCCAAACGGAAGCCGTCGTCCACCTCCTGATTGGTGATATGATCGCACAGGCAGTAAACGCTCTTCACGTCCCAGCCAAAAACCATCAGCATCTGGTCGATCAGATGGATTCCCCAGTCGTACAGCATTCCGCCGCCGTGCTCCTTCTCCCCTCTCCAATCGGAGGGGATACCGCGGCTACCGTGCACGCGGGATTCGATGTTGAGCACCTTACCAAGCTCGCCCGAATCGTGGATCTGCTTCATAGCAAGGTAGTCCACGTCCCAACGGCGGTTCTGGTGAGTGGAAAAGCGCACGCCGTTCTTTTCTGCCGCGGCGATCATGCGATCCAGCGATTCCAGCGACAGCGCCACCGGCTTTTCGCAGATCACGTTCTTTCCCGCATTCAAAGCGGCGATGACCACTTCCTCGTGGCTGTCGTTGGGGATCGCGACCGTGATCAGCTCCACGGTAGGATCCTGCAAAAGGCTTTCGTACGAAGGATACGCGTAAATTCCGCGGCTTTTCGCCAGCTCGCTGCGCTCCTCTTTGATATCGTAAATACCGGCAAGCTCGGCAACGTCGCTCTTCAGCAGATGCTCGACGTGCCAACCGCCCATACCGCCGTAACCGACGACGGCTGCTCTCATTTTTTTCATATCTCGTCAATCCTTTCTGTGGATGCGTGGGCAGAGCGATCCCTCTCCCCGAAATCACCTACAGTATAAAACATTTTTTGACGTCTGTCAAGATACCTTTTGCTTTTTTTTGGACAAAAATTGTGCTGGGAACATACTTTTTTTGTTTTTGAAGGATAAATATTGCAAAAGCAAGTCTCAAAGCTCGGTTTTAAGCGGGAAAACCTTTAACGTAGGACGCGTTTGTGTGGGAAACTTTTGAAAAAGTAAATGCTGTTGCCGTAGATCGGGGACTTTTTTTCTTGACAAAACCCACCATGTGTGTTATAATAAAAAATAATACTTCAAAAAAGGCTTGGTTAAAAACGTGCAAAAATCTGAACGTCAAAATCACATCCGTAATTTTTCGATCATTGCCCATATCGACCACGGCAAATCCACGCTTGCCGACCGCATTCTGGAGCACACGCAAACGGTCTCCAAGCGCGACATGGAGGAACAGCTGCTGGACAATATGGACCTGGAGCGCGAGCGCGGCATTACCATCAAGGCGCGCGCCGTAAAGCTGAACTATCACGCCAACGATGGCGAGGACTATACCTTTAACTTGATTGACACGCCCGGCCACGTGGACTTTAACTACGAGGTCTCCCGCTCGCTGAACGCTTGCGAAGGGGCGCTTTTGGTCGTGGATGCCACCCAAGGAATTGAGGCGCAGACGCTTGCAAACGCATACCTTGCTGTGGATGCCAATTTGGAGATTGTTCCCGTAATCAATAAGATCGACCTCCCCTCCGCCGACATCGACAGGTGCCGCAATGAGATTGAAGATGTAATCGGAATTCCCGCAGAGGGTTGCCCTGCCGTTTCTGCCAAGACCGGCTTGAACATTGAGGACGTGCTGGAGGCGGTCGTTTCCGGGATTCCCGCCCCCGAAGGAGACGAAACCGCGCCGCTCAAGGCTTTGATTTTTGACTCCTATTACGACAGCTACCTGGGCGTTGTAGTCAACATTCGCGTGGTGGACGGCTGTGTGCGTGCGGGCGACCGGATTCAGCTGATGAGCACCGGTGCGGTGTTTGACGTGGTGGACGTGGGCACGATGGAGCCGTTCGGTCTGCAAAAATGCGACGTGCTTTCGGCGGGTGAGGTTGGATATATCACTGCGTCGATCAAAAGTGTGAGCGATACGCGTGTGGGTGACACGGTGACCTTGGTCTCCAATCCCACCGACAAGCCCTTACCCGGCTTTAAAGAAGTGCAACCGATGGTCTATGCCGGTATTTATCCTGCTGACGGCGCACGCTACGGAGATTTGCGTGACGCGCTGGAAAAGCTGCAGCTCAACGATGCGGCGCTGATTTTTGAACCGGAAACCTCCGTGGCACTCGGCTTTGGATTCCGTTGCGGCTTTTTGGGCTTGCTCCATATGGAAATTATTGAGGAGCGGCTGGAGCGCGAATTCAATCTGGATCTGATCACCACGGCGCCCAGCGTTATCTACGAGATCAAGCTCAAGGGCGGCGAGACGGTGCGCATTGACAATCCCACAAACTATCCCGTGCCCGACACCATTGAAACGGCGTTTGAACCGCTGGTAAAGGCGAACATCATCACGCCGGTGGAATACGTGGGTGGGCTGATGGAGCTTTGTCAGAATCGGCGCGGCATTTTTATCGACATGAAATATCTGGATCCCACGCGCGTAGAATTGCACTACAATCTGCCGCTGAACGAGATTATTTACGACTTTTTTGATGCACTCAAGAGCCGCTCGCGCGGATATGCGTCGCTGGACTACGAAATGCTTGGATACGAGCCGAGCAAGCTGGTCAAGCTGGACTTTTTGCTCAACGGCGAGCAGGTAGACGCGCTCTCGTTTATCGTGCATGAGGAAAAAGCCTATGCCCGTGCGCGCAAGATTGCCGAAAAGCTGAAGGACAACATTCCGCGCCAGCTGTTTGAAGTCCCGATTCAAGCCGCAATCGGCACAAAGGTCATCGCGCGCGAGACGGTGAAAGCGATGCGCAAGGACGTGCTTGCCAAGTGCTACGGCGGTGACATTACGCGTAAAAAGAAGCTTTTGGAAAAGCAAAAGGAAGGCAAAAAGAAGATGCGTCAGCTCGGCTCCGTGCAGGTCTCCCCCGAGGCGTTCATGGCGGTGCTGAAGCTGGATGACGATCAGTAATCTTACAAATTAAAATATTTTAACATCCCTTTATAAATCCCGCGTGCAAACAGCGCGGGATTTTCGTTCATCAGCGCGGCATCGGCGGCGTTGGAGATAAAGCCAAGCTCCACCAAAACGGCAGGCATAGCGGTTTTGCGCAGGACGTACAGCCCCGGGCGCACCTTCATGCCGCGGTCACGCAACCCGGTGGCGTCGGAAATGCCTTGGATGATATCCTCCCCCAAGGTAAAAGCGGGCGAGGGCGAGGAATACGCAAACGCCTCGGTACCGCTGACGCTTGGATTTTCGGACGCATTGGTATGGATGCTGATGAAGTAGTCCGCGCCCCAGCTGTTGGCGTCGTTAACGCGCGCACGCAAGCTGGTGGTGTTGGTGGTGCCAAGCGAAGTGGTTGGGGTCGGTCTGGAAAGGCGCACCTCAAAATTTCCGTTCGCGCGCAACAGATCTGCCAGCGATTGACCGACGCGATATGTGATATCCTGCTCCTTCAGTCCGTTTCCCTCGGCTCCCGCATTCGGTGACTCCGGATTGTGTCCCTGATCAATATAAATCTTGATTGCCATAATTTCCTCCCACCGGATAATAGATTCTCATACACAGTGTATGCTTTTCAAACAAAAAATGCGCAGGCGCTTGCAAAAAATCCCGGAGTATGGTATAATGAAACCGTGAGGCGTGGGATTTGTAACACATGAGCGATCTTTTTTCACATCCCTATCCTTGATTGATCTGCAGAAAGGGCAAACAACATGAGCTCAGTAAAAAGCATTGATACCGCGGCGCGGGAGAAAAACCGCGTGGAGGCGGGAACACTTTACCTTGTCGCTACCCCCATCGGAAATCTTGCCGATCTTTCGGAGCGCGCGATCAAGGTGCTGTCGGAGGTGGATTTTATCGCCGCTGAGGACACGCGCAACTCCATGCGGCTCCTCTTTCACCTTGGCATCAGCAAACCGATGGTATCTTATTTTGAGCACAACAAGCGCGAACGCGGTGAGCAGATTGCGCTCCGTTTGGAAGCGGGAGAATCCTGTGCGCTGATCACCGATGCGGGTACGCCCGCCATCAGCGACCCCGGCGAGGATATGGTTGCACTTTGCGCGGCGCGTGGAATCTGCGTGACCTCGGTACCGAGGCCGGTTGCCTCTATTACGGCACTGACGCTTTCGGGACTCCCTACGGGACGCTTTTGCTTTGAAGGCTTTTTGTCGGTCAATAAGGCAGAGAGACGCGCGCATCTTTCCTCCCTTGCAAACGAGACGCGCACGATGCTCTTTCACGAAGCGCCGCATAAGCTCAAAGCAACGCTTGCCGATCTTTTGGCAACATTTGGCGCCGACCGCCGCATTGCCATTTGCCGGGAGCTGACCAAGCTGAACGAAGAAATTTTGCGCCTGACGATTGGAGAAGCCGTTGCTTATTACGATGTGCAAGCTCCGCGCGGCGAATACGTGCTGGTGGTGGAAGGTGCGCAAGAAGAGATCGCCCCCGACGAATTTTGGAAAACGCTTGACATTCCCGCGCACGTAAAGCACTATATGGATACCGGAATGTCAAAAATGGATGCCATTAAGCAAACAGCCCGCGACCGCGGTGTGCAGAAAAATGAAATTTACAAAGTGATGGTTTGAAATGGGGCTGCGAAATTTGCGTTTTTTGCCCGTTTTCTATTCGAAATACATATAAAAATCATCAAAAGGGCAAAAATGACGGCGTTTAGCCGTCAAGCAAAAACGACGGGGGTGAGTACCAAATGCGACTTTTCGCATTTGACTCACCCCTTGAACTTTTTTACGCCGTCGGAGTAACGGAACGTTGCTCGATCATATTCAACAGCATTTCTTCGTCGATCACGGTCACACCGAGCTGCTGTGCTTTGGTCAGCTTGGAGCCTGCCGCTTCCCCTGCGACCACGAAGGATGTCTTTGCCGAAACACTGCCCGACACCCTGCCGCCTGCGGCTTTGATGCGCTCGCTCGCCTCATCGCGAGTCAGGGTGGGAAGTGTCCCCGTCAGCACAAAGGTCAAGCCACGGAACAGATCGTCCGTAGGCTTTGCGGTGGAGACCGTTACCACACCCGCCTCTGTCAAGCGTTCACACAGCTCACGGTTTTGCGGATGCGAGAAGAAGTCCACTACGCATTGTGCAGTCACCTCTCCAAAGTCCTCCACGGTGCACAAATCTTCCACGGTCGCGTTTTGCAAAGCCGCCAAAGAGCCGTACCGCGCCGCCAATGCCGCCCCGGCGACCTCGCCCACATTGCGGATTCCCAGTGCGTAAATCAAGCGCTCAAGACCGGCGCTTTTGGAATTTTCAATCGCTGTGATCAGATTAGTGGCGGATTTTGTACCCATGCGGTCAATTTGGGCGACCTCGTCCACCTGCAACGAATAGAGGTCCGCTGCATCCGCGATCAAGCCATTTTGCAATAGCGCCTCGACCAGCTGCGGTCCAAGACCGTCGATGTTCATCGCGTCCTTGGATGCAAAGTGCTCGATTCCGCGGGAGAGCTGTGCGGGACAACGACTGTTGGTGCAACGCGTTGCTGCGCCCTCGTCTGCATCATAGAACACCGGTTCCCCGCAGGAGGGGCACCGTTCGGGCATAGAAAAGAGGGTTGTTCCCGCTCCGCGCAACTCCGCATGGGAGCGAACCACCTCCGGAATGATATCCCCCGCTTTTTGCACGGTGACGATATCCCCGATGCGGATGTCCTTTTCGCGGATGAATTCCAAATTGTGCAGTGTTGCGCGGGAAACGGTGGTTCCTGCCAAGCGAACCGGGGTCAGCACCGCCGTAGGCGTCAGCACACCCGTACGCCCGACCGCAACGGTGATGTCCTCTAATTTTGTTTGCTTTTGCTCAGGCGGGAATTTATACGCCACTGCCCATTTGGGAGTATTGGTTCCCTCCCCCAGCAGACGGCGCGTGGCAAGATCATCAATTTTGATCACCACACCGTCGATATCGTACGCCAAGCTGTCACGCAGCTCTCCAAGGCGCTTGATGTGCGAAACGATCTCATCCGCGCTCTCGGCAACGATGCGGTTTTCCAGCACATGAAAGCCAAGCTCTGCCAAACGGTCCAAGGTCTCTTTATGGGTCTGCGGCGCACTGCCGTCGGCATAAAGAGTTCCGTCCTGAAAGTTAAATACAAAAATATCCAGCTTACGCTCTGCCGCGATTTTGGGATCAAGCTGGCGCAAAGATCCCGCCGCCGCATTGCGCGGATTTGCCAAAAGCGTCTGTCCCGCCGCCTCGCGGGCAAGATTCAGCTTTTCAAACACCTGGCGCGGCATATAAACCTCGCCACGCACGGTCAGATTCAGCGGTTCGGGCAGGCTCATGGGAATAGAAAAAACCGTGCGAAGATTTTGCGTAACATCCTCACCCACGAATCCGTCGCCGCGCGTTGCTCCCTGCACGAAAATGCCATTTTCATAGCGCAAGGACACCGAAAGTCCGTCGATTTTGGGTTCTACGGAATAAGCAGGTCGGCTTACGGTTTGCGACACACGATCAAGAAAATCCTGCAATTCCTCAAACGAAAATACATCGGCAAGTGAATTCATTTGCACCGTGTGCGTTACTTTTTCAAATTTATCCAGCGGTTTTCCGCCAACGCGTTGTGTGGGCGATTCGGGATCAAAAAATTCGGGATGCTCTGCCTCCAGCCGCTTCAGCTCCGCGTACATCATATCGTAATCATAATCCGAGATTTCGGGCGCATCATCCACATAATACCGTTTGGCATGATACAGCAGCTGCTTGCGCAATTTTCGGATTTTTTCTTCCAGCTCGCTCATATTTCAACCGCCTTTCCGTGCGCCGGCAGAAGTTGAAAGTCCTTCGCGGCACGCTCTTTTTTTATTATACCAAATTTTTTGCCGGATGTCAATCGTTATTCCAAAACTTTTCTTGATTTTATTATCGTTTTCGACAATTTGATATTTCAAATGTAAACATTTTTTGTCTTATCTTTACAAATGAGAAAAACTGTGGTATACTGAAACTGCAAAGAGGAATATTCTTTTTGCGATACTCAAAGAAAGGCAAGGAACACCGTATGAAGATTACCATTGTTGGCAGACAGATGAATGTGTATGAGGAGATGAAGCTGCTGATTGAAAAAAAGCTTGCTAAATTTGACAAATTCTTTCCCGCCGAGGGCGACGCGACCGTAACCCTTAGCAGTAAACATAACGAACGCAACATCGAAATCACGATATCCGCTGCAGGAACGCTGTTCCGCAGCGAGGTAGGAGCAGAAAGCTTTCGGGATGCGCTGGACGATGCGTGCGCCAATATTGAGCGTCAGATCCGCAAAAACAAGACCAAGCTTGCAAAACGCTTGCGGGAAGGAACCTTTAATCCTTATCCGGAGGAAATTTACGACGATATTGCGGCCGATGACGAGGAGATCATCCGAACCAAGACCTTCCCTGCAAAGCCCATGTCTCCCGAGGAGGCAATTTTGCAGATGAATCTGCTGGGACACCAATTCTTCGTATTCAACGACGATCAAAGCAACAACACCTGCGTGGTCTACAAGCGCCGCGATGGTGGTTACGGATTGCTGATTCCGGAAAAGGAATGACTCTATCAATCAAAAAATTGAATCATCAAAACTTCCCCGCAGCGGCAATGCCGCTGCGGGAAAATCAATGAATAACACCGAAACAGCTCGAAAAATCCGGGGATTGGTGAAAAATCTCACGTCAAAGACTTGACAAAAAATGTGTTTCATTGTATAATATTAAAGAGTTAGGGGTATTGCGGAAAAATTCCGCCATACACCGTTTCATATCGCGGGTATGTGCGGAAAAATTCCGCCATACACCGTTTCATATCGCGGG
>JAFTLZ010000061.1 GCA_017452665.1 Clostridia bacterium
GCTGATTGGTTGGCTGTTCAAAAACGGCTATTCCAAAATCGTCCTCGATACCAACTTGACGAACACAAGAGCACAGCGAGTTTATGAATCACTTGGTTTCCGCAAGGTAAGAACCAACATTGATTCTTGGAAAGATCAGCTCGGTCGGCTTCAATCATCGGTCGATTATGAGTTGGTTGAAAAGGATTTTGTCAGCTACATAAACGACGTACTACAGATCGAAGAAACTCTCCGCCTCCGCCGTTTTGATGGCAATTATGATTTTGCCTTTGAGTGGTATCAGGACACGGAAACGGTTCTTCTTGTTGATGGCAAAGCTGAACCGTATTCCTACGAAACCTTGACGAATATGTATCACTATCTTAATGGCAAAGGTGAGCTTTATTTCATCGAAGTTAATGAGAACGGCGAATGGAAGCCGATTGGTGACGTTACCTTTTGGCAAGAAGATATGCCAATTGTGATCGGTGAGCGTGAATACCGTGGCAAAGGTATTGGCAAAAAGGTTGTATCTGCCCTGGTCGAGCGTGGCAGAGCGCTGGGATACGATCGGTTGTACGTTGGCGAAATCTACGATTTCAACATCGGCTCACAAAAGTGCTTTGAGAGCGTAGGATTTCGGAGCTGTGAAAAGACCGAGAAAGGCTCTCGGTACGTTTTAGAATTGAAAAATCAAGGTGAATAAAAATGATCCGATTAGAAGATGTAAACGAAGGAAACTGGCGTATTCCATTGGCCGTTTCGGATGAACAAAAACAATATGTTGCAAGTAGCACAACTATCCTTGCTCGTGCGTATGCGTACCGTAACGCACGAAGCCGAGCGTATATAATTTATAATGACGACACGCCTATTGGTATGGGACTTTATCACGATGCCCCCGAATTTGATGCGTATATTTTTAGCGAACTCTTTATTGATGCACGCTATCAAGGGCGCGGATATGGAAAAGAAGCAACGAAAACGGTTCTTGAGGCGATGAAAGCCGACGGTCAGTATGATAAGGTCATTCTTTGTTACTTGGAAGGAAACAAAGGCGCCAAGCACCTTTACGAAATGTTTGGTTTTGTAGAAACCGACTGTGACGGAGACGAGATCATCATGGAGCTTATGTTTGGTAAATAAAAGACGTTGCATTATATAAAGATTTGAAATATTACGATTTTAAAGGAGCCTGATTTTGGGAAAGACGGTTGGCTCCTACCGTGCTTTGAATGGCAGGGGGAAGGGGAATTTCGGAAATGACGCCGTCAATGTCGGCAACCGTTCCCATATTGTAAAAGCAGGTTTTGCCAAATTTACTGCTGTCGCAAAGCAGAATACGCTGACGCGCGCTTTGGAACATCACCTTGCGCAGGTTGGCTTCTTCAATGGCAGGATCGGTCATGCGGCCGTCGTCAGTCAACCCGTGGCAGGAGAAAAAGAGGATATCCGCATTGACGTTGCGCACAAACGCCTCCGCCTGCTCGCCCACGTAGGAAAAAGAGTGAATGATCATCTGCCCGCCCGTACAAAAGGTACGAATATTTGCCTCAGCAAGCGCAACAGCTGTTTTGGCACCGCTGGTGATCACGATCAGATCCTTTTTTCGGGTAAGGTAGGGGAGCAGATGATAGGCGCTGGTTGAGCCGTCCAGCATCACTACCATCCCGTCCTCTACCAAATTTGCCGCCGCTTTGCCAATCTCTGTCTTAACGGTGCTCTTTTCCTTTTCGCGCAACAGAAACGGGATCTCGCGGTCGGCGGCGCCCTGATTTAAGATCGCTCCGCCATAGATTTTGGTGATCAGCCCCCTTTGGTGGAGCTCGGTAAAATCGCGTCGGACAGTCGGCTCGCTGACACATAAAATTTGTGACAGCTCTCGCACGGTCACGGCGGGATTCTTTTTCAATTCTTCCAGTATTCTGTGATGACGTTCTTCAATCAGCATAAGTTCTCCTCGCTTTGATGATTTGTGATTATTTCGCTCTCTTTGCATGATTATTTATAAACTTTAGCGGCGAATATTGACTTTTTGATTAAGTTGTGATTTAATTATAATATAAAGCTTGCGATTTGTCAATGCATTTTGAGGAGGTTTTTATGAAAACAACAGCCGTTCGTATGTACGGGGCAATGGATTTGCGTACCGAGACCTTCGATTTGCCCCAAATCGGCGCGGATGAGATCTTGTTGCATGTGATTACGGATTCCTTATGTGCCTCTACCTACAAGGCGGTCAAGCAAGGAACTGCACACAAACGGGTTCCGCCGGATATCGCCGAAAAGCCGATTATCATCGGACACGAGATGTGCGGGGAGATCGTTGCAGTGGGTGCCAATCTGCAGGATGCGTGGCGCGTTGGTCAGCGCGTGGTCATTCAACCCGCACTCAAACTGGAAAGCGGCTATGATCCCGGTTACTCGTATCCTTACATCGGAGGCAGTGCGACCTATGCTGTGGTTCCCAAAATCGTGCTGGAGCGCGGATGTATGATTCCGTATGAGGGGGACAGCTTTTTCAAGGGATCGCTGGTGGAGTCTCTCGGATGCGTTTTGCGCGGCTACAAGGGATTTTATCACACCGACTACAGCAATTACGTTCGAACCGACGGTGCAAAGCGTGGCGGCAGACTCGCCATTCTTGGTGGGGCGGGCCCGATGGGAATCGGAGCAGTAGATATGGCAATGGATTACGCGGGTGTGGCGCAGGTGGTGGTGACCGACCTCAATGCCGACCGTCTTGCCTACGCCGCAACCAAATGCTCGGTTGAGAGCGCCAAGGAGCGCGGCTGTGAGCTGATTTATCTGAATACGTCGGAGCTTTCCGATCCTGTAAAAACACTGATCGAGCTTTCAAACGGCGGCTTTGACGACGTGTTTGTGATGGTTCCCGTGCCGGAGCTGTTTACTATGGCGGAGGCAATTTGCCGCGAGGACGGATGCGTAAATTTTTTTGCAGGCCCTGCAGTGCATCAGATGCAGGGATCGCTGAATCTGTACCGCGTTCATTACGACGGGATCCACGTGGTGGGAACAGCGGGCAGCATTCCTGAGGATACGTGCGACACGATCCGCCTGATTGAGGAAAACAAAATTCATCCCGGCGCTATCGTTTCGCACATTCTCGGCTTGCACGCCGTAAAAGAGACGCTGTTTGCCATGGAGCATCCAAACGGTGCCAAAAAAGTATGCTACACGGGGCTGGACATTCCGCTGATCGCCGTGGATGAACTGGATAAGTGGGGGGAGACCTCACCGATGTACCGCGAGCTTGCCGCCATCGTTGCGCGCAACGGCGGCGTGTGGTGCGCGGAGGCAGAGCAATATCTGCTTGCGAATGCACCGAAAATTTGATGGATTTGCCGAAAGGAGAGCCGAACATGAAGATCATTACGCTAACGCTCAATCCCGCGTTTGACGTGCATTGCCATACCGCGCAATTTTTGCCGTTTCACGAAAATCTCGTCACCGTAACCCAGCGGGAGGCTGGCGGTAAGGGCGTGAATATTTCCCGTGCGCTGACGCGGAACGGTGTGGAAAATGTTGCCGTCGTAGTGCTGGGGGAAGAAAATGCCGAAGGCTTTCGGAAAGCGCTTGCGGCGGATGCGATGTGCTGGCGCGAGATCGTTTTGCCCGGACGGATCCGCGAGAACATCACGATTCACGCAGACTGTTCCAACGAGACGCGCATCAGCTTTGCGGGCTTTGACTGTGATGCGGCGCTGCTGAAACAGGTAGAATCGACGGTGTCGGATCTGATCGACAAAAACACTGTTCTGACCTTTACAGGGCGCATTCCCGCGGGGCTTTCCATGCCGGAGGTCAAAGCGTTTCTTTCGCGTATGCAGGCAAAGGGCGTCAAAGTGGTGATTGATTCCAAATCCTTTTCCACGGAGGATCTGCTTACACAGCGTCCGTGGCTGATCAAGCCCAACCAGGAGGAGATCGGTGAATATCTGGGACGCACGGTGGAGACGTTTGACGACGTACTTGCGGCGGCAACCGACCTGCATCGAACGGGCATTGAAAACGTGATGATCAGCCTTGGCGCACAGGGTGCATTGCTGGTTTGCCGTGACGGATGCTTTGTGGCAACGCCGCCGCGGATTCAAGCAGTTTCAACCATCGGAGCGGGGGATAGCTCGATTGCGGGCTTTCTTGCGGCGATGGCAGAAGGGAAAACGCTTGTCGAATGCTTGCGCACCGCAGTCGCGTACGGGACCGCAGCGTGCCTGACGCCCGGCACACAGCCGCCAAAGACGGAGGACGTACAAGCAATCTCCGCGCAGATTCAAATGCACTAAAAAACGGCCAGTATTTTTGTGGGACGATTTTTTTGTGGGGGACTTTTGAAAAAGTCCCCCACGCCCCTTCAAAACTTTTAACGCAAAATAAAAACTGACGAGGTAGGAATGCTCCCGCCTCGTTCGTTGTTTCAGGCTCAAACTTACAACGCCTAAATAGAAAGCGAGGCAGAAACATTCCATCCAGCCTATCTTAAAAAACTGATTGAAAGTTTTGAAAGGGTGTGGGAAAACTTTTTCAAAAGTTTTCCCACAAAACC
>JAFTLZ010000062.1 GCA_017452665.1 Clostridia bacterium
GAGGATTTCACCCCCGAAAACAATGGATGATGTATCCATATCTTCCTATATTTTCCAAAATCAAGAGAGCAAATCCGTAAAAACAATAAATTTTTTTTTAAATTTTAAAAAAACAGTTGCAAAACAAAAAAAATGTGATACAATATAAGTGTCATAAAAAACTTTTAGGAGGTAATAAACATGGCATTCAAAATTTCCGATGATTGCGTTTCCTGCGGTGCATGCGTAGAGGCTTGCCCCATGGATGCGATTGCTGAGGGTGACGGCAAGTACGAGATCGACGCAGACAAGTGCGTATCTTGCGGTGCTTGCGCAGATGCATGCCCGGTTGGCGCTCCTCAGGAAGCTTAATTACATCCTGTACTTCAAGAGCGAAGCGGACGATGAATCCCATCGGCTTGCTTCGCTTTTGCAATTCAAACTGTTTTTATGATTACAATCAAACAAAATCTCCCCTCCGGCGCGCCCATCACGCTCGCGGAGGATGAACGGTTGGACGAGGTGAACGAAAGCATCCGTCTGATCCAAAAAAAGCATGGTCTGACCTTTGGTACCGATGCCTATCTCCTCGCCGCCTACGTACGCAAAATGCCACGCGCCGACGCTGTGGATCTTGGCAGCGGAACCGGGATCATTCCACTGTTGCTGCTCGCAAAAGAAAAGGTGCGCACAGTACACGCCGTAGAAATCCAGCCACAGTTTGCCGAGCTGATTGCCAAAAACGCATCCCTCAACGGAGTATCCGATCGCTTGCATCCGCTCTGCGCAGATGTTCGCACGCTACGCCCCGCCGACTTTGGCCATGAGGTTGCCTTGGTGGTATCCAATCCACCGTATATGAAAACCGCCTCGGGCAAACGAAACGAGCATGACGAAAAATTCATTGCCCGCCATGAGGTATGCGGTAATATTTCGGATTTCTGCGCCTGCGCAGGCCGCATTTTAAAGCACGGCGGAAGATTCGTATGCGTCTGGAGACCCGACCGCCTGACCGAGCTGCTCAACGCCATGCACAGCTCTCACTTGGAGCCAAAGCGCATGACCTTCGTGCACGCCGACGGGAGCGCACCGCCCTCCTCCGTCCTAATTGAGGCAGTCAAGGGCGCGGCACCGTCCCTTCAGGTCACCCCACCGCTGTTTTTGTATCTCCCGCAAACCGACTCTGCCGCAACGCGGGAATTGACCCCCGAAGCCAAAAAAATTTATGGCACCTGTTCTTTTTTCGACTAAAGAACCCCGTTTCTGTAAAAAATAACAGATGCCGATCAAAATCTGATTTTCAAAGGAGAACTGTTATGAAAAAGAGAACCGCCGCAAAATGGATCGTCATCGCAACCGCCGCAACCGTTACGGCAGCCTTTACCACCGGTGTTATCTATGAGCTCAAGCGAATCAAACGCCTCACCGCCGACGCCGACAGCGCCGAGGAACCCAAGGCAGAGGATGTTGCAGCAGAGGTCACCGAATCCGAGGAAGCTTAAGGCAACACCGCACAATTCACGGCTGTCGCCTTGATTACGCAACTACTTGCATCTTTTCCGTCATACTGCACCAAAACGTCTTGCCGAACGTTCGTTTCATCCGTGTCGTTTTGGTTTGTTTGACGAAACATCTGACGGCGTTTGTGCGTGATCAAAATTGTGCGGTATTGCCCTAAATCAAACAAAGGATGACAGAGAGAGAACCTTTGCATATCGGGTTCTCTCTTTCACTTACATATGGAACATATCAAACGAATTTTAAGTTATACACGCCGCGCATTGGACGATTACAGCATGATCCAACCCGGCGACCGCATTGCCGTTGGCGTCTCGGCGGGAAAGGATTCCTTAACGCTTTTGTGCGCCATGGCGGAGCTGCGGCGTTTTTATCCCGTGCCGTTTGAGCTGGTTGCCGTCACCATTGACATGGGCTTTGCGGGCGGCATGGATTTTGTACCGATTCAAAAGCTTTGCGATGAGCTGGACGTGCCCTATCACATCATTCCCACCGAGATCGCAAAGATCATCTTTGACGTCCGCCAGGAAAAATCCCCCTGCTCGCTCTGTGCCAAAATGCGCCGCGGCGCCCTGCACCGTGCCACCAAGGATCTCGGCTGTAACGTGGTGGCGCTCGGACATCATTTCGACGACGCGGTGGAGACCTTTATGCTCAATCTCTTTTTCGAGGGACGCATCGGTTGCTTTTCCCCCGTCACCTATCTCTCCCGTGCCGATCTGCGCATGATCCGCCCAATGCTCTATCTGCCCGAAAAGGACGTACGTTATTTTGCATCCAAAGTCAATCTACCCGTCATCAAATCGCCCTGCCCCGCCGACGGTAACACCCAACGCGAGGAAATGAAGCAGCTGTTGGCAAGGCTGGACCGCGAGCATCCCGGCCTGCGTTATCGCATCTTCGGCGCAATGCAGCGCGGAAAAATCGACGGCTTTCAGGAAATGGGAAGAATGCAGGGCATCAAGGCATATGAAGAGGACAACTCCGATTCAATTTGATTTTTTACAACACGCGCGGTAGCGCTCTGCCAAGAGCCAACCGCTAAAATCAGGAGGTTACCATGGAATTTCTCCCGCTTTGTCGTGCCGATATGGAGGCACGCGGCTGGGATCGGCCGGATTTCGTATACGTAACAGGTGACGCTTATGTCGATCACCCCTCTTTTGGCGTTGCCATTATCTCGCGCGTCCTTGAGAATGCCGGCTACCGCGTGGCGATCCTTTCCCAGCCCGATTACAAAAGCTGTAACGCCTTTCGCGAATACGGCAAGCCCCGTCTTGGATTCTTAGTCACCTCCGGCAACATCGACAGCATGGTGGCACATTACACCGCCGCAAAAAAACGGCGTAGCTTTGACTATTACTCCCCCGGCGGCGAAATGGGCAAACGCCCCGACCGCGCCGTAATCGTCTATTCCAATCGAATCCGCGAGGCGTACGGCGACGTTCCGATCATTTTGGGCGGCTTGGAGGCTTCCCTGCGCCGTTTTGCCCACTACGATTATTGGGACAACAAGGTGCGCCGCTCGATCCTTGTGGACAGCACCGCCGATCTTTTGACCTACGGCATGGGTGAAAACATCCTTTTGCGCATTGCAGAGCTGCTCAATAAAGGCGTTCCGATCAAAAAGATCCGCGACGTGCGAGGAAGCGTTTATCTGTGCAAGCCGGAGGATCCAATCCACTACGAGGTCGCGGCAACCTTTGACTACAACGAGCTGAAAACCGATAAGCGCCGCTACGCCGAGGCATTCGGCATCCAGTATAAAAACCAGGATGCCATCAACGGGCGCGCCATCTGCGAGCTTTACGACGGCAAAATGCTGGTGCAAAACCCGCCCATGCCACCCTTGGAGCGCGACGAGCTGGATCGCGTTTATGCCCTGCCCTATATGCGGGATTATCACCCGTCCTACCGCGCAGCAGGCGGTGTTCCAGGCATCGAGGAGGTCAAATTTTCCATCACACACAACCGCGGATGCTTTGGCGGCTGTAATTTCTGCGCGCTCGCCTTTCACCAAGGGCGCACCGTGCGTTCCCGCAGTATCCGCAGCGTTGTTGAGGAAGCCAGAAAGATCACCAAGCTCCCCGACTTCAAGGGCTACATCCACGACGTAGGCGGTCCCACGGCAAACTTCCGCTATCCTGCCTGCGAAAAACAGCTGAAGAGCGGCGTCTGCGCCAACCGCAAATGCCTCGCTCCCAAGCCCTGCCCCAATCTCAAGGCAGACCACACCGAATATCAACACCTGATAGAAGAGGTCGAAGCACTCCCCGGTGTCAAAAAGGTCTTTATCCGAAGCGGCATCCGATTTGATTATCTCCTGCAGGATCCCAGCGACGCCTTTTTCCGCAAGCTGGTGCGCGACAATGTCAGCGGACAGCTCAAGGTCGCCCCCGAGCATTGCTCCGACGGCGTGCTTGCCTGCATGGGAAAGCCCTCCTTTGCGGTGTATGAAAAATTCCGCAAAAAGTTCTTCGAGATCACCAAAAGCGTCGGCAAAGAGCAATACCTCGTTCCCTATCTGATGTCCAGCCATCCCGGCTCCACCGTCAAGGATGCGATCGAGCTTGCCATATGCCTCAAGCGCAACGGATACGCGCCGGAGCAGGTGCAGGACTACTACCCCACACCCGGCACGGCATCCACGGTCATGTACTACACCGGCATCAATCCGCTGGATATGAAGCCTGTTTACGTTGCCACCGACTATCACGAAAAGCAGCTTCAGCGTGCGCTGTTGCAGTACAACCGCCCGCAAAATGCGGATCTGGTGCGTGAAGCGCTGACCCGTGCAGGACGCACCGATCTGATCGGCTACGGCGAGGAATGCCTCGTCCGTCCGGCAAATCCTGCGCGTAAATCAGCGCAAGGGACAAAGCACCGCACCCCCGTTAAGAGCGGCCATGCCTCCTCGCACTACGCCAAGCAGACACAAAAAAAGGAAGCGGCAAGCAAGCACTCGACTTCCGTAAAAAAGCACTCCCAAGGGCAAAAAAAGAGGAAGAAATAACATTTTAATATAGGTACAAAACAAAAAAGAACGAATCTTGAGCAATCAAGGTTCGTCTTTTTTACCAAAGATTACTTTAGTATTCAAAAAGGATGCCGTTTTTACAGCATCCTTTTGTGTTACACTCTATTCTGTTTCACCCGAATAGAAAATCAGGTTTCCGTTCATATAGGCATCAATATCCTCGTCAACCAAAACGACTGTGCCGTTTGGCAGGATATAACTGCCGTTTTGCGTGCGCGGAAGATCATTGATAGAATCATAAATAGCACCTATAGATGCCTGCCCCTTGCAAAGCAAGCAAATTGCATATCCTGACGAGCCAAGAGTTGAGCCCGCTTTCACAACGTGCGGTTTGTTTGAAGAATCTCCGCATGCGCACGATTGTAGATGACTTGTGTACGATAACCAAGAGTAGTGATAGGAATGCGTGTGTGAATACCAACATTCCACACATTCGTTATCTACAAAAGTATGTTCTTCATAAAACTTATAGTTCAATCCGGAAACATTATTTTCACCTTCATGAAGAGCTGCAGAATAAGGCAATATCATGTATGCCTGCTCTGCGAGTGAAGAAAACGGAGCAACATATCTACAATATTTGCATTTGTAATAGTCCTTTGTTCCATAGCTTGCAACAGCCATCATATTTCCGTACGGTAACCTGTGATCACCATCGCAAGCGCCATATGTATTGTATACATATCCGCTCAAGCTTTCCACCATCTTGACCCCATTGCATACGGAACACACCAATTTATACATTCCATCGTCTTGCAAGCCGCAATTCAGCCACATGTGGTCATCATCCGTGTGGAATCCCCTTGTAATTGCAACACCGGCAATGTCTTTATATGTAATATCCTCACATCTAAAAGCCAATGTACCATATCCCATAAGAATCTCATAATGATGTTCATCAGCAGTATCAGCTCCGCAATAATTTTCAATATCACGCAATCCCAATACATGCCCAAATTCATGAGCACCAGTTCTTTCTCTGACCAAATTCAGTTCATTGGTAGTGTTGGTACCATTGTCGTAAAAATGCCAGAGGTAGACCTTCATTGTCCAATCGGAATAATGTCGATGCTCGATTGTCCCAAGCTCTACTGCATCATAACTACCTACAGCAGCTGTACTGGCAAGGGCACCATACCCTGTTTCGGGGTAGATTGATATATTATGATCCGATGCTGTCCCTTCTACTATGTTGATAATTTTGTGCTTATAGATGTTTCCTGAAGAATCGTAAGAATAAAAATATACGTTGTTCCATTTCTTCATGCTATTTGCGTACGCAGTTTTAATTTCATCTGCAACAGCTTCCGATACATCCGTCGTCCACGTATACGTTCCATCCTCGGAGGTTTCTTCAAAATAATATTTTATGGTATCTACTTCATGATCATAATGA
>JAFTLZ010000063.1 GCA_017452665.1 Clostridia bacterium
AAAAGCGCCATAAAGAGGCTATTTCGCCCTCTGCGGAGGGCGAGGAGGGCTCCGCGCCCTCCACTGCGCGAGCTTTTGAAAAAGCTCGACCAAAACTTTTCGTCAAACTGACGAAAGCCGGTTGTTTTGTCTACAGTCTGAAATGCAGTGCTTGGGCAAGAAAAGAAGACAGCGAAATTTTAAATCCGCTGTCTTCTTCATGTCGGTAGGAAATCTGTTTAATTTTATTTAAGAACTGTCCTTTAGAATACAGTTCATATGGTGACCGATCTTTTTTCAAAAATCCATCTCAGTTCGCATCCGCGCTTTCCAATCTCAAACTGGCAATGTACGCCAAAATCTCTTCGGAATCGCCCTCGTAGGTCAATCCCTCTGCGTACAGTGCGTCACTGCCGTGGAATGCGTAGGTTCCAATCGAATCCAAAGAGCTCGGCAACGAGATGCTTGCCAAAGCATCACAATCTTGGAATGCCTGCGCAATCACAAGAGAAACACCCTCTTCCAGAATTACGGACTGCAATGCGGTACAGCCATAGCAAGCCGCCTGACCAATTATCACAGCACTGCCGGGGATCTTGATTGCCTTGAGCGACGTGCACTCCATAAAGGTATAAGCTTTCACTTCTTCCAATCTGGAGCCTTCCTCAAACGCTACAACCTCCAATCCGGTGCAACCGTAAAAGGCGCCCGTGCCAAGCTCGGTGATGTATGCGGGGAGCGTAATAGCTGTCAGCACAACGCAATCTCTGAATGCATAGTTTCCCACGGAAAATTCAAATGTGTCAATGTCAAAGTCGGCGTCATATTCTTTATAATCCGCCTCGCTCGGAAAGATCACACGGTTGATATTGGATTTGTAGCAAAACGCCTCGGTAGAAATAGCAACCACACGCTTTGCACTGATTTCCCCGTTTTCATCCGTCGTAATGTCCACATACGCAGGGATGGTCACCGCGTGGGGAGCATCATTTGCGCTGGAAAAATCGGTAATCGTCACGGTCTCGCTGTCAATCGTCTCGAAATGAAAGGTATCGTCACCAATCGTTTCATAGGTTTTCACAACCGTGTTGTCAAGGTACTTGTCGGCATCGTCAATTTCATCATTTTGCCCATCGGAGCAAGCGGAGAATGTAGCAACGATCATCAGCGCCGCCAGCATGAATGCAAGAATTTTTTTCATAGTAATCCTCCATATAATTTCCATATAGTAAAATTATACATGAAACCGATTCAAAAGTCAATAGATTTTTCTGCTTTCTTTGTAAATATTTTATGTTTTTGCGTCAAAACTATAAAAAACAGGGTAAATATCAAAAAATCATCTCCCATTCGATTGACAATCTCTTCCATTTGTTGTATAATGAAGGAAGATTCAACAAACAAGGAGAGTGGCAGTCATGCTTTCGGCAACCTACAGTGCAGGACTTTGCGGAATCGACGGATTTCCCGTCACGGTGGAATGCAACCAAAAAAACGGATTGAGCGGCTTTGAGCTGGTAGGGCTGCCCGATCTTGCGGTCAAAGAGGCAAAGGAGCGCGTCCGTACCGCGTGCTACAACAGTGGCTATCCGTTTCCCCATTCGCGCATCACGGTCAATCTTGCTCCCGCCGACCGAAAAAAAGAAGGCTCTGCATTTGATATTGCCATCCTCACTGCCATTTTTCACAGCGACGGCATCATCCGCCGCAACGTAGACCTGAGCGGAAAGTGCATGGTGGGGGAGCTCTCCCTCTCGGGAGAAGTGCGCGGCGTGCGCGGCATCCTTTGTATGTGCGTTGCTGCAAAGGAGAACGGCTTTACCGAGTTTTACGCACCTGAAGCCAACGCGGTGGAGGCGGCGGCAGTAGAGGGCATCACGGTCTATTCTGTCCGCAATGTGCGGGAGCTGGTCGCACATCTGAACGGTGAAGCACCGCTGACCCCCGTTCACACCGACCGCACCGCCTTTTTCAAAGCATCCAATCAATACTCCGCCGATTTCATCGATGTCCGCGGGCAAGCCATGGCAAAGCGCGCGATGGAGATCGCCGCCGCAGGCGGGCATAATATCCTGCTCATCGGCCCTCCCGGTACGGGAAAATCCATGCTTGCAAAGCGCCTGCCCTCCATCCTTCCCCCTTTGAGCTTTGCCGAGGCAATCGAAACCACCAAAATCCATTCGGTAGCAGGCGTTTTGCCAGACGGCGTTTCTCTGCTGTCCGTGCGCCCGTTCCGCGCGCCGCACCATACGATGAGCACCGTCAGCCTGGTCGGCGGAGGAATCAATCCGCTTCCCGGCGAGGTCTCGCTGGCAGATAACGGTGTCCTTTTCCTGGATGAACTTCCCGAATTCCCCAAGCAGGTCACCGATGCCTTGCGCCAACCGCTGGAGGACAGAAGGGTGACCATCACCCGCGCAAACGGGCGCGTGACCTTCCCATGCTCGTTTATGCTGGTGGGCGCGATGAACCCCTGCCGATGCGGCTATTTTGGGCATCCCAGCCGCAAATGCACCTGCAAACCGGAGGACGTCAAACGCTACATCTCGCGTATCAGCGGCCCCATGCTGGACCGCATCGACATTCAAATCGAGCTTCCCTCACTGACGTATGACGAAATCTCCGCGCCCGATGCCCATGCCGAGCACTCCGAAACCATCCGCGCACGCGTAACCGTTGCACGTGAATTTGCACGGCAGAGAATGAACGGCAAAACCAACGCCTTCTGCAACGCACAGCTGGACGCGGCAGGGATCCACGAGTTCTGTAACCCCGATCCCGAAGCATCCGCACTCCTGAAGGCGGCTTACGACCGCATGGGATTGAGCGCACGCGGATACGACCGCATCCTGCGCGTGGCGCGTACCATTGCCGACCTGGATTCCAGCGAGCTGATCCGCGCGCCGCACATTGCCGAGGCAATCCAGCTCCGCAGTCTCGACCGCAAATATTGGGGATGACCCGCAAAAATCTTCCGTCCCTGTAACCGCCATAGGAGGTGTCCAACCTTGACCGATCTGATCGTCAAGCTTTTCATCAAAAATTATCAAAACACGAGTGATCCCGCCGTGCGCGGTGCTTACGGTATGCTTGCAAGCATTTCGGGCATTCTCGTAAACGTCCTGCTGTTCGCCATGAAATTCACGGTCGGTACCCTGCTCGGCTCGGTTTCCATCGTGGGCGACGCTGTCAACAATCTATCGGATGCAGGCTCGCAGATCATTTCGCTGATCTCCTTCCGTATTGCACTCAAGCCCGCTGACCGTCAGCATCCCTTCGGGCACGCGCGCATCGAATACGTCGCATCCATGATCGTCTCATTTTTGGTGCTTTTGATCGGCGTGGAGCTGTTGAAGGAATCCGTCACCAAAATCTTTAACCCCGAGCCTCCCGAAACCGGGCTCGCCGCCGTTGCCGTCCTGTTTCTCTCTATCCTGATCAAGCTCGGTCTCGCACTCTTCCACCGTAGCATCGGCAACCGCATCCAATCCTCGGTCATCCGCGCGACCGCAACCGACAGCCTCTCGGATGCCCTTGCAACCACCGCCGTGCTGATCACCGCCACGGTCATGCTGATCTTCCCCGATCTGCCGATCAACTTGGATGCCTACATGGGCGTAGCCGTCTCGGTGATGATTCTGATCGCAGGCATTAAGATTTTGAACGAGACAAAAAATTCGATCCTTGGAGAGGCACCGTCCGACGAGATCGTAAAGCAAATCTACGATACCGTCAAAAAACACCCCGCCGCACTTGGCGTGCACGACCTGACCGTTCACAATTACGGTCCCGGTCATATCATTGCCGCTTTGCACGTCGAGGTCGACGGTAAGGTGGATGTGTTTGAAACGCACGATATGATCGACAACATCGAGCGTGAGCTGCGAAGAAATTACAGCATTGAGGCAACCATTCACATGGATCCCATCGTAACCGACGATAAACGCATCACTGACCTGCGCGAAAAGGTGCTGGACGCCGTGCATAAAGTCGACCCCACCCTGCAGATTCACGATTTCCGCTTTGTAGAGGGCACTACGCATACCAACTTGATCTTCGACGTCAGCGTACCGTTTGAAATCAAACGCCCGGATATTGCGCTCAAGCAAGAGATCCAAACAGAGATCAGCCGTATCAACCCCTCCTATTTATAGGGCTTTGCGCGCTACTAATGATATTAAATATGC
>JAFTLZ010000064.1 GCA_017452665.1 Clostridia bacterium
AAATGCTGATCGAACATTCCTTTGAAAAGGCGCGTTCTCTCGGCTATGATACGGTCGTTATTTTCGGTAATCTCTCAAACTACGTCAATAGCCATTCTACGGTTGACCGCTAACTGAATAAAATGCAAAAACGCCTATCAGAGGGTTCTGCCGTCCGATAGGCGTTTTTGTAATGCGACCATAGTTCAAGATATTTGTACACAGCACAAAACGAGATTTTTATATAAAACATAAAAATACACGTGATTACGATTATATTTTTTAACCAACACTATATATTTAATAAATAGTTCATAAAAATATGGTATCTTATACAATGTTTTTTCATATTTCGCATAAAAATCAAAAAAAATCTAAAAAATGTTTTAAAACCATTTGCAATCTGTTCAATTTTATGTTATAATGTAAGCGTTTGGAAATGTGTGACAAATGAACCGATTGTTACTAAAATTCATATTTTCGTCACATAGCCTTCCCATTATTACTTTATAATATTGTAAGAACATGAATCAGAAAAGCTCGGAGGATAATAATAATGATGGCAGACACCAAAATTCTTGTTGTAGACGATGATTCCAATGTCAGCGAAATGCTGAAGCTCTATTTTGAAAACGAAGGATATGATGTCAAAACCGCCGCCGACGGTATGGAGGCTTTGAATGCTTTTAAGATCTACTCTCCCGATCTTGTGCTTTTAGATATTATGTTGCCCAAAAAGGATGGTTGGCAGGTTTGCCGTGAGATCCGCGAAATGTCATCCAAGCCCGTGATCATGGTTACGGCAAAGGGCGAGGTATTTGACAAGGTTTTGGGGCTTGAGCTGGGAGCGGACGACTTTGTGGTCAAGCCCTTTGACATCAAAGAGCTGTCCGCACGCGTAAAGGCTGTGTTGCGCCGCTATCAGGCACAAACACATCAGGGCGACGACGAGGTTATCAAGTTTGAAAATATTGAAATCAGCCTACCCAAGTACGAATTAAAGCTGCGCGGAAAATCGGTGGAGATTCCGCCCAAGGAGCTTCAGCTGTTGTATTTTCTGGCTTCCAACTATAACCGCGTGTTCACCAGAGATCAGTTGCTGGATAAGGTTTGGGGATTTGACTATCTGGGAGACTCCCGCACGGTAGACGTACACGTAAAGCGTCTGCGTGAAAAGCTGGAGGGCGTTTCGGACAAGTGGGTTCTGAAAACGGTTTGGGGTGTAGGTTACAAGTTCGAACTGTTGGGCTAATCAGATAAACGGAGGCATCCGATGCCAAAACGCGTATTTGCAAAATATGTTACGGCGTTTATGCTGATCATCACCTTTGGTTTTGTGATGCTACTTTTGATCGTTACCTCTATCGTCTCCAATTATTCGGTAGAGGCAAAGGCTACTTTAATGGAAAATGTATCCGGCGTTGCCAAACTCTGTCTGGACGGTGTTGCGGCAGATACGGTACCGGCGGATTTTTCCGAGCAAGCACAAGCATCCTCAACGACAAAGCTGCTGAACGAGCTGTTAACGCTTTATTTGGATGAAGAGACGGACGTAACCATTTGGGTAATGGACGCGAATTCTTGTGTTGTTGCTGTGATCGGGGATACTGAGGAGCGGAGGGCGGCACTTCTTGGATATGAACTGCCTGAAGCCTTTGCGCAAGCTCTGCAAACCGGAGATGCGGTGTTCCAAACGGTAACGCCGGAGTCTCTTTCACAATCGCTTTTGTTGCGTGCGGTTGACGTGCGAAACGGGGAAGGGGAATTTTGCGGATCGGTCGCAGTGTGCGCATCGGACATCCGCCGGGGCTCCATTTTAAAGGAGCTTTCCGAATCGGTAATCACGTCGGCTTTGTTGGTTTTGGTGGCAACGATGGTCGTTGCGTATTATCTGACCAAGCGAATCACCGATCCGTTGCGGGAGATGAGTGCCGCGGCACGTGATTTTGCCGCCGGAAAATTTGCCCGCCGCGTTCGTGTACAGGGAAAAGATGAGGTTGCCGAGCTTGCCGAAGCGTTTAACCAGATGGCGGAGTCGTTGGAAAATCTGGAAACGATGCGCAATTCCTTTATTGCAAACGTTTCGCATGATCTGCGCACGCCCATGACAACCATCGCCGGTTTTATCGACAGCATTCGTGACGGTGTGATTCCGATCGAGGAACAACCGCACTATTTGCAGATCATATCCGAGGAGGTACAGCGCCTGGCGCGGCTGGTTTCTTCTTTGCTCGATCTTTCCCGTATTCAAGCGGGGGATCGTAAATTTACGATGAGTTCTTTTGACATTTGCGAAATGGCAAGACTCATTCTGATTTCTTTTGAACAACCAATTGATGAAAAGCATCTTTCGGTCGAGTTTGAATGTGATGACGACCGTATGTTCGTCAATGCCGATCGGGATGCCATCTATCAGATTTTTTACAATATTTTCCACAATGCTTTAAAATTTTCCCGCGAAGGTGGATTATTACGAATTCGAATCACCGAAGCAAAGGACAAAAAGATTCTTGTTTCGGTTTACAACGATGGGGAGGGGATCCCGCCCGAAGACTTGCCAATGGTTTTTGAACGCTTTTATAAAAGCGACAAGAGCCGCGGATTGGATAAATCCGGGGCAGGCTTGGGGCTGTTTATTGCCAAAACCATTATCGCAGCGCATCATGAGGAGATCTGGGTTCAGAGTGATTATGGCAAAAACTGCGAATTTTTCTTTACGTTGCGGCGTGCCAATGCCCATACCTTAGAAGAAAAGCGCAAATCAGCCGAAAGGAGTGAATGAAGGATTATGGAAGATCATACTCAATGGAATCACCGTTCGGATCAATCCTCGTCCGAGCCGAACGCAAATCCGAAAAATAATTTGTCTGCAACAGGGCCGTATGAGGCAAATGAGGAAAACGAGCCTCTTACACCTTATCTCTATCGCTGGAGCTATGCGGATCAAGTCGCATTTGACAGCGCGGCAAAAGCCAAGAAAAAGAGAAGCGGTGTCGCCGTTTACGCGGTGATCATGACGGCTGTATTTTCAGCTTGCCTGCTGTTGCTGGTTGGCGTGCTGGTGTGGTATCAAAGTGATTCGTACGTTCCGCCCGTTACGGAATTGGATCAGCCCCTTACTACAAAGGAGGTCGCGGATTTGGTCAAGCCTTCTACGGTGCTGATTTATTCCTCATCCGCAACGGGAACCAAATACGGTACGGGATTCTTTATTACTGCAAACGGCTACATTGCAACCAATTATCATGTGATTGAGGATGGAACCTCCTATTCCGTCGAGCTCTATTCCGGCAAAACGCTGACGGCAGAGCTGGTTGGCGGCGTGGAAACGGACGATCTTGCAGTTTTGAAGGTTGCGGGAACGCACTATCCTGCTGTGACTGTTGGAGATTCCTCCAAGCTGGCGGTTGGTGACGTGGCAATCGCGATCGGGCATCCGTCCGGTACCGACGGCGCCTGGACAACCACGCAAGGTATTATTTCGGCATTGAATCGCACCGTAACGGTGGAAGAAGCCGATTATTTTGAAGAGATCTCCATGATTCAGACCGATGCCCCCGTCAATCCGGGCAACTCCGGCGGACCGCTTTGCAATCAGTACGGAGAAGTGATTGGCATCGTAACGCGCAAAATGACCGACTACGAGGGAATCGGGCTTGCATTGCCGATCAACTCCGCGATGGAGACCTTGAATGCGATCATCAACGGAACTGTTGACAGTTTGGATTCTTCTGTTTCCAACGTGCGCCCAAAGCTTGGTATCAGCGTGTATGATATTCAAAAAGGGGATGTCTATACGATAGGCGGTTCCCAATATACCGCTGGACATACGGGAATTATTGTTGCAGATGTCAACAAAAACGGCTGTGCGTACGGTATTTTGAAGCCGGCAGATATTATTTTTAAGCTGGACGGCGTAACGGTTTCTGCTTTTACCGAGATGCAAAACCTGCTTTATCAGTATAAAGTCGGCGATGTGATTACACTAACGGTTTGGCGGGATGGGCAGGCTGTTACACTTGAGATTACGCTAAGCGCTTCATAAGCACATAAAAAGAAGGAGAATTTCAACGCTTTTCTCCTTCTTTTTGTATTTGACGTTGGTTTGTTTTTGCTTTTGTTTCAAATATTACGCAACGGTACTGTGTGTTTTATTGGAGGTTTCTTGCTCTTTGGATTGCTTTTCTTCGGAGGAATATTTGGATTTCGGTAATTTCCAATGCAACGTTGCCGCCAACAGACGGAGGGAAACCACCAAGAGCATTCCCGCAACGGTGGCAATCAACTCGTTTACATATGTGCGTAATATTGCGCAAGCAAGCGCACCCGCAATCGAGGCACAAGCGTAAAAATGCTTGACGAATATGTAGGGCTTGTTTTTGGACATCACATCTCGCAGGACTCCGCCACCGACTCCCGTAATCACGCCCAAAAATACGCTCATAAACAGTGTAGGTGTCTCGTAGGAGCTGTAACAAATATTGACGCCCATTACGGTAAAAACTCCAAGCCCGATGGAGTCTGCGATCAGTACAAGCCTATCGTAAAGCTTGTGCTTGCCGGAATGGAAAAATCGCTGTACAAACGGCAAAAAGACAAAGACGGAAACGCAAACGGCAATCAGCGCAGGTAACGGGTTCAGCAGCATGGAGGGCGGCGCAATCCCCAAAAGCAGATCGCGTATGATCCCGCCGCCTACGGCTGTTGTTACTCCAAGTACGCAAACGCCGAAAATATCCATCTCACTTTTGATCGCAATCATCGCGCCCGACAGCGCAAAGGCAACCACACCAATTATCTCCAAAACACTCAAAACAGAGTCCATATCTCACGCCTTCTTTCGTGCCAGATAATCCTCGTATGTGCCGGAAAAATCAACCGTACTTCCATCCGGTAAAATTTCAATGATGCGGTTGGCAACGGTGTTGACCAGCTCGTAGTCGTGCGAAGAAAAGATCAGATTCCCCTTAAAGGCGGAAAGACCGTTGTTGACCGCGCTGATAGATTCCAGATCCAGATGGTCGGTCGGCTGATCCAAAAGCAGGAAGTTGGAGCCAAACAGCATCATGCGCGCAAACATACAGCGCACCTTTTCGCCGCCGGAGAGCACGTTGACCGGCTTGAATACGCTGTCGTTGGAGAAGAGCATTCTTCCAAGGAATCCGCGCAGATAGGTCTCGGTCGTCTCCTTGGCGTATTGTGCAAGCCAATCGATAATGCTCAGCGTACAATCCTTAAAATAGGGTGTGTTATCATGCGGGAAATAGGATTTCGTAATGCTGACCCCCCATTTAAAATCGCCGCCGTCTGCCGCTTCTTCCTCCATCAAAATGCGGAATAGGGCAGTGATCGCCATTTCGTTTCCGATCAGCGCGATCTTATCCTCCTTTCCAACAGTAAAGGAAAGATTTTGGAACAGCACTGTGCCGTCGCTTGCCGATTTGCAAAGATCGTGCACAAACAAAATATCCTTTCCCGCAGTGCGGTCCATATCAAAGCCGATAAAGGGGTAGCGGCGGCTGGAAGCGGGAAGCTCTTCTACCGTCAGCTTATCCAACAGCTTGCGGCGCGAGGTTGCCTGCTTGGATTTTGATTTGTTTGCCGAAAAGCGCGAAATAAATGCCTGCAGCTCGCGGATCTTTTCTTCCGCTTTTTTGTTTTGCTGTTTGATCATACGCTGGATGAGCTGGCTGGATTCATACCAGAACTCGTAGTTGCCTACGTACATTTTGATTCCGGTGTAGTCAATGTCAACGATGTTGGTGCAAACGTCGTTGAGAAAATGACGGTCGTGCGAGACCACCAACACCGTGCCAAAATAATCTGATAAAAATTCCTCCAGCCACATAATGGCATCAATATCAAGACCGTTGGTCGGCTCATCCAGCATAATGATATCGGGGTTGCCGAACAGCGCTTGCGCGAGCATGACCTTGACCTTTTCGCTCTCTTTCAGCTCGGACATTTGGTCGTAGAGCTGTTCGTCGCTCATACCCAAGCCCTGCAACAGCTTGGAAATTTCGGATTCTGCCTCCCAGCCGTTCATCTCGGCAAATTCTGCTTCCAGCTCCGAGGCGCGCATTCCGTCCGCTTCACTAAAGTCCTCTTTTTCGTAAATGGCATCCTTTTCCTTCATAATGTCATACAGTTTCTTGTTGCCCATCATTACCGTGTCAAGCACCAAAAACGTGTCAAAGGCAAAGTGATCCTGGCGAAGCACCGACATCCGTACCGTGTCGGGAATCGAGACCTCACCGGTCGAGGGCTCCAGATCCCCGCAAAGGATCTTCAAAAACGTAGACTTTCCGGCACCGTTGGCACCGATGATGCCGTAGCAGTTTCCGGGTGTGAATTTGAGGTCAACGTCCTTAAACAAAAGCTGTCCGCCAAAATGAAAGCTGAGGTTTGAAATTGTAATCATGTTTTACCGCCTTTATGTGTCAATCTTCACTATTATATCACATGATTGCTTTTTTTGCAAGGCTTTTATCAAAAAGTATCCGCATTTACGTCAAATCTACGCAAATGCGGATAAAAGGTGCTTATTTTATTGCGGTCAGATGGATCGCATTGGTGATATTCAGAGAAATTATGTGATCGACAGCGGTGTAAACGGTTCCGTTTTCATCAACAAAGGTGATTGCCTTTTGAGAGGGCGGAAGCTCGATTTTGCATTCACCCGCAAATTTTGCACGAATATCGATCGAGGTGATCTCACACTCTTTCCACTGTGCATCAATCTCATATCCGCCGCGTGCGCAAAGACCGCGGAAGGATCCGCTGTGCCAACGCGAGGGAAGTGCGGGCAGGATCGCAATCACGTCCTCGTGGCTTTGTATCAGCATCTCGGACATAGCCGCGACAAATCCGAAATTACCGTCGATCTGGAAGATGTCACCACCCATAGACGGAACTTTAACAATCTCCAAAAGCTGATCACGTATGGATTTTGCAATAAATCGGTCAAGCATTCCCAGTGCACGCGATGGATTGCGAAGGCGCGCAAATAGGATAGCAATCCAGTTTAACGTCCATCCGATATCTGTTTTGAAAGTAGAATCGACATCAGAGAGGCGGCGCTTTAGCGTGATTTCCAAAGCTTTATAAAGTGCTTTATCCTTGCGTGTGATCAGTGCGGCGGGATGGAAGCCAAACGCGTGAGATATGTGGCGATGCCCCACATTGCATTCTTCATAATCCTCGATCCATTCCATCAGCTGTCCGTGCTTGCCGATTTGCATTTTTGGCAGATTTTCAAGTGCTTGGCATGCGGCGGTGATATTTTCCTCGTCCTTGATGTCAAGAATCCGCGCCGACTCCAAATACATTTGAAGCAAAACGGAAATGATCTGAACGTCCATGGTTGCAGATGAGGCAAGGCGGCAGGAGGTTCGTTTGCCGTCTTCTTCCACGTAATAACTGTTTTCGGGAGAGGTGGAGGGGGCATAGACCAATCTTCCTTTTACGTCGTACGCGAGCGTATCAAGGAAGAAGATTGCCGCTTCCTTGATAAACGGGAATGCTGTGTTCTTTAAAAACGCGGTGTCCTTTGTAAAGAGGTAATGCTCCCACATATGAAGAGCGAGCCAGGATGCACCGTGCGGCCAAAGTCCCCAAGGACCGTCTGCGGGAGCGGTAAAGCCGTAAATATCACTCAGATGGTGCACCACGCAACCACGCGCGTTGTAATAATCCCGTGCCGTTTTTTTGCCCGATTCCAACAAATAGTCGTTCATGTAGTCAAACAAGGGCATATGACAATCGGACAGATTGACCGTTTCGGCAGGCCAATAATTCATTTGAACGTTGATGTTGGTATGATAATCAGCGCTCCAGCCCGAGGCGAGTGCATTGGTCCAAAGACCTTGCAGATTTGCGGGCAAGGTTCCCACACGGCTGGAGGATACAAGCAGGTATCTTCCATATTGCCATTGAAGAACGTGCATGGATTCATCCGTTAGCTTACTCAAGGTACGAAGGTTGACATATTCCTGTAATGGAAGCCCCTCCAGCACTTCAAGTGAGGGGAGTTCGATATTTGCACGGGACATCAGTGCCGAAAAATCGGCAACGTGTCTTGCTTTTAGCACCTCATAATCCAAACTTGCGGGGAACTCGGTTGCGCAGACGTATTCGTTACCCAAACGGAATTGAGTGCCCATGACGATATAAACGCAAAGGGAATTGGTGTCGGAAACAAGGATTTGACCGTCCTCGCATGTGACGCGTCCGTCACATACCACCTTTGCCTTAATGCAAAATTCGTGATCTCCCAACAGCGTTTTTGCGGTAGCGGTCAGTACACCGTTTTCCGCATGGCAGGAAAGCGTGAGATCGCGCTCATAGGAGATGCTAACGGAAAGAGGTGCCTTGGAGGACGTAATACGGCAGGCAATGACGTTATCGGGATAGGATGCAAAGTATTCGCGTTCAAAGCGAGAGCCCCCTTTGCGATAGGTCACACGTGCAATTCCGTTGACCAAGTCAAGTTTGCGCTCGTAGTTGGAGGCGGAATCACCCTCGTGCAGTTCTATTTGCAGCTTTCCTGCGCTTTCATAAGAGCCGATGCGAGGGAAGTTGTTGTTCAGAATTTGATTGGCGAGCTGATTTGCCGCAGCAGGCTTGTCGGCAAGAAAAAGATCCCGGATTTTTTGAATTTTTTCTCGCATTTCACAAGCGGAAACAGTGTTTTTTCTCTCAGACCAAACCGTTTCCTCATTCAAATACATCGTTTCCTGTGCTACACCGCACATGAGTGTTGCGCCCATTCTTCCGCACCCGATCGGAATGCTTTCCGTCCATTTTTGCGGTGCGGTTGTGTTGTAAATTTCATATTTTTTCATGTCACTGCTCCTATCCGTAATGATAAAAATGGGTGATGGATATATTTTAATAAAAACAAGGGGATTTGTCAATAGCATTCCGTAAAAAAACGTTTTTTTTACAAAGCTCTTGACGAAAAGCAGATTTTGAGATATAATGTAGACAACATTATCCGAGAAAGGATTTTTACCATGAGAGTTGTAGTCAAAATCGGCACCTCCACGCTGGCACACGAAACGGGGCTGTTGAACATTCGCCGTGTGGAGGAGCTGTGCCGCGTGTTGAGTGATTTGAAAAACAGCGGTCACGAGGTAATTTTGGTTTCCTCAGGTGCGATCGGTATGGGAGCCGGCAAGCTCTCGCTCAAGGAGCGCCCGCGGGATATCCCCACCAAGCAGGCGGCGGCTGCCGTTGGGCAATGCGAGCTGATGTACACGTATGATAAGCTGTTTCAAAACTATAACCATACCGTTGCACAGCTGTTGCTGACCGGTTCGGATTTTCGCCATGACGACCGCTATCATAATTTTCAAAACACGATGATGCGCCTTTTGGAGCTTGGGGTCCTTCCCATCATCAATGAAAACGATACCATTGCCACCGAGGAGATCAAGGTGGGAGACAACGATACGCTTTCTGCCATGGTTGCCGTCAGTGTTGGAGCGGAGCGTTTGGTTTTGCTTTCCGATATTGACGGATTGTATACCGCCGATCCGCACAAGTGCCTCGATGCGGAGCTGATCCACGAGGTTCGTGAGCTCTCTCCCGAAATTCTTGCGCTTGCCGGAGGGGAAGGGTCTACACTCGGTACAGGCGGCATGAAAACCAAGCTACACGCCGCAGAAATCTGTATGAACGCAGGCTGCGAAATGGTGATTTTAAACGGAAAATCACCGGAGCTTTTATACGATCTGTTTGACGGTGCGTGCGTCGGAACCCGTTTTATTGCAAAGGAGCACATTGAAAAATGACAACTGTTGAAATTTTACGGCAGGCGAAAGCGGCAAAGCAAACGCTTGCCTTGCTTTCCACCGAAAAGAAAAACCAAGCCTTGCTTGCGATGGCAGATGCGCTGGAAGCCTCTGCAGATGAGATTTTGCAAGCCAACGAAGAGGATGTTCGCGCGGTTAGCGGTAGCATGAATGACGTTATGGTTGACCGCTTGCGTTTGACGAAGGATCGGGTCCATGCTATGGCAGACGGTATCCGCGACGTGGTACGTTTGCCCGATCCGGTTGGGCAAGTGGAGCGTGCGTTTACCCGTCCGAACGGATTGTCCATTCAAAAAACGCGCGTACCGATGGGCGTGGTGGGAATCATTTACGAAAGCCGCCCCAATGTCACGTCCGATGCGGCGGCGCTTGCCCTGAAAAGCGGAAACGTATGCGTGTTGCGCGGCGGAAAAGAGGCGTACCGTTCCTCTGCCGCCATCGTGCGTGCTTTGCGCCAAGGCCTTGCGGCTTGCGGTTTGCCGGTAACCTTGATCAATATGCTGGAGGATACCACGCGTGCCGGCGCCAACGAGCTGATGACGGCGGTGGAATACGTAGATCTGCTGATCCCGCGCGGTGGAACCGGCTTGATCCGCGCTTGTGTAGAAAATGCTAAGGTACCCTGTATTCAAACCGGAACCGGTATCTGCCACGTTTACGTGGATCGGGACGCGGATCTCGATATGGCACTCGATATTATCGAAAACTCGAAAACGAGCCTTCCCTCGGTTTGCAATGCCGAAGAGGTTTGCTTGGTCAGCCGTGCTGTGGCAAAGACCTTTTTGCCGCGCTTGAAGGAGCGTCTTGTGGATCAGCGCATCGCAAACGGCAAAATTTCCGTGGAATTGCGAGCCGATGCAGAAGCCTTGCAGATCATCGACGCCGTTCCCGCAACAGATGCGGATTTTGATACCGAATTTTTGAATTATATTCTTGCTGTAAAAATCGTAGAGGATGTTGAGGAGGCTGTAGAGCATATTGCCGGGCACTCCACGCACCACAGCGACGCGATCATTACCGCAAATGAAAAAACAGCTGCGTATTTTACCTCGGCAGTGGACAGCGCGGCGGTATACGTCAATGCTTCCACGCGCTTTACCGACGGCGGCGAGTTTGGGCTGGGCTGCGAGATCGGCATCTCCACACAAAAGCTGCACGCACGCGGTCCCATGGGACTTGAGGAATTGACCACCTACAAATATATCGTCAGCGGAAACGGACAAACCCGCTGACGGAAAGGATCTCATATGACAAAATATCAATTCGGTTTTATCTGTTGCGGCAATATGGGGGGCGCACTTGCACAGGCAGTTGCAAAAACGCTTCCCGCCAACCAGCTTGCACTTTGCGATGCGGATGCGAACAAAGCCAACGCTCT
>JAFTLZ010000065.1 GCA_017452665.1 Clostridia bacterium
TCGGATCTGTGATAGGTGCCGATGGCAAAGACGGTCTCGACGGTAAGGATGGAGTAGACGGTAAGGATGGAGTAGACGGAAAAGATGGTACTAACGGCAAAGACGGAGCCGATGGTAAAGATGGCGTCGATGGAAACGACGGCAAAGACGGTATCAGCGTCAGCAAAACCGAAATCAACGCCAACGGTGAGTTGGTCATCACACTGTCCGATGGAACCGTCACCAATCTCGGCAATGTGATAGGTGCCGATGGCAAAGACGGAATTGACGGTAAAGACGGAACCGATGGTAAAGACGGCGTAAATGGTAAGGACGGAACCGACGGAACAGACGGAGCAGACGGAAAAGACGGTGTCGACGGCAAGGATGGTATCAGTATAACGAAGGTCGAGGTTAACGGCAAAGGCGAGTTGATCGTTAGCTTCTCGAACGGAGAGATAATCAATGCAGGAAGCGTTTACGCAGTGATTGAGCATACATATTCCGATTGGTATACCATCAAAGAAACCACCTGCGTTGAAAATGGGCTTGCACAAAGATACTGTCTGGATTGCGGATATACCGAAAGCAAGCTCATAATCTCCACCGGACATTCTTACACAGACGTGGTAACTGCACCTACCGCTACCAAACAAGGCTACACCACGCATACATGCGTGTGCGGAGACAGTTATACCGATACCTATGTGGAGGCTACCGGTTCTATCGGACTTGCCTACACGCTGAATGAGGATGGTACAGCTTGCACAATTACAGGCATCGGAACCTGCACCGATACTGATATCGTGATCCCAGCTACGATCAACGGCGTGAAAGTAACAGCGATTGGCGAAAAGGCGTTTTATTCCAATACAACAATTACCAGTCTCACGCTTACCGGAAATGTAAAAAGCATTGCTACCAGTGGATTTTACGGCTGTAGAAATATGAAAGATGTATATTATATCGGTACGGTTGAAGATTGGTGCAATATTTCTTTTGCAAACAGCTATGCAACCCCTATGTATTATGCAACTAACTTCTATATGCTGAATGAAAATGATGAATACCAAAGCATTACACAAATTGCAATTCCGGAAACGGTTAAAACCATCGGAGCATATCAGTTTATGTACTTTAAAAACATTACAGATGTTACAATGGGAGATAATGTAACCGCAATCGGAAATCAAGCATTCCAGTATTGCTCCTCCTTGGTCAATATCACATTGTCAAAAAATTTAACAACAATCGGTACCTCTGCGGGAAATGCCGTATTCGGAAACGCTTCCAAATTGAAAAACGTCTATTTCAGAGGAACGGTAGAGGATTGGTGTAAGGTTAAAATTGTAAGCGCAAAAGCATCTCCTATGTATTATGCCTCCAGTTTTTATATCTTCAATTCTAACAATGTATATCAAAAGCTCACAACTATCGAAATTCCGGATACGGTTGAGGTAATCGGTTCTTGGCAGTTCTATGGTTTCAAAGAGGCAACCGGTCTAACCATGGCAGATTCTGTTATTACTTTAAGTCAATATTCCTTCATGAATTGCAGTAAATTGAGTAGTATCAAATTGTCGGGCAATCTGCAAAACATCTATCTTGGAGCGTTCTACGGATGTACAAGCATCAACAACATCTCTCTCCCTAACAGCCTTGTAAATCTCGGCCAAAAAGCGTTCCAAGGATGTACCGCGTTAACAACGGTCACAATTCCAGACGGTATCGAACTCATTGCTTCTTATGCATTTTACGGCTGTACCAAGTTAATCTCAATCATCCTTCCCGACAGTATTACAAGTATCGAAAATTACGCATTTTCTTCTTGCAGCAGCTTGACGAATGTATACTACAAGGGAAGTGAAGATGCATGGAGCAAAATCACGATCGCAACATCGAACAGCTATTTGCTTTCAGCGTCGGTTACGTATGATTACAAGGTGGAGTAATTTTTAGGTACTGTATCAACGGCGATATTGCAAAACGGATCCAAAAATGAGCCAAAAAACGCCTAAAAGACGCATAAAAACCGATCAAAACGATCAAAAACACATCACAAAAGGGGCAAAAACTTCGGTTTTTTGCCCCTTTTGTGTCACTTTGTGCCATTTTTACAAAGCGAAAGCCATCGGAATCGCTACCGGTGGCTCGCGAAAAAACTTAATTGTGCGTCGGTTCTTCTTCACTGTCAGACTTTTCGTGTTCCTCATCCTCGTCCTTTTCATCCCGGTCGCGATGATGAACCGTCAGCTCAATTTTCGTAATACGTTGAATATCTTTTTCCAAAACCTTAATCGTCATATCCTCGTCGGTGTGCGTTTCGCCAACCTCGGGCAACATTCCGAATTTTTCCATGACGTATCCGCCAACAGTGCCGCTTTCGGATTCAATTTCCAATCCCAAGCGCTCTGCAAATTCATCCAGGGTCGCCGAGCAATCCACAATATACGTGTCCTCGCCAATCTGCTGCAAAAAGTCCTCTTCTTCTTCGTCGTGTTCATCCCAGATCTCACCAACCAGCTCCTCCAGAATGTCCTCCATGGTAACAATGCCCAGCGTACCGCCGTATTCGTCCAGAACCACGGCAACGTGCGTTTTGTGCTTTTGCATTTGTCTCAAAAGATCGTTGACCGGCTCGTTGTGTTGAACGTACACCACGGGAGTGAGCAGATCGTCCAGATTCCGTGTCGTAACTCCGTTCTTACCAAAGAAGTCCTTTTGATGTATCACACCTACAATGGTGTCGATGCTGTCGCGGTAGACCGGCAGACGGGAGAACTGCGATTTTGCAAAGGTGTCGGCAATCTCATCCATCGTAGCATCTACAGAGACCGCTTCCAAATCCATGCGGTGGGTCAGGATGTCATCCGCACGGCGTTCGGTAAATTCAATGGCATTGCGCAAAAGGTTGCTTTCGTTTTCGTCAATGCTTCCTTCCTGCTCAACCTCATCCACCAGCATCAGCAGCTCTTCTTGGGACATTTTTTCGTCTTCTTGCTTTTTGAAAACCTTGGAGACGAGCTTTTTCCAAAGAGAGAACAGGAAATTCAGGGGCATCAGCAAATAGATAAAGCATCGGATGATGGGCGCGGAGAACATGGCAAACTTTTCGGGAAAGTCCTTTGCCAGGCTTTTGGGGGTGATCTCACCGAAAATCAGCACGACTACGGTTGTTACAATCGTGGAAACGGTGGGAGCGGAAGCATGACCGGTCATGATATCCATAAAAAATACCGTGGCAATGGATGAAAGTGCAATGTTGACAATGTTATTGCCGATCAAAATGGTGGAAATCAAGCGGTCATAGTTTTCGGAAAGGGAAAGTGCCAGCTTGGCTTTGCGGTTGTCTTTTTCCGCAAGGGTTTTCAGTTTTGTTTTGTTAACGGTCGAAAAAGCCGTTTCGGTAGCTGAGAAATACGCTGACATAATTACCAGCACTACCATAATAGCGATTGAAATCATAATACTCCTTTAATTACATTCTTGTGTGTTGAATTTTTGTGGTTGACTTACGGGGTTCAAAATTCGGACGGATCAAAGCCGTCTGAAAAAAGAACGCAAAAAGGCGCACCCACCCTGTCCGTTGCAGTGTAGATGAGTCGCCCGTATACAAGAATATGCAGTTAAAGGGATACAGTTCGCATCGTCGCTACTGTCGCCGTCCATTTTAAGTTCAAGCCCTCCTTCTTTCGAATTTTTATCATTCTATCATATTTTTTGCTTTCTGTCAAGGGTTTTTGTGAAAAAATATAAAAATCTATTTACTTTTCGCTCCCGATGTGTTACAATAATCATGCATTCTTTGTGATAACGGAGGCTTTTATGAACATTTATATTTTGGCGGATCTGGAGGGAATCAGCGGAGTTTATTGCCGCGAGCAGGTCCTCCCCGATCAAAAACGCTTTGACGAAGGACGTCGGTATCTGACGCGCGAGATCAACATTTGCGCCGAGGCTTGTAAGGCAGCCGGAGCGGAAAAGGTTTATGTTAGAGATGCGCATGGCGGCAGCTACACGCTGATTTGGGAAAAGCTTTCGCCTGCCGTGGATGTTGCTGTGTGCGGAAATACCGGATCCGAGCGATATCCCGGACTTGAGGACTGCGACGCCGTGATCTTGCTGGGTTACCATGCCATGGCGGGTACGCAGGGCGCTTTGCTGGAGCACACCATGAGCAGTACGTCGGTGCAGAATTACTGGCTCAACGGCGTGCGCATCGGGGAAATCGCCTTGGACAGCGCGATCCTGACCGAGCGCAACAAGCCCGTGATCATGGTTTCGGGAGATGACGCCGCCTGCGCGGAGGCAAAACAGTTTCTTCCGCGTGTAACGACTGCCGAGGTCAAAAAGAGCGTAAGATGCTTTGGAACCTGCCTGCTTTCTCCTGCTGAATCCGAGCGTCGGATCCGCGAGGGTGTAAAAGCGGCGATTGAAGCATTTCAGGCAGGAGAGCTCGACACCTATCCCACCGAAAAGCCGGTGCGATTCCGCGTGGAATACACCGAACGCACTCAACTCCCCAATCCCGTTACGCGCCCGTATATGAATATCATTGACGGAAGAACCATTGAGGTCAGCGCCGACAGCGTGGAAGAGGCGCTGTGGAGAATTCTGTAATGCAAAAATAAACGATCGGTAAACAATACCGATTGGCGTTTTTGCCTGACACATTCTATATTACCATCAATATATTAAAATTTTATTTTTCCTTGAAAGGAGATTTTTCAAAATGACTGCAGCCATTCAAAATGGCGGAAATACCGCCGGAAAAACCTATAAAATCGGTATTATCGGTACGGGCGGAATCGCACACTCCCACATGAAAGCATATCAGAGCTTTCCCAACGTCGAGGTGGTGGCGCTTGCCGATATCGTTCCCGGAAGAGCCCAAGCCTTTGCCGACGAATTCGGTCTTACCAATGCACATATTTACAACGACGATAAGTCTTTGCTGGATCACGAGCAGCTGGACGGCGTCAGCATTTGTACCTACAACCGCCAGCACGCAGGCCCGACGATCTATGCGCTGGAAAAGGGCGTGAATGTTCTTTTGGAAAAGCCGATGTGCGTGACGATGGACGAGGCAGTTGCCATGATGCGCGCGGAAAAGAAGAGCGGCAAGATTTTGACGGTTGGCTTCCAGCCCCGCTTTGATAAAAATATGCAGATGATCAAGCGCATCGTTGAATCGGGTGAGCTGGGCAAGGTTTATTACATCCAGACGGGAGGCGGACGCCGCCGCGGAATTCCCGCATACGGCAATAAGACCTCCTTCATCGAAGAGGAAACTGCCGGAATCGGCGCGCTTGCCGATATCGGATGCTATTCGCTGGATATGTGCTTGAATGCCATCGGCTATCCGAAGCCCTTGACGGTTTCCGGCTTTAAAAGCGATTATTTTGGAAAGGATCCTAAAACCTACAAAAACCAGCCAAACGCCGAACTGTTTGCCGAAAAGTTTGGCGTAGACGATTTTGCAGGTGCGTTTATCCGCTTGGAGGGCGGCGTTTATCTTGACTTCCGCATTGCTTGGGCAATGAACATCAACACCCCAGGTGACACCATTATCCTGGGTACCAAGGCAGGTTTGCGCATCCCGTCCACCGATTGCTGGAACGGTACCACCGGGGGGCCTATGACGCTGTACCGTCAAATGGCTGGCGAATCGGTTGAAGAAGTGGTTCCGCTGTTGAAGGACGGTCCCAACGACGGAACACTGTGGGAAAGAAAGATCGGCTCCTTCCTCCACGCGATCGAAACCGGCGGCCCCGCACCGGTTCCTACCAGCCAGATTCTGATCAACCAGGCGATCATCGACGGCATCGTTCGTTCCGATGCGGAGGGCAGAGAGGTTGAAATTCAGATTCCGGAGATTTGATTGGTCAACCGAGGGAAGGAGAAGAACATGAAAGAATACTATTTGCAAAAGGCAGAAGCAAATACGCCTCCGCTGTATTATGAGACGGTTAAGAATCCGAAAACGGTTCGGATTGTTGCAGATGAAACAGATTTTTTAGGATATTCCGCAATTCCCGATGATCGGGATGTTTCGGTGACGCAAAAAGGGGACAGCTTTGTGTTGGATTTCGGCAGACATTGTGTCGGACATCTCTCCTTTTCGGTCAAGGACAACGGCAGATACATCGACGCTCCCGTGCGGCTGAAGCTGAAGTTTGGCGAAGTACCGTATGAAATCGCACGCGATCACGCAACCTACCACGGTCGCCTTTCTTCTTCTTGGTTGATGGAGGACGTGATCAACATCGACCGCATCGGAAGGATTGAAATGCCCCGCCGATACAGCTTTCGCTATCTGGAGGTCACCGTTGTTTCCACACCGCGCCCAACGTGTTTATTCGATTTTGAAGTTGTATGCGAAACCAGTGCCGACGTGGGGCATCTTAAGCCTCTGCCGGAGGGGACCGATCCCGAACTGGTGGCGATCGACCGCGTTGCCGCAACCACTCTGCGGGACTGTATGCAATCTGCATATGAGGACGGTCCCAAGCGCGACCGCCGTCTTTGGTCAGGAGACTTGCGCCTGCAGGCTTTGACCGATCAGGTGTTGTTTGAAAATAATATGCTTGCCCGCCGCTGTCTGTATCTGTTTGCCGCTTGCCGCCGTGACGGGAAATACCTGCCCGGATGCCTTTATCAGTATCCGGAGGTCACGTTCGATAACGGCATGGAGATTTCAGATTATTCTATGCTGTACTGTGCTTCGATCGCAGATTATTTTGACCATACGGGGGATCTGGAGACGGTTCGCGATCTGTTTCCCGTCGTGAAAAACGAGATCGGTGTTGCGCTGGATCTGCTGGATGAAAACGGGATTTTGACGCACCCTGAGGGCGGATGGCTTGGCTTTATCGATTGGGCGCCCGGTTTACAGACGGTTACGGGTGTTCACGGTGCGTTTTTGTACGGATTGGAACGGGTCATTCCGCTGGCACGTGCGCTTGGAGAGACAGCAACAGTGCAAGGCTGGGAGCGGATCCTTTCCGATGCGCGCAAGGCGGCAAAGACCTATCTCTATGATGAAAAGAAACAAGCATTTGTCAGCCGATACGACAATTTCCAGTTCTCGGTTCATTCGCAGGTGTGGATGATTCTTGGCGGAGTGATCGACGCAGAAGCGGGCGTTCGTGCACTCAAGCAGAGCTTGGAATCTGCCGACAGCGTCAAGCCCGTAACGCCGTATATGCACCACTATCTGGTGGAAGCCATGCTGAAGCTGGGGATGAAGACAGAAGCCCTGGCACATATCAAGCAGTATTGGGGCGCGATGGTAAAATACGGTGCCGACACGTTCTGGGAGGTCTTTGTGGACGGAGACCCTGAGGTCTCTCCGTATGGGGATCCCGCTATGCACTCCTTCTGCCACGCGTGGAGCTGCTCGCCTGCGTACTTTATCCGAAAATACTTTGTTTGATACGGTAGGTAATCGTTTTATGCTCAACGGGGTGTCTCAAATGTGAAATCGCATTTGTCAGACACCCCGTTTTGATCAACCGATTGACGTATAAAAACTGAAAAAACGAGAAAAAATGAAAAAAACGAGAAAAATTTGAAAAAACATCTTGACAAAAAGAAAAGCATGTGATATAATATACGACGTTAATGCGGCGTCGCCAAGCGGTAAGGCAACGGACTCTGACTCCGTCATTACCTAGGTTCGAATCCTAGCGCCGCAGCCAAAAAGGGGCTGAGTCAAGTTGATTTTTTTGACTTCAGCCATAGTAAAAGCGAACAAAAAACCAAGATCAATCAATTGATTTGACCCTGGTTTTTTGTTATTTTTAAACAAGCTGTTCATAGTTTGTTAATGCTATGAATCA
>JAFTLZ010000066.1 GCA_017452665.1 Clostridia bacterium
AGAGCGCATTTGCAAAGTACACCGCCGAGGAGCTGTTGGATATGCGTCCCCAGCTTTCCACCAATATCCGCGAGGTACTGACCGAAAAGCTGGATGCTTACCACATCGTTGTGGGTGACGCCTCCATTGAGGATATGGACTTCTCCGACGCCTTTACCGACGCCGTAGAGGCAAAGCAGGTTGCCGAGCAGAAGAGCAAGCAGGCAGAAATCGAGCAGAACCAGAAGACCATGGAAGCACAAGCTGCCGCCGAACGTGCTGAAATTGAGGCAAAGGCAGAAGCTGCCGTTGCAAAGATCGCCGCAGAGGCTGACCTTGAGGTCGTGCAGATCCAGGCAGATGCTGCACTGTATGCAGGTCAAAAGGATGCTGCCGTAATCGGTCAGGTACGTGACATTCTTGCCAAGAATCCCGACGAGCTGGACAACGAGGACATTCAGCACCTGCTGATGTACTACTACGTCCTGCAGTGGAACGGTGAGCTGCCCGAAACCTACTTCAGCTCCGGGGACTTTTATCAGATGCTTGCCGCTCTCGGCTCTCAGGCTTTGGGCGCAAACGGCACCGTTACCGATACGCCTGTTACCGATACGCCCGCAGACGTAACGGAATAACAGCCAACACTCCGCTGACTCTGTAGAGATGCGGTTTTTATGGGGAACTTTTGAAAAAGTTCCCCACATTAAACCTTTTAATGCAAAAAGAAACAGCACGGAGGCAAAAGCGTTCCGTGCTGAATCTATTTGGGCTTGGATGGGTTAGTTCCGCGCCCGATCTTCAAAAAATTACTTGCCCATTGCGTTGAGCTTCTTCGTAAACTGGCTCTTCTTGTGAGCGGCTGCGTTCTTATGGATGATTCCGTAAGCGGCTGCCTGGTCAACCTTTTTCACGGCTGCTTTGTAAGCGACCTGAGCGGCTGCCATATCGCCGGAAGCCAGAGCTACGTCATACTTTTTCATCTCGGTCTTGAGCGCACTGCGATACATTTTGTTCTGCAGAGTCTTGGTCTGAATGACTTTTACTCTCTTTTTCGCGGATTTGATGTTCGGCATTCTTTTCACCTCCCTTTGAATTTGAAACACTGATCACTGATATTTCAAAGCGGCGCCTGAGAGGGTGCGCACTGCTTCATCCATATACCGTTATATTGTATCACACAAAACTCAAAATTGCAAGAGGTTTTGAAAAGTTTTTTAAAAAATATTTTCTTTTTTTCAAAAATAAGTCTTTTTTCTCTAATACAAAAAAATCCTTTTTTCTTTTTTCACGGAAACGATTGATTTTTCCAACGCAATGTGCTATAATAATCAATGGGGTACAATCCCAATACTACATAAAGGAGCTTACTGCCATGGCAAAGAGTAACAGCATCACTGCAACGTATGAATCCCTGCCGAAAATCGCAAAGATTCTGCTCCAGCTTATCCTGGGCGCAATCATCGGCGGCATTTACAGAATTCTCCGTTTCCTGGAGACCAAAAATACCGTCACTTTGGTTGTCGGAATTCTCGCACTGATCCCGCCGATTGATTTCGTGTTCTGGATCATTGACCTGGTTACTGAGATCACCAGCAATCGCATTACTGTTCTGGCAGATTGATTCGATCCGTTTTGAACAATAGAAAAGGCATTCTGCAAAGCTTGCAGGATGCCTTTTCTGTGTCATACCCCGTATTTGATCTTGATCCTGCTCAGCTTTTCGCCAAACGGCTTTGCCATAAACCAAAGAAACGCAAAGTTCGATACCGCGTACAGCACCGTGTGGGGGATTGCCGCAACCATCGCCGCCGCATACAACGACCATTCCAAGGAATCGGAATACCACAGCACGGTCCAGATATCCATCACCAGCGAGAACAGAACCCCCGACACGACACCGTAGCATAACAGCGCCGCTCGGCTTTTTTGCAAGGGCTTTGACAGGAGCCCCGCCACAAGACCAACCAAGCCCCATGCCAACATCTGGAACGCCGTCCAAGGTCCCTGCCCAAAATAAAAATTGGAAAGCAGAGCAGAAAAGGAACCGACCAAAAAGCCTGCCTCACCGCCAAGATAGATCGCCGCGATCACCGTCAGCGCCGTTACCGGTTTGAAAAACGGAATGAATCTTCCCGCCACGCTCAGTGCAATCATCACCGCAACAATCACCGTCCGCCGCGTTCCGATCACCTTTTTTTCAACCCCGGCAAGAAAGAGCAGAACCGACCAAACCGCCACCAAAAGCGAGGTCCAGGCATACTGCTTTTCGTCAAAAACAACGCTTCCAAAAATCACCGTACACGGAATCAGCACCGCAGGGATAAGCACGCGCAGCACATTGCGAAGCCGCTTGTTTTTCAAAACGATCACGTTACATCCCTCCGATTCCTTCGGCAAAGCGTAGCAACATCTTCCACCGTCACGGCACGCTCGTAGTAGCCCTTGCTCATCCGGCTTGCCGCCGTGGTGTAAAAGGTATTTTCGGAAAAGAAAGCATCCGGCGCACCGTGCGAAACGATGTTCCCGCGAAAGAACAGCGCACACCGATCGGCACACTGCGCGCAAAACTCCACGTCGTGCGTTACAATCACAACCGTAACGCCTTCTGCCTTCAAACGCTTCAAAATCGAAATGATCGCCGCTTTCTTATCGGCGTCAAGCCCCTTGGTCGGCTCGTCCATCAACAGCAGGCGCGGTTTTGTCGCCAGCACCTTTGCCAGTGCTACCAGCTGCTGCTCCCCGCCCGAAAGATCGTACGGGTGCTTATCAAGCAGTGCCGAAAGATCAAACGGCAAGGCATCTGCCTCTGCACCCGCATCCGAAAGCTCCTCGCGCACGGTGTTTTTCAAAAAGACCGTTTGCACGTCCTGCGGCAGAAGTGAGAGACATCCGCAGTAAAGCGATTGATTTTTATAGTCCTGCAGTTTTTTGCCAAAGACCTTGACTCGCCCGCCATACGGACGGCACAGCCCTGCCGCCACCGAAAGTGAGGTGGTTTTTCCGGAACCGTTGCCGCCGAGGATGCAAAAGATCTCATTTTCATACACCGTAAGTGTCAACCCGCAAAGCACGTCGGACAGCTCCCGCCCGTAGCGAAAATACACGTTTTCAAAGTCCAGCGCGGGATTCGTTTTTGTACGCACCTCATCACGCGGCAGTGCGCGCACCCGATTGTCAAAGTGACGCTCCAAAAATTTTCTGCCTTCCCGCACCGTTAAGGGGCATTCTCCGCTTGCCCCCAGCGCGTGATACAGCCTTGCGGCGCTTGGCATGGCGCGCAACAATTCCGAGTCTTCTTCAAGCCCCGCAACCACCGCCCGCGGGTCGCCGTCGTGCAGAACACAGCCGTTTTTCAAAACGATCAACCGATCGCAAATCGGAATCAGCTCCTCCAGGCGGTGCTCCACGATCAGAACCGTCAAGCCAAAATCGTCGTTCAGCTTTTTCAGCGTCGCAATAAAATCCGATGCGGCAATGGGATCCAGCTGTGCGGTCGGCTCGTCCAGAATCAGAATTTCGGGGTTCATCACCATCACAGCAGCAAGATTCAATAGCTGCTTCTGCCCGCCCGACAGCTCCGAGACGCTTTTTTCGTACCAGTGCTCAATTCCAAAATAGCTTGCCATTTCCGCCGTACGGCGCGCAATGACATCCTGCGGCAAATTTTGATTTTCCAGCCCGAACGCCAGCTCGTGCCACACCTTGTCGGTTACGATCTGCTGTTCGGGATTTTGCATGACAAATCCGATCTTGCAGGCGGAATCCTTTGCAGAAAGCTCCTCTACGGGGGTGTGCTGGTAGCAGATGCGTCCCGTTTTTTCGCCAACGGGTGCAATCTCCCGCTTCAAAAGCCGCAACAGCGTGGATTTACCGCTCCCCGTCGCACCGCACAGCACGGCAAATTCCCCGCTGTGAACCGTCAGCGAAACGTCCTTCAGCACGGGAGCTACACAAAGCGGATACGCAAATGTCAAATGCTCGAGCGTAAGTATTTCCATTTGATCCTCTCCTCCGTTTCCAGTACCGCAGGCATCAGCACAAGCCCGCCGTATGCCAGATATCCAACCGCTCCCGTGGGGCTTGCCGCCGCCCATTGCAGGGTCGGGTAGCAGGTAAACTCCAATGCTCCCGTACAGATGCTGACGCAAGCCAAGCCGAACAGCACGAGCGTGATCGCCAAAAAGATTCCGTCGCGCAACCGAAAGCGAAACAGCGAAAAATGCGAGCGCTTTCCAATGCCGTAGCCGCGCGCCTCCATGCTGTCGGCAGTTGTAATGCCGTTCTCCAGCGCCCAGGTGACCGTAATGGAAAACACACGAAGCTCTCCCCGCACGCGGTCGATCAGATTGTCCTCTTTGTATAGTCCCAGTGCCGTCTGCGTAGCGCGGATTTTTTTTACCTGGCTTTGAAACAGCGGTACGTAGCGCAACCCCATCGACAAAATCAGCGACAGCTTTGGCGAAAGCTTGCCAAACAAATACAACAGCTTGTCGCTCGTCATGATCTGCGTGAAGGAGCGAAACCAGTATAACACCGCCAGAATCATCCCCGCCGCAACCAAGCCATAGACCGCCGACTCCAGCGTGACGGGATTGTTGTTCAAAACGAACAGAACCGTAGCCCCGTTGTGCGAAAACAGCGGATTGAGCAGGGCGAAAAGCAAGAACAGCAACAAAAAGCCCGCATGGGAGGAAACGCTCCGATTGCGGCTGTTCGACAAAAACAGCAACAGCGCCCCAAACAAGGACAGCGCTTGCAAAATCGGATTCATGCAAAACATGGCAATGCCCGCAACCGCCAAAAAATAGACCGCCGAAACCGCAGGATGATACGCCTCCAATGCCTTCATTCCGCTCGCGCCTCCCTTCTTAACATCATTTGATATCGTTGCCCAAATTCAGGCTGTAATGCCACTCGATCACGTCTCCGTCTGAGAGGCGGTATTCCCCGCATCCGACCGACGGAGATTCCCCATTCACCAGATAGACCCATCCCGAAAGATCACCAAAGTCATATTCATACAGCCCGTTGATCCCCGAAATATACGCCAGCTTGGCGCTTCCCTCGTTCTCGACTAAAAGTCCGTATTTTCGCGCCGCCTCGGTCAAAATGCTGTAAACGGTGTCGCCTTCGGCAATCTTGAAAACGACCGCATCCAAAATCACACCGTCCGTGGGGATATGCTCCGCATCGGAGCTTCCCGCCATGGTATCGCAGCGAATGCTCAGCGTCACACTGCCGATCACATTCTCTTTCACCGCATCCTGACCGTTGTAGTAGTCCTCGGTTGATTGAAAATCGGTCAGGAGCACCACACCAATGCCTATGGCAACCAGAATCAAAACCGCAACAAAATTTTTGTAGCTCCGCTTGCGCATCAAAAACAGAATCAGACAAGCCGCGCCGCCCATGCCGATGATACCCACGCAAGCCCACAGCTTGTAGCCGCCGCTGTTTTGCGCATCCGGCTCTTTCTCATCTTTATCCGGGGCAACGCTTTCACCGGGCTCTGTCGCCGAGGGATTGGCGTGATCGAGAACGTATAACGCGGAGGCACCGTTTTTCATGCGGAGATAGGAGACCGTTGCGTAAAACACCTGCACGGTTGCCGTGCCGTTCACGTCTCCCCCCAACGTATGCGAGAATCCGCCGCCCTCACATCGGTATTTTAAAATTCCGTTCAGGAGTGTATTTCCATTCTTGATGAAACGCGTATCACTCTGACAGTCAATGCCGAGCGAGGAAAGAGCCACAAGCACCTGCGCCGTGCACTCCGGATTTCCCTCACCGTACGTGTGATAATCACCGTCCGCCTGCTGACGCTCCGACAAAAACGTCAACGCACGGGTAACCGCATCCTGCACGGCGGTATTTTTTTTACAGTGCGGTGCCAATGCCTGCACGGTCATGGCGGTCACGTCCTCGGTTCCGGAAGTTCCCGTCAGCGACCAGCCCCCATCTGCACATTGCAAATCAAGCAAAATCTCCGACACCTCATCTGCGGTATATTCCTCACAAACGTAACCGTTGTTCAGCAAGTGCAAGCCGTAAATCCAGCTCATAATGCCTTGCACTCCGATGGAATCGTTTATTGCTTGTGCGATATAGCCATCGGTGCTTCCAACCGTGGCAAGGCAAAGGGCATATTTTAATCTTGACGATGCGGAATGCACCTCGTTTTCCGAAAGGTACTCAAGCAAGCTCAATTCATAGGCAGAAAAATCATAATCACCGTATTGTGAAAGAGCAAAAACGTACCATTCTGCGCTGATTCCCGCGTTTTGCGTCAGATATCCGTTGATCCAACCTTGAATATCGGCAGCACCATGATAAGCCAAGATACCGTCGAGGAAGGCTTGTACCCCGGCGGTATCATTGGCGGTACTTTCTGCCGAACAGGGGACCGCGCCGAGCAAGAAAACGATTGCAAGGCAGCAGACCAGTACGGAGAAAAGCTTATTTTTCATATTTAATTCGCTTGTGCCGCTTCTACGGTAATGACACATACAGGAGGAACGAGCGTTGCCGCCGTGCTTGTTGCGCTGATTACATAATGATCTGCATTCTCAAGCTTGACCGTAACCTTGCCCTCAGCATCGGTCACATAATCGGTGGCAACACCGTTGACCGTAATGGTAGCGCCTGCAACGGGAACGGTAATGGGATTCCATTCTGCATCATAGCCTGCACTGTTGAGAACGAGCTCGACCTCGCCGTTTTCAGCCACGCTTGCGGTATTCACATTAAAGAAGCTATAGCTATCACTCCAATAGGTTGTATCGGTATAAACGAACGCATATACGGAATCACCTCCCGTTACTTCATCCGAAAGCCCCCAAGCGGATGCATTGTTGACATAATATCCAAAAGCACCGCTGTTGTCGCCCCAAAGCGTACCGAGGCTGAGACCGTAATCTCCGGTATAAGAGCTATATCCTGCTGCCGCACCGCCCTCATACTTAGCTTCGTGTGCCGCAAAAAGAACCTCGTCGATATTGATCTTGTCATCGCCGTTCCGGTCAACCGCCAGAATTTTTTCCTGAGTCATAACAAGTGTACCCTTGTTTGCAACCGTTACGAAAACCTCCGCAGACTGATTGACCGTAACCTTGCACACGGGAGGCACAAGGATGGAATTCTCGCTCGTTGCGCTGATTACGAAATTGCCGACAGTATCAAGCTTGATTGTAGCCTTACCCTCGGAATCGGTTACGTATTCGGTAGCAACGCCGTTGACCGTAATGGTAGCACCTGCAACGGGAACGGTAATGGGATTCCAATCCGCGTCATAACCCGCACCGTTGAGAACGAGCTCAAGGGTACCGTTCTTTGCTGCGTTTGCGGTATTTACGTTAAAGAAGCTGTAGCTGTCGCTCCAAGCAGTTGTATCCTTGTAAACAAATGCATATACGTATCCGTTCTCGGCTACTTCGTCGGCAAGGCTCCAGGCAGAAGCATTGTTTACACGATATCCAAAGGAACCGCTGTTGTCGCCCCAAAGCGTACCGAGGCTGAGGCCGTAGTCTCCGGTATAAGAGCTATACCCTGCAGCCGCGCCGCCCTCATACTTGGCTTCGTGTGCCGCAAAAAGAACCTCGTCGATGTCTATCTTGGCATCCTCATTCTTATCAACGGCAAGAATTTTTTCTTGCGTCATAACGAGCTCGCCTTTGTTGGCAATCGTTACAAAAACTTCCTTTGTTGTAAACGTCTTTCCACATTCATCGCATATGCCGTCCGTAATGCCGTGGCAACCGTCGTCGGCTACCTGTCCGCATCCGTAATCGCAGAGATGATCGGCATCGTCACCGTCCGAGTGCTCGCCCATTGATTCTTCACAGGTATCGCACTTGTGGTTTTTGTCATCGTCAACACAGCTGTGGGTTCCGCAAGCCGCAAGCACAAAGCACAGGCACAGAGCCAGCATAAGGCCCAAAAGTACATTCAAAAGCTTTTTCATTTTTTGTTTCCCTCTTTCGTTTTGATAATTTATATAAATTGAAATTTATATACCGTTTAATCGAATACATACATTCCGAAGAACGGCAAAATTCCGTTCCTGTAATCGTAGTTCATCGAGCACGACTCGGCAAGTCTTTTGACATAAATACAGTACGCCGCCATACAGGAATATTGCAGATCGGGGTGCTTACAGGGCTCTCCCTTCGGCATCGCGCATGGATTGCATAGAGTACATCCGCTTGCTCCGATCATAAAGCCGCCGTGTCCGTTCTCACGCAGCCTTTTGATCACGCGAAACATCGCCGCGTTGTGTTCTGACTTTGCCACCCGGAGCTTGTCCTTTTGCGAAAAATCCGCAATTTCCCATTCCGTCTGCAAAACCAACGCTTTTTTGTGTGACAGCACCTTTTGCTTCATCTGTTCGGGTGTTCCGCAATCGGGAGGGCACGAATAGTTCGCCCCGTATTGGCCGCAAAGATTTTCTTCACAGTATGGGCGGAAGGCAGAGTCAAATACGATTTGATCCGTATCAATGATTTCCGCGTTTAAAAAGCCCTCACCAAGTGCCGTTTTTATAATTTTCTGATCCGTCATTGTGTATTTTCACCACCGTTTTTTGCCGTTTGTTCCTTTTGTTCTTTTTCAAGCTTCTTTAACGCGGAAATCCGATTTTGCTTGGCGCGAATCCGTTTTTCTTTGTTTTTCTGCGCGCGGTCATCCTCTCGCGGCGGCTTGATATCTGCAGCCTCCAGCGCGCGCGGCCACGGACCGAGAAAGGCCTTGATCGCCACGACCTCCCGCTCCGAAAAATCCGACCGTTGCGGATAGCGTGAAAGCCCTTCTGCCTGCAACGCGGCATATTTTCCTCGCAGCAGCTCCAGCGCGTCCTCACGCGTTAATTTTTCGTCTTCCATACGTTCCTCCCAAACGTGCGTTTTGCTTGAACCGGATGTTCCCTTATCGTTTGTAACACGCCAAAACAAAAAACGCTCTTTTCCCGTCTTGTCAAACAGCAAAAAAGCGTAGCGATCCCTTGCCTGCGCAAAAAAAGAGACTCCTCCCCTGCAACAAGCAAACAACGGCTACACTCTTCAGATCCAAAAATGCGATTGCCCTGCACTGTCCGGTGGGTATTCCGACTGATGAGACGCGCTCAATTACGGTAATGAAGGTTGCGACGGATTTTCACCGAACTTCCCCCTGATTTGCCCGCAAGCAAAACCGAACTGCAAAATATTCGATTCAAAAATGATTACGGTAGCATTATAACACTTGCCACTGATTTTGTCAATAGCTCCCGCAATTTTTCTTTTACATTTTTCAACAATTCTTTTTTTGAATTTTTCCAAAATACTTGACATTCCTTTCTTGATTTGTTATACTATGGGCGGAAATGGATATTTGGAATACCAAGCAAAAACCGATTGTATTTCACACGGAATGCAATCGGTTTTGTATGTTATAACGGTCTGCGTTTTACGCAAGCGGCAACAGGTCAAACACTTGATAAATATCCCCCGCGCCCATGACGATGACAAGGTCTCCCTCGTGCGCATCGCGGCATAGCGCATCGGCAACCGCCTGGAACGAACCGCAATATTTGCCACGCGTGCCAATCCCTTGCGCCAACAGCTCCGAGCTGACCCCGTAAATGTTCTGCTCCCGCGCGGCATAAATATCCGCCAGATACACACGGTCCGCGTCGCCAAACGCCTCCGAAAATTCCCGGAACAGCCCCGCCGTGCGGCTGTAGGTGTGCGGCTGATAGGCACACAGAATCCGCTTGTAGCCCATTTCTCGCGCGCCCGCGAGCGTTGCTCGGATCTCATCGGGATGGTGCCCGTAGTCGTCGTATACTGCGGCACCGTTCAAAACTCCCTTGCGTTCCATGCGCCGTCGCGCACCGACAAAGCCCTCCAATGCCGCCGCGATCTGTTCCGGCGCAATTCCGCAAAGGCTTGCCGCACTTGCCGCCGCCAAAGCATTGTAAATGTTGTGCTTTCCAAACACGTGCAGGCGCACACGGCAAAGCACTTGTCTCGCACGGCAAAAATCGAACTGCGTCACGCCGCCAACGTGCGTAATGCGCCGCGCGCAAAAATCCGCATCGGCGTCGATGGCAAAGCTAACCTTTCTGCCTGCAAATGCCTCCAGCGTGCGGATACTTTCGGCATCGTCCGCATTGAACAGCACCGTGCCGTCCTTACCCGTCCGTTCGGCAAAATGCAAAAACGAAGCGCGGATTTGCTCCATGCTGTGAAAATAATCCACGTGATCCATGCCGATGTTCAAAATCACCGCCAGCGTGGGATTAAAATCCAAAAAGGAATCCATATATTCGCAGGCTTCAAAAACAATATGCTCCTTCTCGTTTCCGATGCGGCAGGTGGCGTTTTGCAGAGCGGGAAGCTCCGCACCGCATAGTACGGTTGGATCCGCCGCCTCCAAAAAGATCTGCGCGCACATGGCGGTGCAGGTGCTTTTTCCGTGCATCCCTGAAACGCCGATGCGGTTGCGGTAGGCAACCATCAGATACCCCAGATAATCCGCACGGGAGAGTAGCGGCTTTCCCGCCTCCTGCGCCGCAAGATATTCCGGATTGTCCGCCCCGATCGCAACGGTGTACACCACCGCGTCGTAATGCGCAATATTCGCACGGTCGTGCCCGGGAAAGATCGGAATCCCCTGCCCGCGCAAAGCCTCGGTCTGCGCGTTTTGGCTGCGATCCGAGCCCCCCACCCGATATCCGAGCCTCTCGGAGATCTGTGCCAGTGCCGACATACTGATCCCGCCGATCCCAATGAAAAAAATGCTGTGGCATGGCGCCAGCATCTGTTTGATCGCTTCGGCGCCGTAGTGGGTGTTTTCCAAAGCCATGGTTGCTCCTCTTTCCGCCGTGTCGGTTGCTTGTGACCCGGCTGTTTGGTAGTTTATGACGTTTTTTAACGATCTGTGACAAAAGCAAAAATAAATGCTCGAAAAAAATTTTGAAATTCACAAAAACATACTTTTTTCATTGAATAACGGTCACAAATCGAATGTATACTAATTACATCAGTAAAATCAAGCAGTGAACGGAGGATTTACCACTATGCAAATTACCGATATTAAAGTCAGAAAGCTTTTTGACGAAGGCCCGATGAAAGCGATCGTATCCGTCACGTTTGACGGTCAGCTTGCTGTCCACGACATCAAAGTCATTTATGCGCGTGAAAAATATTTCATCGTGATGCCCAGCCGCAAGAACCCGGACGAGACCTACCGCGATATCGTACATCCCATCAACGCACAGTTCCGTGGGATGCTGGAATCCGCGCTGATCAGCGCGTACGAGGCTGCTCTGGCACAAGCCGAAGCCGAGGCCGCAAACGCATCCGAGAGCGCCGCCGAAACGGTTTAAAAAGCAAACAAGAGGAAAAAGACTGCCCACGGGCGGTCTTTTTTTTGTCTGCTTTCGGAGCCGTCAGACTCTTCCGTGCGAGAACAGAACCGTCTCCGGCGTCAGCACCAGCGTGCCAAACCAACCGCTCTCTCCCACACTTCCGGGGTTGAACAGATACATAGGTCGCTCCAGCGTCACATCGCCAATCACCGTTCCCGCAGGAATTGTCTCCTCATGCGGGCAGTGCGTGTGACCGAACAGCACGATATCCGCACCGCATTTTGCCGCATGCGAAATCAAAGCGCCGTAGCCGCTCTTGACTCCAAACAAATGCCCGTGCGTCAGGAGCAGCGTGTGTCCCTCCAGCGGGAGTTGGCGCTCCGTCGGGTTTCCGAAAGCCAAGGAGCCCCAATCGCAGTTTCCCGCCACTGTGTACCAAAGGAGCGGCGCAAAGTCCTGCGATTCCGTATCGTATACGCCGTCTCCCAAAAAGCAGATCGCGTCCGGACGCCGCTTTTGCAAAGCAATGGCACGGCGCATCCCGTCAGGCTTTCCGTGCGAATCCGAAAAAATCAACAGCTCCATCCGCATTCCCTCCCGATTGATATGATACTACTTATTATATCACGTTACGGCGCGTTTGTCTACCCGACGGACAAATTTTTTCTCACGTCACGCCAAAATTCTTCGCAACTTTTCAGAACCGCTTGACTTTTCCGTTGGTTTGCTTTATAATAGAACTGTACAAATTCCGACAAAGGAGGAAACCGTCTTGCACCGCTTAAAAGCATTTTTTGCGTGGCTTTTGATCTGCGCGCTTTTGATCTTTTCGCTCTCCTCCTGTGGCCTTGGCACAACCGATGTCGAAATCCCCGTCGAGGTGGAAATCACCAACGGCGACCGCCTTTCGATGAAGCTGGGGGACACCCTGCAGTTGAATATCGACCAACCCGACGTCATTCTGGATCAGATCGTCTGGGAAGCCTCCAACGGGAACGCCGCCGTTACAGACAGCGGCCTTGTCACTGCCCTTGACGTTGGCAAGGTGGTCATTAGTGCCACCTACCGCGAGCAGACCGATAAGATTCTGATCGAGATCACAGACAACAAAAAGGTGGAGCTCACCGCCGACCGCTATTATCTGATGGTCGGAGACACCGCAACGCTCACCCCCTCGGTGACTCCCGTATATAACGGCACGGTCACTTATCGGCTGGACGGCGACGTCGATCGTATTGAGATCACCGAAAACCGCGTTACCGCTCTGCAAAGCGGCGGTGAGATCAGCATCGTTGCCATCGCGGGAGGTGCGGAAAGTCGCCCGATCACCCTCTATACGGTGGAGGCAACCGCGCAACAGCCTACCCATATCGCGCTGTCTGTCAGCAGAGATTCCTTCCCCGTTGGCGAAACGGCAACGCTTTCCTATTCCATCACCCCCTACAACGCGGCGCAAAACATCCGCTTTGTCGCAACTGCAGGCGCGGATTGTGTCAAAATCGTCAGCAACCAGATCATCGGCGTTGCGGCAGGCAGTGCAACGGTTGTCGGCATCATCGGTGAGGTCGTCAGCAACGAAATCACCGTCACCGTGACCGAAAATCCGGATCGATACCAAAACATGACGGCGGAAGAATTTTACGCCAATTATACTCCCGCCACGAGTGCCACCGATGCGTATTACCGCTCCCTGTACGGCTTTTTGTCCGGCTCGCTAACCGTTCCAGACCAAGCTCCCGAAGTCTCGGAGCTTCAGCCCGCTGTGAACGGCATTTTGATCCGCAACGAGCAAACGCTGTATTCCGAGGACGGCAACGCATACACGGTGGTGGACGCCTGCGGGGACGAGGTCTTTCGCGTCTACCGTGGCGGCGCTTATATCACTTTAGAGGAGGTCGCGGCATACGTTTACGCCTTCGGGGATGTGCCCGCCAACTATGTCACCTCCAAAAACGCAGATCCCGAAAACAGCATCTGGGGCAAGTATCTGCGCTTGAACCACTCTTATTTCAGTGGCGACACCGACCAATACCCTTACGAGCCCGTCCTACCCGATATCCGCGGATGCGGCGGCGAGTTGTATTACTATGAAATTGATATCGGCACCACGGGCACCGATTGCGACCCACGCTACATCTGCAAGCTCTACAACGACGGGGATACTGTTACACGCGGTGCGGCAAGAATCGTTTACGCCCGCTACGACGCCAACCACGATCAGATCATCGATCCCAACGAGCGTTACCTGTTTTACACCTACAATCACTACAACGACTTTCAGGAATACCTCAACTACTACGGCGGCTGGGGCGAGATGTTCGGCAATATCACGGGCGGAGGAAGCATTTCCAGCAGAACCGACTACAACCCCACCGCATACGTTCCATCCATCCTCGGCTCGCTCACCGAATCCGAGGTCATCCTTGCCGTTGCCGTTTGGAATCTTCCCCATGGCAAGCGCTACGGTCTCTTTTCCATTCCCGCAGATACACGCGACAATCTTTTCTGCGCTTGAACCTGCGAATTTTGAAAAATCAATATAGAAACGGAAAACAGTATGGCAAAATTATACTTCAAATACGGCGCCATGGGCTCGTCCAAAACCGCCCAAGCGCTGATCACCAAATTCAACTATGAGGAACGCGGCATGAAGGTCTGGCTGATCAAGCCCGCAACCGACACCCGCGACGGCAAAGCTTTGCTCCGCTCCCGCATCGGGCTGGAATCTCCCTGCGATGCAATCGCTGACGGGGACGATCTGTACGAAATCTTTTTGCAAAAGCATTCCGACGCCGACGTTATCATTGCCGACGAATCGCAGTTCTTTTCCCCTGTGCAAATCGATCAGCTCCGCCGCATCGTCAACTTTCAAAGCATTCCGGTGCTCTGCTTCGGTCTGCGTACCGATTTTCTGACACACGTCTTTCCCGGCAGCCTGCGCTTGTTTGAGGTTGCCGACTCGATTGCCGAAATCAAAACCATTTGCGCCTGCGGCGCAAAAGCAATGGTCAACGCCCGCATTGACGATGAGGGAAATGTCATCACCGTGGGAGATCAACTCTGCCTCGGAGGCAATGACCGCTATATTGCAATGTGCCATAAATGCTGGATTGAAAAAACGGAGGAAAAAAACTATGATAGACATCCTGGAAATACTCAAAAAATGTGACCACACCCTACTCTCGCAAACCGCAACCGAGACCGAAATCAAAGCACTGTGCGACGACGGCATCCGCTATCATACGGCATCTGTCTGCATCCCCGCGTGCTACGTTGCCATGGCAAAAAAATACGTGGGCGACAAGCTCCCTATCTGTACCGTCATCGGCTTTCCGAACGGCTACTCCACCACCAAGGTCAAGGTTGCCGAAACCGAGGACGCCATTGCAAACGGAGCCGATGAAATCGACATGGTAATCAACATCGGAATGCTGAAGGATAAGCGCTACGACGCCATTTTAGAGGAGATCCGCGAGATCAAGGCGGCTTGCGGCAATAAAATTTTGAAGGTCATTATCGAGACCTGCCTGCTCACCGATGACGAAAAAATCAAAATGTGCGAGATCGTTTCGCACTCCGGCGCGGACTATATCAAAACCTCCACCGGCTTTTCCACTGCGGGAGCCACCACACATGACATCGCGCTGTTTGCTACGCACGTGGCACCGCACGTCAAGATCAAGGCGGCAGGCGGGATCGCATCCTTGAACGACGCCGCCGAATTCATCAAGCTGGGAGCCGACCGCCTCGGTACCAGCCGCATCGTCAAGCTGGCAAAGGCGGAAAACAACATTACCGGATATTGATTTCACATAAAGGGGCTGCGTTATTTGCGTAGCCCCTGCGCAAAAAAGCCGACGGTAGGCTTTTTTGATGCGCGGAATTTGCGTTTTTTGCCCGTTTTGTATCCGAAATACAGATCAAAAACCATCAAAATGGCAAAAATGACGGCGTTTAGCCGTCAAGCAAAAACGACGGGGTGAGTACCAAATGCGACTTTTCGCATTTGACTCACCCCCATCCTTTCAAAACTTTCACTATGCGAATAAAACTGACGAGGTGGGAAAGATCCTACCTCGTTTTTTATTTTGCCATTGTAAGATTTTGCAAGAGAACAGACGGAACGATTAGATCGCACTACCAGTCTTAAATGCTCCATGGTTGTCCCCTCTTAGTTAGCTTTGCACGCGGCTGATGAAAGTTGTTTGTATATCCCGATGCTTCGCATCGCCCTACGGGTTCGACTGGCGAGCTTGCGAGCCTTCTCAGAGATGACACACGGGGGGAGTAATTTTGAAATTTAGCTGCGAGCCTTCTTCATAGATGATATGTGGAGCGGATGAGGTGGCGGTACCCAGCCGCTCGCGGGAGCCATTGTTTTGGCTGTCTGCTCGGAAACAAATTTAGGTACTAAATAAACGAACGAGGCAGGAGCTTCCCTGCCTCGCCAATTTTTATTCATGCGTTGAAAGTTTTGAAGGGGTTTGGGGAAACTTTTTCAAAAGTTTCCCCAATAATCGCATCCTTTTTCAAAAGTCCCCCACAAAAAATCGAGTTTTTTTCAAAACAACCCCGTTCATTTATTCCCCGCTCTCGCTGTAGTATTTCTCCAGCACGCGTCCCGCTGTCAGCGCGGCGTAACCGCCCGTATAGCCTTGCTCAAGCACGGTCGCAATGACGATTTCGGGATCGTCGTAAGGCGCCGCACACACAAACAACGCGTTATCACATTCGGTTCCCGTCTGCGCCGTACCGGTCTTTCCGCCTACGGTCACGGGGATGGAGGAATTGATCCAGCGTCGGATCACCGAGCTGTTCGCTACCACCTCGCGCATCCCCTCAAATACCGTATCCAGCACCGCGGTTGGAATCTCGATGGAATCCAATACCGTGTCCTCGGTCTGCGCAAAAAGGTAAATCGGCTCGCTGTTCCCTACCTTATAAACGCTATGCAGCAGATGCGCCGTGTAGCGCGTTCCGCCGTTGACCAGCGTGCTGACGTAGCAAGCCAGCTGCAAGGGGGATGCCTGCGTATCGGATTGCCCGATCGACGCATGCCAGGTGTTACCCGTTGTCCAAGCGTCACCGTGAATCTCACCGCGGTAGGTCGGCCCCGCCAACACACCGGAAGTTCCGCCCAGCTCAAAGCCCGTGGATTCCCCAAAGCCAAAACGGCTCATATAGCGCTCCATCGTCTCAATGCCCAATCGGGTGCCAAGCTCGCAGAAAAAGCTGTTGCAGGAGTATGCAATCGCGTGCACAACATCCACGCCGCCCCAATGGTTATCTCCGTAGGTGGAGCAACCAACGCCCCCCACAAATCCGGCAGAAGGGTATTTCCCAACGCAGGAGATCACAGTGTTTGCGGTAACCGCTTCTTCCATCAGTCCAACCGCCGCCATACCAAGCTTAAACGTAGAGCCCGGCGCGTAATAGCCGTTCAGTGCACGGTTCAGCAAGGGTTGATCCTCATTGCCTGCCAGCACATCATAATTCGCATTGTAGGTAGACAGATCATAGGTCGGATAGGACGCGATCGCAAGCACCTCAAAGGTGTCGGGATCCATCACCACCGTGGCGCCTGCCCGACACTCGCTTCCCGTTGCCACACTTGTTGCACGGTCGGAAACGTACGCCACGTTTTCCGCCAGACCGTCCTCGGCAGCAATCTGCAAATCCATGTCAACCGTCAGATAAACGTCACAGCCCGCAACCGGTTCTTTTTTTACGGTCACGTTCACGATATTTCCGGCTGAATCCTCCTCGATCAAAAGAATCCCGTCGGTACCGCGCAGATATTCCTCAAACGCCGATTCACAGCCGGTCTTTCCGACAATGGCGTTCATCTGATAGCCCTGCTCGTTGTAATACTCCCATTCCTCCGAATAAATCGGCCCCACCGTTCCGAGAATATGGGAGGCATAGCCAGGATAGCTATACACGCGTTCGATGTTGATCATAAAATCCACCGCCGACAGATTTCGCTCCTTGACGTAGGTCATCAGCGTCATATCCGCATCGGTCGCAAAGCTATACTCCCCGGTACTGCGAAAACGCAACGCATCCATATCGTAATACAGATGGATCAGCGTGTCGATCTCGTCATCGTCATACAGTCGGTTGCCGTCGGCATCGGTTGCCAAAAGCTGATAGACCTCCACGTAGTGATCGCGTAGCTCCTCCGCACTGGTGTCGTCATCAAGCCCAAGATCGCTCAACACCCGCCCCAATCGGTAATAGCGGAGCGAATCTCCGTCGGTCGTTTCTTCGTTGTAGTAGTAATACGGATAATAGCTCCCTTCAAACGGGAAAAAGCGCTCCGTGTGGGAATCCTCCGCATCGCACGCACGCAAAGCCTGCGCCAGTTGCAGGCAGACCTCGTTTTTCTCCTGCACGCGCAACGCCGAAAATCGGTTGTACGAAAGCTTTAAATCGTATGTATAGCTGTTGGAAACCAGCTTCTTTCCGTTGCGGTCGTAAATCTCGCCCCGCACGGCCTGCACGGTTACCTGACGCGTGGTGGTTCCCGTATCGTAGGTGTTCTCCCGCCCGGCAATCTGAATATAAAACAGCCGCCCAAGATAGATCACACAAATTACGCAAAACACCAGCACAATGGCAAGATAGCGCACCGAATGATTCCGATTCGCTTGCAAAGCGCTCCCTCCTTTCCCGAAAATAAGGCGATTTTAAAAAGCAATTACACCATGTAACTGGATAAAAACAGCAGCAAAACCAAAAAGGCAAACACCCAAACGGCGGGATTGAGCAAGATCACGCGCCCCCATTCACCGGCGCTCAAAGGCTGTTCGGCTTTTTTGAAGGGCTTTCGCTTGTAAACAATCAGCAGCACTGCCGACACGATGGAGCCAACAAACACCAGCATCAAAAAGAGCAGATACAAAATATACATCACAACGCCTGCAGTGTTCTGCGACAGTGCTGCCATCGGGTCGCTTGCCAGCAGCTCGGTATCCAAAAGCTTGAGCATCTCACTGCTGTAAACACCGCCCACCAAATTGATCGCCATGTGCAAAAGGACCGTGTGCAGAATGTTTCCCGTGTTGATATAAATGTACCCGAACACCATTCCAAGCATTGCCGCATAAAAGAACTGCCCAAAGTTGCCGTGAATCAAGCCAAACGCAATTCCGGAGATCAGGATTGCAGGCAGATCTCCGTAACGGCGCAAGCGGTCGATCACCATTTTGCGGTAAAAGATCTCCTCCAGAATCGGCGCCAGAATTCCAACGCACAGCAAATTGACCCAAAGCGGTGAGGCTGTGGTCAGCGTTTCCAGCTCGTTCACGACCTCCTGCCCCGTCAAAAAGCTGATGACCGCATTGACAAACAGACCAATGTAGTTCCCGGCATAGGTCAGCCCAAAGCAAACAGCCATAAGACCGAGAAACACGGGCAGACTCAGCTTTTTCTTTTCGGGCGGCTCCGATCTGCTCAAACGGTAGAAACAGACAGAGAGTGGCATGGCAAACACGTACATGGAGACCGACGAGAGCATCCACCGATACCAATCCGCATCCGTAATTTGCGGAGCGAATCGGCTGACCAGCGCAACGATCACCCACTGCACCATCATGGAAAACAGAAAAATAAAGGAAATCCCCAACGCCGGCCCCGCAATCTGCAGCCGTTCGCGAAACAGATCTCGCTTCGGACGCTGTTCGGGCGGCGTCGGCATCTGTGGAAAATAGGAATTCATAAAAAACCTCCTGACGAATGATAAGAAACACGGGGGAAATGCTTGCAATCCCCCGGTTGTCCCGCCGCAAGCTTCTATGCGCGGCTATGATGTATCTATTAGCGCTTATACTTTGTAAACTCCGAAAAATCTCCCGCGCTTTGCAGCATTTTGCCAAGTCCCATGCAAACCGCATCCAAGGGGCGCTTTGCAATGCTTACGCGGATGCCCGTGCGCTCGCTGATGGCACGGTCGATTCCCGGCAGGAGCGAGCCTCCCCCCACCATAACGATTCCAAAATCGAAAATATCGGCAGAAAGCTCAGGCGGAGTTTCCTCCAGTGTCATCTTCACCATCGAAATGATCTCGGAAAGCGGCTCCCGAATTGCCTCGCGGATCTCGGCAGAGCTGACCTCAATGCGCACCGCAAGACCCGTGCGCAAATCCCGTCCGCATACCTCCGCACTCCCGCGGTCAATGTCCGGCATCGCGGTTCCGATCTTTTTTTTCAAATATTCGGCAGTGATGTCCCCAATCAGCAGGTTGCGCGTTTGCTTGAGATAGTTGACAATGGCAAGATCCAGCTCGTTCCCCGCAATGCGCAAGGAGTTGGATTGCACCACACCGCCAAGGCTGATCACCGCAGTTTCGGACACTCCGCCGCCAAGATCCACCAGCATCGCGCCGCGCGCCTTGGAGATGGCAATGCCCGCACCGACCGCCGCGGCGATCGGCTCGTCAATCAGCTCCACGTTTTTCGCACCTGCCTCTGCCGTTGCATCCTCAACTGCACGCTGCTCTACCCCCGTAACACCGTACGGAATACATACCAGCGCCGCCGGGCGGCTGAACATCGAGGTCATATCCATGCGCTCAAAAAAATCGTGCAGCATCAGCGAGGTCGTCTTGAGGTCGGTGATCACGCCGTCCTTCAGGGGGCGCAACGCCAGAATATTGCCCGGCGTTTTTCCGACCATGCGCTTCGCTGTCGTTCCGGAGGCAATCACCTCCTGCGTCACGCGATCCAGCGCCACCACCGAGGGAGCACGCAGAACGATGCCCTTGTCCTTGAGATAGATCATAGTATTTGACGTACCCAGATCAATTCCGATCTGCTTTGCCATCGGCGCTCACCTCCCCGTCTGCCATGCGGCATCAAATTAGACTTCACCATAATAAATTATAACATAAAGATTGGTATTTGACTACCCCTTACAGCAAATTTTCTCCAAAAATTTCAAAATAAAGTCGATTCATGCGGTGCACGGGGAGCCCTACCACGTTAAAATAGTCTCCGCGGATGCCCTTGATATACGCAGACGCCAAGCCTTGAATGGCATACGCCCCCGCTTTGTCGTAGGGTTGAGACAGCCGCACGTAGTGCCGGATCGTCTCCTCGTCCAAAGCATCGAACTCCACCTCGGTCACTTCGTGAGATACCCCTTGGCGATCCGTGCCGATCAAACAAATACCGCTGACCACCTCGTGCCGCCTGCCCGAATACAGCCGCAGCATCCGACAGGCGTCCTCCTCGTCGCGCGGCTTTCCGAGGATTTCTCCGTCAATGGCAACCACGGTGTCCGAGGAAATAATGACCGTGTCCGAAAGCTCCCGCCCTGCGGCAAGCAAGGCATCTTTTACCGCAAGTCCCTTGCGCAAAGCAAGCGCCTCCACCAGCGCGCGCGGGTCTGCTTCGTCACAGCTCTCATCCGTGTCGGCGGTCACCACCTCAAAGGGTAGCCCCAGTGTTTCCAGAATTTCTTTTCTCCGCGGAGATTTGGATGCTAAAATATACTTCATAACGCTTTCCTTTCAAGCAATTAAAATTCGTTTTGCCTTCGGTAGGTATTCGGAGTCATCCCCGTCAAGCTCTTGAACACACGGCAAAAGCTCTTCGCATCGCCAAAGCCGGTCTGCTGTGCAATGCTTTCAACGCTGTCGGAGGTCAGGGAAAGAAAATTGCAGGCAACCTCCACGCGCCGCTGATTTAAGGCATGGTGAAAGGTTTCTCCCGTAACGCGCTTAAACACCTTGCAAAAGTTGCTTTTGTTGTATCCGCTGCAGGCGGCAACCTCTTCAATACGCAACGGCTCAGCATACCGCGTTCTGATCCGCTCCAGTGCGGACTCCACGTTGGAGAGCGTACGCATTTTCCCCGACACCGCGGCGGTTTCCGGGAAATTTTTGAGAATACAAGCGCAGGTTTCGCATAGCTTCCCCTTAATTCGCAAATCTGAAAATTCGTTTTTTTCAATGCAAAGCTTCGCAGTTTCCGAAAGGAGCATACGCAACTGAAGAAGATCCGCATTTTCATTTTCAAGGTTTCCAAGATGCAGGATCGGTGAGGAAAAAGACGCCTTGGAAAGCGCAGAATAGTACGACTCCAAAAACATCGGTCCAACCTCCAGCGTCAGGCATCGGTTGTTCCCATCCCCGGCATATTCATGCGCCGACATGGCACCTATCATCGCCAGATCTCCCTTTTGCATACGGTAGACAGTATGCTCAATGTACAACTCATACGAGCCTTCCAGACAGTAGCTGAGCTCGATCTCAGGATGCCTGTGTACCGCAAAATTTCCGATTCCGCATACAAAGGCAACGTAGCTTTTGTCCCTGCCAAGCATCTTCTGGTAAAGCATCTTCTCACCTCCCGTCCCTATATGATATTATTATACATCATTCTATGGCGCGCGTCAATCATAAAAAGTAAATTTTTGCGAATTTTTGCATATAAAAAGGGATTGAAAAAGCGCCTGACATCGTGTATCATAAATATAACGAAAAAGCCAAAGGAGGAACTGTTATGAATCAACTACAGCTCGGCATCGGGCGTGAGATCATCACCCCTGCCGTCGGCGGCACTCTTTGCGGGTACGAGCCCGATCATCATTCCGAATCGGTCGCAGATAATCTGACCGTCACCGCATTCTTTTTTCAAAAAGGCAACATAAACGCATTGATGATCAGTGCAACGGTATGCGAAATTCAAACCGCGCTTTGCAACCGCCTTTTAGCAGGGCTGGAGACAGAATTTGGGATTCCGAAAAGCAACATCATTTTATGTGCCACGCACACGCACTCCGGCCCCAATCTGATGGGAGAATACGGCTGGGGAGAGATCGATATGGAATACTGCGAGAGCATCTTCATCCCCCGTCTCCACGCTGCCGTTCGTACCGCAATCGGACATACGCAGCCTGTTCGCATGGGTGTCGGCGTTGGGGAAAGCCTTGTCGGCATCAACCGCCGCGAAATCAAAAAAGACGGCTCCATCGCGCTGGGACAAAATCCGTGGGGCGCGTTCGATCCAAAAATGACGGTTCTCTCCTTCGCAGATGAGGATGACAAATGCGTTGCAAACATCATTCACTACGGCGCGCATTGCACCGGTGCTGGAAAAAACACCGAAATCACGCGCGATTGGGCAGGCGTGATGATCGATCGTTTGGAGGAAATCAGCGGAGGAATCACCGCATTCTTAAACGGTCCGGAGGGAGATGTCGGCCCGCGCCTGACAAACGGTTGGACAACGGCAAACCTGCAGCTTGCACTGGAGCTTGGCGGTGTTGCTGCGCAGGATGCGGTCAAAATCTATCATACCGTGCACAGCTACTGTGACGCAGAGCTCTCCGTGCTGTGCGCCCCCGTTGCCGTCCCCTTGGAAAAGCGGATCCCGCTGGAGGAGGCACAAAAGGAATATGAAAAATATAAAGCCAACACCGTCAATATCGGTGCTGCTATGAATGAGCATTATCGCCAGGTAATCAACTCTTACGAGAGCAACTACAAGGAGGTACCCTATCGCACCTTCCCGCAATCTCTGATCCGGCTGGGCGAGGTCACCTTCGTAAGCTTCCCTTACGAGCTGTTCTCCGAGATCGGTTTGCGGATTGCCCGCGAGGTCAAGAACAGCCGTGTGCTTTCGCTTTCCAACGCAAACGGTGCCGACGGATACTTCGTCACCGAGGACCAGATCTGCCGTGGCGGATACGAGGTCGGAATGTTCTTAAACGGAGATGTACAGGGATATCGCGCCGACAGCGACACGCAACTCGTTTTGGAAACACTCAAGAACATTCAAAAACTGAACGAAGAAAGGAAGGAACGAAATGTATAGAATCGGACAAGAAGAAAAGGACGCGGTTGCACGCGTGATCGATTCCAAGGAACTGTTTAAGGTCAACGGAGGAGCACAGGAAACCTATCATTTCGAGGAGGAGCTAAAGGCATATTTTCACACCGATCACACGATTTTGATGACCTCCGGCAAGGCGGCTTTGATCTCTGCCCTGATCGGTATGGGCGTCGGTCCCGGAGATGAGGTCATCATTCCCGCCTACACCTACATTGCAACCGCCATCGCAGTCGTTGCGGTCGGAGCCATTCCGATCATTGCCGAGATCGATGACAGCCTGATGATTGATCCCGCAGACGTGGAGCGCAAAATCACCGAGCGTACCAAGGTCATCCTGCCCGTGCATATGCAGGGCTATCCCTGCAATATGGATGCGATCACCGCGATTGCAAAAAAGCACAATCTGATGGTATTGGAGGACGCTTGCCAAGCAGTGGGGACATCTTATCATGGAAAATTCGTCGGCACCATCGGCAATGCGGGCGCATTCAGCTTCAACTATTTCAAAATCATCAGTGCGGGCGAGGGCGGCGCACTTTTGACAAACAGCAGACAAATTTTTGAAAAGGCGCTGATTCATCACGATAGCAGTGCAATCGCTTATTTTGGAAATCAAATGGAGGATTTCTCCGTCGAACCCTTCTGCGGCACCGAGTACCGCGCAAACGAAATCACAGCGGCAATTTTGCGCGAGCAGCTCAAAAAGCTGGACGGAATTGTTCATGATCTCCACAAAAACAAAAGGCTGCTCTGCGAGGCGATCGGATGCAAGGCAAATCTGATTCCTTGCAACGATCCCGACGGCGAAAGCGCAATGGTTTGCACCATGCGCTTTGAAACGGCAGAGGAGGCACTCCGCTTTTCCGAAGCGGTCAGCGGTGTCACGCTTCCCATCAAAACGGGCAAGCACGTTTACAGCAACTGGGACGTGATCATGGGCAAGCGGGGCGCGGCGCATCCCTTGATGGATCCGTTCAAGATGCCGGCAAACCGTGTGCCCGATTATTCCCCCGATATGTGTGCGGCAAGCCTTGAAAGACTTGCCAAATGTGCGCATTTCAGCATCAATCCGGATTGGACGGAGGCGGACATCGAGAAGAGAGCCGCAGAGATCCGTCGCGGCTTGGAAATCTGAACAAGTCATGACCACCGGCCATGCCGGTGGCTTGCACAAGCCCCGTGGGGCATTCCATACGCTGAGCCTTAAGGCTCGTCGAACTATCTGCCACTTGTGGTAGTTGCCCCACCGCCACAGATGTGGCAACTATCCTTTAGCCTCCTTTGTGTAAATGGGAGAAAATTTGCAAGCAAATTGGCTCGCGTAGCGAGCAGGAGGGATTGTTTTTCTTGATTTTCCACGAGTACAACCCCTCAGTCAGCTTCGCTGACAGCTCCCCTTACACAGGGGAGCCTGGTATGTTATAATACGAAGTGCAACACCCTCGTAGAATTTAAGATAAAACAATAGAATAATGAATTTGTATTTTTGAGAGAAAGGCGTAGCCTTGAACGAAAAAATACAAATTCGGGCAAAAGTATAGACTTCATGCCGTCCAAAGTGTAGAATGTAGTCACCACAACAAACATCTATACGGAGGTCAGCATGAAGCCCTACAAACATTTTACCACAGAAGAACGAAAATGTCTACAACAATTTTTGTCGGAAGGACTAAGTTTTCGAAAAATTGCAGATCTTCTCGAAAGAAGTCCATCCTCGATCAGCCGAGAGATTAATAGAAACAGGGCTAAATACAAACCCCACAGCAAACCCGACAACAAATATTGGTATAACTATTGGCGTGCTCAAAACCTGTATATACGCCGCAGACGTGAACAAAATCGCTTCGTTTTGCAACCCAACACACTTGAATGGGATTTTATTGTAAGTCATTTGGAGCAATATTGGACACCGGAACAAATATGCGGACGTTGGGAGCTGCGTTATCCGGAGAGAAAAAAGCTTTGTGTTTCCACCCTTTACAGAGCAATTAAAGCCAAGAGATTCCCTAAAATTACAGCTAAAGAACATCTGCGCCGTAGAGACAAACATAGATGCCACATGAATTCTAATTGCAATACAATCCAACCCGACCGTATTATTCCTCAATGGCTTGATGTCATTAAAACCCGTTCCAGAATTGGAGATTGGGAGGGGGATACTGTATATGGTGGAGTAGGAAAAGGGTTATTGGTCACGCTGGTAGACAGAAAAAACCGTTTCCTTTGTGCTGGATTGATACATAGCCGTTCATCCAAAGAAACAAGAGAAATGATTGAATTTTTACTTGAAGGCAAACCAGTGAAAAGTATTTCTTTAGATAATGGCTCAGAATTTTCCGAGTTTAGAGAATTAGAATTAAGTCTCAATACGGAAGTGTATTTTGCGGAACCTCATAAGCCTTGGCAACGTGGCACTAATGAAAATACCAATGATATTTTAAGATTTTTCTTCCCTAAAGGCTACAATTTCCACTCTTTGGATAATGAAAGTTTGCAAAATATTGTTTTATCTATTAACTTAAGACCTAAAAAATGTTTGGGGTGGCTTTCACCTTTTGAAGCGTTTTTTGGTGTTGCACTTGCTTGACAATCCGCCCCTACCGCTGCGGCGGGAACTGTGCAAAGCTAAAGTTTTTTAGAGGGGCTGAGTCAAGTTGATTTTTTTGACTTCAGCCATAGTAAAAGCGAACAAAAAACCAAGATCAATCAATTGATTTGACCCTGGGTTTTTGTTATTTTTAAACAAGCTGTTCATAGTTTGTTAATGCTATGAATCAGCCCCTTTCATTAAACAATCAACAACGGCGGCGAGAAAAATCCTCGCCGCCGTCAATTTTTATTTCTTCATCGAAATTGCTTTTTTCGCGCTCTCCGCAATTTTCGCGGGCGTCAGACCGTACGCCTCCAGAAGCGCGGGAACCGTACCGGAATGTCCGTAGGTATCATTCATGCCCACGCGGATCACGGGAACCGGAACCGTCTCGCAAATCGCCTCGGTCACAGCCGCGCCCAAGCCGCCGATGACATTGTGCTCCTCTGCGGTCACCAAAGCGCCCGTTTCGGCAGCGGCCTTTGCCAGAATGTCGCGGTCAATGGGCTTGATCGTGTGGATGTTGATCACCCGCGCGTCAATTCCCTCGGCGGCAAGCAGCTCACGCGCCTCCAGCGCTACGGAAACCATCAGACCCGTGGCAACAATGGTCACATCCTTACCGTCTGCCAGGCAAACGCCCTTGCCAAGCTCAAATTTGTATTCGGGGCAGTCGTTGATCACCGGAACCGCAAATCTGCCAAAACGCAGATAGAACGGGCCGTTGGTAGAAAGTGCCGCCTCAACCGCTGCCTTTGCTTCCACTGCATCGGACGGGTTGACGACCGTCATCCCCGGAATGGTGCGCATCAGCGCGATGTCCTCGTTGCATTGGTGCGTTGCACCGTCCTCGCCCACGGTAATACCCGCGTGCGTTGCACCGATTTTGACGTTGAGGTGCGGATATCCGATGGAGTTGCGCACCTGCTCAAAGGCTCTGCCTGCGGCAAACATTGCAAAGCTGGAGGCAAACACGGTCTTGCCCGTGGTCGCAATTCCTGCCGCAACGCTCATCATATTTCCCTCGGCAATGCCGCAATCAAAAAATCTTTCGGGGCACGCCTTTTTGAATTTCACCGTTTTGGTCGCTTCCGCCAGGTCGGCGTCCAGCACCACAAAATCATATTTGTCGGCAAGCTCTACCAGAGCCGCGCCGTAAGCCTCTCTCGTTGCCAGTTTTTCTGCCATTGTTCTCTCCCCCTTACGCATTCAGCTCTGCCAACGCCTGCGCGCATTGCTCATCGTTGGGAGCCGCACCGTGCCAGTTGACCTTGTTTTCCATGAAGGAAACGCCCTTGCCCTTAACCGTTTTTGCGATGATGGCGGTCGGCTTGCCCTTCACGGTCTTTGCCTCGTCAAACGCCGCCTTGATCTGATCAAAATCGTGACCGTCAATGGAAATGACGTGGAAGCCGAATGCCTCCAGCTTTTTGTCGTGCGGTGTGGGGTTCATGACCTCAGCCACGGGGCCGTCGATCTGCAAGCCGTTCCAGTCCACTACCACGCAAAGGTTGTCCAGCTTGTAGTGCGCGGCAAACATACACGCCTCCCAAACCTGCCCCTCCTCGCTCTCGCCGTCACCGACAACGGTATAAACGCGGTAGCTTTTTCCGTCGATCTTGCCCGCCAAAGCCATGCCTGCCGCCGAGCTGATACCAAGTCCCAGCGAGCCTGCCGACATATCCACACCGGGGGTCAGCGTCATATCGGGATGTCCCTGCAAACGGGAGCCGATCTTACGCAGGGTCGTCAGCTCCTCCACGGGAAAATAACCGCGGTTTGCCAGCGTTGCGTAAAGAGCGGGCGCACAGTGTCCCTTCGAAAGGACAAAGCGATCGCGCTCCGCCATCTGCGGCTGTGCGGGATCAATATTCATCTCCTCAAAATACAGATACGCAAGCACGTCTGCAATCGACAGCGAGCCTCCGGGATGTCCGGATTTTGCCGCGTGGGTTCCCTTGATGATCCCGATGCGGATCTCGTTCGCCGCATGGCGAAGTGCTTCCAATTTTGTTTGTTCCATTTCGGTCCTCCTGAGCATGAAATATAACATCGTTTTCATTATACAACAAAAAGCGCGCCTTGTCAAGAGATTTATCCGGAAAAAAGAACGTCAAGCAAAAGAATCCCCGCTCCCACCCCGCGCGGAAAATTCTGTATTTTCACAAAAACCGCCTTGACTTTTTCCCTATAATATGTTAATATATAAGTTAATCTTATTTGTCGGGAGGAGTACGGAATGGAGCAAAAACGGTTCAGCAAAAACGACAGCGGGTTTATCTGCACACACTGTCAAAAGCAGGTGGAGCCGCTGGGATATACCTCGCGCAATCACTGTCCGTTTTGTCTTTGGTCAAAGCACGTGGATATCAACCCCGGTGACCGCGCCAACGAATGCGGAGGCGAGATGGAACCGATCCGCACCGAGCCGGATCCGCGTCGGGGGTACGTCATCCTGCACCGCTGTACCAAGTGCGGGGAGATCCGCCGCAACCGTGCCGCGCACGAGGCAAAGGTACAACCCGACAATCTCAAATTACTCATTCGCCTGACGGCAGGAAAATAAGGAGGAAAACAATCATGATTTATATGTTTTTGGCAAACGGATTTGAAGAAGTAGAGGCACTCGCTCCCCTGGATCTGCTCCGCCGCGCGGGCTGTACCGTTACCACCGTGGGTATTGGAGGAGACACGATCCTCGGTGCGCACGGCATTCCCGTGCAGGCGGATATCCCGGACACCATGTTTCGGGACGCAAAGCCGGAGATGATCATCCTCCCCGGCGGAATGCCCGGCACGAGACATTTGGACGAAAGCCGCACCGTAGACGCCGCTTTGCGCGCCGCCGTTGCCTCCGATGCCTACCTTGCCGCCATTTGCACCGCCCCCTCGGTGCTTGGAAAGCGCGGATACCTGAAGGGCAAAACCGCTGTCTGCTTTCCGGGCTTTGAGGATCAGCTCCTCGGTGCAACCCTGCCGGCTGCCGGCGTGCGAGTGGTCACAGACGGAAAGCTGATCACCGCCGCAGGCATGGGCGTGGCATTGGAATTCGGACTTGCATTGGTGCGCGTACTGAAGGGTGATGAAACGGCCGAAAAGCTCCGCACCGCCGTATTGGCAGATTGACATGACCAAAAACGAGTTGCGAAAATTGCTTCGGGAGAGGCGAAAAACCGTTCCCGACGGGCAAAAAAAGGAGCTGGACGCTGCCATTGTACAGCAGGTTGCCGCATCGAAGCTGTTTCAAAACGCCTCGATGCTGTTGCTGTACGCTCCGATGGAGGGCGAGATCAATCTGCTCCCCTTGGCGCGCGTGGCACGGGAGCGCAACATTCCCATCGCTTTCCCGCGTTGCGATACGGAACGCGGCACCATGGAATTTTACCTTCTCAACACGGACGCAAGGCTGACAAAGGGGGCTTACGGAATCCCGGAGCCCCCCGCCGACGCTCCCATATGCGTGCCGGACAAGCATGCGCTCTGCATTTTGCCGGGGCTGTCCTTTGATCCCGCAGGCAACCGCCTGGGTTACGGAAAGGGCTATTACGACCGTTATCTTGCTACCTTCCCCGGTGTTACGGTGGGGGCAGTATATTCCCGCATGATGCTCCGCTCGATCCCGACCGAGGCACACGATCTGCCCGCCGCTCATCTCGTCACCGAGCACGGCTTCCGACAGGTCGCGCCCTCCATACCCGCGCAAGAAGCGGCACACTCCGAGCAGGAATCGCAAGCCGACAAAGCATCCGCCCGCAAAAGCCAGACCGCAAAAGACCTCGTGAACCAAATCAAGGGCGCGTGGAAGGCGCTATGGCAGGCAAGGAGCGAAAGTACGGTCAAGCCTCTGCACGCCCCGCTCGCACTGGTGCTGTGTACCTTTGTGCTGCTGTTGCTCTCCCGCCCGGTGGATGCGAACCTTCTCAACCGTGAAAACGAATACATCGGCGTCATTCTGTTGCAAATTCTGATCTTTGCTGTCCCCGCCGTTTTGTATTGCAAGATCAAGGGCGAAAAATTTTCGGATCGGATCCGTATGCGCCTCATTCAGCCAAGCCACCTATTTTTTCTGCTTTTCCTTTTGGTCGTTATGATCACGGGAAGCCTGCTGACCTCCATTCTGACGGGAGGGATCGAAACCCTCAGCGGCAATTTTACGCTGTACGGCACCTTCGTGGCACACATGGGAGGCACAGCCGAAACGGTGTACGCGATCTTAGCCTACGCCCTGCTCCCTGCGTTTTGTGAGGAGCTGGTGTTCCGCTCGCTCCTTTGCGCCGAGTACGAAAAATACGGCGTCGGCGTCTCCGTCACGGTCAGCGCACTCTGCTTTGCCATGCTACACTTCTCCTTCCAACTTTTTTTGACCTATCTGCTTTTGGGAGTCCTGCTGGCAGGCGCCATGTACGCCACACGCTCGTTTTTAGCCCCCTTTTTGTTGCATCTGGGCTACAACATTTTCTGTCTGTTCGGGCAGCCTTATCTTTCCGCCTTCTACGTCAACGCGGGAAGCAACGAGATCTTTCTGTTCTGCTTGATCGTCCTCTTTCTGCTGTTCGCGGCGTTTGCGGCGGGCGAAGCAAGAAAGATCTATCATATCTACGCCAAAAAGAACGCGGATTCCTCTTATACCACCGCCGTTCCCTTCAAACTCTATCCGCAACACCTGCTGTTTTCTGTGCTGTCGCCACTGTCTGCCGTATGCCTTGCCGTATGGCTGACCGTGTCGATCGTACGCCTGCTCACCTGATATTTATCTACGATACGAAAGGATCCTCATGCAAAGTATTGAAGAACGTTATCTAGCCGCCAAGCGCGCGCTGTTTGACAAAGCCTACGAAACATTGAACGAGCGTCAGCGCGAAGCGGTTTTCACCGTCAACAATCCCCTTTTGGTGCTGGCAGGCGCGGGGAGCGGAAAAACCACCGTGCTCGTGCGCCGCATCGCATTTATCATCCGCTACGGCAACGCCTACTTCAGCAACTACGTCCCTTACGGAACCGATGAAGAACGCATTGCCGAGCTGCAGCGCGCCCTGGTGCTCCAGCCGGAGGCGATCGAGCAACACATCCTGCCGCAGTTCACAAACAACGCCTGCGCGCCCTATCGGATTCTTGCCATCACCTTTACGAACAAGGCGGCAAACGAGATCAAGGAGCGACTTGCTAAGATGTTCCCGGAGGACGCCACCACTGCAACCGATATCTGGACGGGTACCTTTCACTCGGTCTGTGTGCGCATTTTGCGCCAGCACGGCGAAAAAATGGGCTACCGCACCGGCTTTACCATTTACGATACCGACGACACCAAAAAGGCAATGATCGCCGCGATGCAGCGTTGTAACATTGACGAAAAGCTCCTGCCCGTCAAGGGCGTGATGAACGCCGTCAGCCGCGCCAAGGATAAAATGCTCTCCCCCGATGCGTTCGCAATGGAGGCGGGACAGGACTTTCGGCAAAAGCAGATCGCGCGCGTTTACGAGGCATACCAGCAGCTCCTGCGCGAATCCAACGCGCTGGATTTTGACGATATCATCATGCAAACGGTGCTCCTGCTCAAAAAATATCCGGAGGTGCGGGAGGCGTATCAAAAACGCTTCCAGTACGTTTGCGTGGACGAGTTCCAGGACACGAATGTGGCGCAGCTGCAGCTGACCGTTCTGCTCTCGGATTTTTACAAGAACCTGATGGTGGTGGGCGACGACGACCAGAGTATCTACCGGTTTCGCGGCGCTACGATCGAAAACATCTTAACCTTTGACAAGATCTATCCTGAAGCAAAAACTATCAAGCTGGAGCAGAATTACCGTTCCACGCAAAATATTCTGGACGCCGCCAACGCAGTCATCTCTCACAACGCCGGGCGCAAGGGCAAAACCCTTTGGACGGCGCAGGGTGAGGGTGCAAAAATTCAGCTCAAGCTCTGCGATGACCAGAATATGGAAGCGAGATACGTGGTGGACACCGTCTCGCGCACGGTGGCACGCAAGGAGGCGACCTATCGCGATTTTGCGGTCCTCTATCGCACCAACGCGCAGGCAAACAGCATCGAAAAAGCCTTTGCGCGCTCGGCGATCCCTTACCGCGTGCTGGGCGGAACGCGATTCTCTGACCGCAAGGAAATTCGCGACGCGGTTGCATACCTTCAGCTGATCAGCAATCACGATGACAACACGCGTCTGAACCGCATCATCAATGAGCCGCGGCGAAAGATCGGCGCCAGAACGCTGGAAGCCATTGCCGAGATCGCGCAGGAGCAAAACTGCAGTCAATTTGAAGTCATCGCTCATGCTGACCGTTACGTTGCCCTTTCCCGCAGTGCGCCCACGCTGTTGCAGTTTTCAGGCTTGATTCAAGAGCTGACCGAGCTTGCCTCGCGCGTTGCGCTGGACGTTCTGTTTGACGCGGTGCTGGATCGCTCCGGTTACCGCCAGATGCTGGTGGCGGCAGGCGCCGAGGAAGCCGACCGTTTGGAAAACTTGGATGAATTCAAATCCGGTATTCTGGAATACATCAACGACAACGAGCAACCGACGCTGACCGGCTTTTTGGAGGAGACCGCGCTGGTTGCCGACGTGGACCGCTACGACGAAACAGCAGATGCCGTTGTGATGATGACCATCCACAGCGCTAAGGGCTTGGAATTTCCCATCGTCTTTCTGCCCGGCATGGAGGACGGACTCTTCCCCGGAATGCAGACCATCACCGCCGACAACGCCGAAATGGAGGAGGAACGCCGCTTGGCGTACGTTGCCATCACACGCGCAAAAAAGACGCTGTATATGATCCATACGCGCAACCGCCTGCTCTACGGGCAAACCATGTATAACCCCGTTTCCCGTTTTGTCAGCGAAATTCCCACAGCACTGATCGATAAGTTGGACGATACCGATGCGGGTGCCGTACGTGTAACGGGATACGGCGCACCTTCCCCTTCGTACAGCGGCTATGCAGGCTTTGGGCGCTCGGTTTACGGCTCCAGAGGCACAGAAGCGCCCGCCGCACAAAAGCGGACCTACTATTCCGAGGCACAAACTACACCCACAGCTCCGCGTACTCCCATGCGCCAAGCATCGCAACCGCTTTCCACCGCCGAAAGGATCACGGTCGGAAAGCCATTGGCAACGCAAAAAAGCAATTCCCGCCGCGAGAGCTTTGCCCCCGGCGACCGCGTGCGGCACTTGAACTTTGGCGAGGGGGAAATTCTCTCTGTCAAGCCGATGGGCGCCGACGTGCTGTACGAGATCGCATTCGATCGGGTCGGCACAAAGAAGCTGATGGCGACCTACGCGCGCCTGACCAAGCTGTAAGCCAACGCAAGAATCACATAAATTTGAAAGGGACGCGTTTTTGGGGCTGCGTCATTTGCGCAGCCCCTGCGCAAAAAAGCCGACGGTAGGCTTTTTTGACGCGCGGAATTTGCGTTTTTTGCCCGATTTGCATCTGAAATGCAGATCAAAAAACATGAAAAGGGCAAAAATGACGGCGTTTTGCCGTCAAGCAAAAACGACGGGGGTGAGTACCAAATGCGTTTTTCGCATTTGACTCACCCCAAAACCCCTTCAAAACTTGCAACACACGAATAAAAACTGACGAATTGGGAAAGCCCCTGCCTCTTTTGGTTATTTAGGCTCCAAATTCGTTTCCGAGCAGACAAACGGAGCAATCGCTCCCGCCAGCGGCTGTAGCGTTCTAAAAGGAGGTAACATGAAAAAAGGATTGGTTTTGGAGGGCGGTGCCATGCGCGGAATGTTCACCGCAGGCGTGATCGACGTTATGATGGAAAATAACATCGAATTCGACGGTGCCGTGGGAGTATCCGCCGGTGCGGCGTTCGGATGCAATTACAAATCGCGGCAAATCGGTCGCGTTTTGCGCTACAATACGCGTTTTTGCAACGATAAACGCTATTGCGGAATCCGTTCCCTGCTCACAACCGGTAACATCTTCAACACGCAGTTTTGCTACGAAGAGGTTCCTATGAAATACGACGTGTTTGATTTTGAGACCTACCGCAGCAATCCGATGGAGTTTTACGTCGTGTGTACCGACATCGAAAGCGGCAAAGCAATTTACAAACGCTGTGATGATTTTGATCATCGCGGCTTTGATTGGATCCGTGCCTCCTCTTCCATGCCGCTTGTGGCACAAATTGTGGAAATCGAGGGTCAAAAATTACTGGACGGCGGGATTGCCGATTCGATTCCGGTTCGCTTTTTTGAGGACATCGGCTATAACCGCAACATTGCTGTACTGACTCAGCCCAAGGGGTATCAAAAAAAGAAAAACGAAACGCTGGCGCTGATCAAATGGAAATACCGCAAATACCCCAATTTGGTGGAGGCGGTGGCAAACCGACATTTGATGTATAACGAAATGCTGGAATACATTGCCGCGCAAGAGCAAAACGGGCGCTTGCTTGTGATCCGCCCCGACGAGGCACTGCCCATCGGACGCGTGGAAAAGGATCCCGAAAAGCTGCGCGCTGTTTATGAAATCGGCAGACGTGCGGCAGAAAAGCAGTTGGAAAACATTCGGCGCTATCTCGATACGGATGCCGGTACCGGCTCCGCAAAAACAAAGCTATGAAAACAGAAGTATGGTTGCAACAAAACACTGCCCCGCTCGTTGGCAAAACCGTTGCGGTTACGGGAACAACGGGCGGGCTTGGACGTGAGTTATGCCGTCATCTTGCCGGTCTTGGTGCATCACTGATCCTTTTGGACCGCAACGCAGAGCGCTCCGAGCGCTTTCGCGAGGAATTGATGCGCGAATATCCCGCGGCGCTTGTCCGTTGCATCGGCGTGGATCTGGAAAGCCTTGCGTCGGTGAAAGTCGCCTGTGAAACACTGAAAGCAGAACCGATCGACGTTTTGATCCACAACGCGGGGGCATACAGTATTCCGCGGCACAAATGCGAAACGGGACTTGACAATGTGTTTCAGATCAACTTTGCATCCCCCTATTACATGATCCGCGAGCTTCTTCCAACGCTGCGGGAGCGTGGCGGAAGAGTGGTGGCGGTTGGCAGTATTGCGCACAATTATTCCAAAAGCGACCCGAACGACGTGGATTTTTCCACGCGGCGGCAGGCATCAAAGGTCTACGGAAATGCCAAACGGTATCTGATGTTCTCGCTCTGCGAGCTGTTTCGGCAGGAGGATCGCGTCACGCTGGCGCTGACACACCCCGGAATCAGCTTTACCAACATTACGGCGCACTACCCCAAGCTGATCTTCGCCATCATCAAGCACCCGATGAAGGTAATATTCATGAAGCCGTGTCGGGCGTGTCTTTCGATTTTGCGGGGCGTATTTGAGCCGTGCGGTGCATACGAATGGATCGGTCCGCGCAGCTTTGACGTATGGGGAATCCCGAAAAAGAAGCGTTTGAAAACCTGCACGCCGGACGAGGGGCGGCAAATTGCACGCACTGCCGAGCAAATATACCGACAGATGAAAGAGCAACCGTAACCGTTCCCCCACGCATTTTGAAAAGGAGCACACCGTGAACGATTATATACACAAGGTCAACTATTACGAAACCGATAAAATGGGCATTACGCATCACTCCAACTATATCAGATGGATGGAGGAAGCGCGCGTGGATTATTTGGAGCAGATCGGCATGGGCTACGCAAAGCTGGAAAAGGATGGGATCGTCTCCCCCGTGATCGGCGTGGAATGTCAATACAAACGTCCAACCACCTTTGGCGACGAGATTCGCATTCATGTGGAGATTGCGGAATTTAAGCGGATCGAGTTGATCATTGCTTACACAATTACCAATCATCAAACGGGAGATCTTGTGCTAACGGGACAAA
>JAFTLZ010000067.1 GCA_017452665.1 Clostridia bacterium
CAATTTGATCTCTGCAATGAAATTTGCTTGGATCTCGTCAATGTCAAAGCCCTTCATCAAATTGGGAACCACGTCCGCCTCCTTTTCGGTTTTGCGGATGATGCGAATTGCCTTGTCGATGTCCAAAAGGATCTTTCCAAGACCCAACAGCAGATGCAGCTTATCCTTTTTCTTGCCCAAATCGTACGTCAGCTCGCGCTTCAGGCAGGTCAGGCGGAATTTGATCCACTCGCTCAAAATTTCGATGATTCCCATCGTGCGCGGCACGGAGTTGATCAATACATTGAAATTGCAACGGAAGTTATCCTCCAGTGGCGTCAGCTTGAAGAGCTTGGTCATCAGCTTGTCGGGATCTACTCCGCGGCGAATGTCCAGCGTCAGCTTAAAGCCGCTCAGGTCGATCTCGTCGCGAAAATCGGTGATTTCCTTGATCTTGCCCTCCTTATAGAGCGAGGTCAGCTTGGCGATGATCAGCTCAATGGTGGTAGAGTAGGGAATTTGAATGATGTCAATGCAGCTTTGTTCCTTATCGTAAACGTAGCGCGCACGCATTTTGACCGATCCCGTACCCGTGGTGTAGATCTTATTCATTTCCTCACGATCATAAAGTATCACACCGCCTCCCGAAAAGTCGGGAGCTTTGATCAGCTCCATGATCTTGTCTACCGAAAGGCTTGGCTTGCGCAACAGTGCGATGGTACCGTCGCAGATCTCCGCCAGATTGAAGGAGCAGATGTTGGACGCCATACCAACTGCGATTCCCATGTTTGGCATAACCAAAATGTTTGGAAAGGTGGTGGGGAGCAGAACCGGCTCCTTCATCGTGGCGTCGTAGTTATCCACCATATCTACGGCGTTTTTATCAATGCCGGAGAAGAGCTCATGGCAGATCGGATCCAGCTTGCATTCGGTATATCGCGCGGCGGCGTACTTCATTTCGGAGGAATACTGCTTACCAAAGGAGCCCTTGGAGTCCACCAGGGGATGCAAAAGCGTCGCATTTCCGCGGGTCAAGCGCACCATCGTTTCGTAAATAGAAGCGTCACCGTGCGGGTTGAGCTTCATGGTTTGTCCCACGATATTCGCACTTTTGGTACGCGCTCCGGTCAAAAGTCCCATTTTGTACATCGTGAAAAGGAGCTTGCGGTGCGCGGGCTTGAGTCCGTCGATCTCGGGGATGGCGCGCGAGATGATGACGCTCATCACGTACGGCATATAGTTCTTTTCGATCGTCTCGGTAATCGGCTGATAAACAATGGGCGCGTATACGATTTCTTTCTTCTGTTTCTTTTGCTTTTTCGGCATCCTTTTGTGGTCCTTTCTGTAAATAGTGGGGATTCGGATATCGGCGGAAGGGCAGGATCACAGCTGTTTTACCGTATGCGCCGCGGCGCGGATCATGCGGTTGTATAGCGCCAGCCCCAACCCTTCCTGCGGGGGACGATGCGCATAGATGATTTCGGCATCGGTGCGGTCAGCGTCGCGGAGCGCGTGAAACAGTGTGTGCGCTTGTGCCGACAGGTCCTTGCGTGCACCGACGTGAAAGAGATTTTCATTCTTTAAAAACGGCAGCTCCTCGTCAAAGCAAAGGATCGCACAGCGCCGTGACGCCTGCTCCTGTTGCAAAAACGCGAGCACCTTTTCGTCCTCACCGCACAACAGTACCAAAGGTGCTGTCGGTGCGTAGTGGCGGTATTTCATTCCGGGGGAGAGCGGGCGCTCTCCTTCTGCCAGCTGATGCGTTACGGCATCTGCAACGGTAACCTTTTCGCAAACCATGCAAAGCGCATCGTAGGTGATTCCTCCGGGGCGCAGGAGCGTCAGCGTTTCACCGTCGATTTTTACGATCGTCGATTCCAAGCCGATCTCACATTCTCCGCCGTCAAGGATCATATCCACCCGTCCGTCCATATCCTGTGCCACGTGGGCGGCACAGGTGGGGGAGGGCTTTCCCGAAAGATTGGCAGACGGCGCCGCGATGGGAAAACCGCAAAGCTCGATCAACCGATGCGCGACCGGGTGCGCGGGACAACGGATCGCCACGGTGTCAAGCCCGCCGGTGGTAGAGTAGGGGATATTCTCCCGCTTGGGCAAAATAATCGTCAAGGGGCCGGGCATAAGGCGTTTGCCAATCGGTAGTAGATCTCGTTTGGAAAGGCGTAACGCTCGGCGTCGCGCGGGTCTGCAATATGAATGATCAGGGGGTTGTCCGAGGGACGCCCTTTTGCTTCGTATATTTTTTTTGCGGCGTTGTCGTTGGTTGCGTCTCCGCCCAGACCGTAAACCGTTTCGGTGGGAAAGACCACCAGCCCGCCGCGGCGCAAAATTTCGGCGGCGCGGCACAGCTCCGCGTCAAACTGTTCGGGAGACGTGATTTTGATATGTTCTGTTTGCAAAGCGATGTCTTTTTTCATTTTGTTTTCTCTCCTACAAACAGCAGGTGATTGGACATTCCAAGCATCTCCGGCTTTTCGCAGATATAATCATTGGTTTTTCAGCTTTTCCGCAGTTTCGGCGGTGGCAAGCGCGTCGATCATCCCGCCAATTTCACCGTTGAGAAAGCGATCCAGCGAATACAGCGTCATGCCAATGCGGTGGTCGGTGATGCGCCCCTGCGGATAATTGTAGGTACGGATGCGCTCGCTGCGGTCACCGGTCCCTACCTGCTGGCGGCGGTCCGAGGCAATCGCCTCGTCCTGCTCCCGCTGCTTGCGGTCATAAAGGATCGCACGGAGCATTTTGAGCGCCTTATCCTTGTTTTTAAACTGGCTGCGTTCCTCCTGGCATTCTACTACAATGCCTGTAGGTCTGTGCGTCAAGCGAACGGCAGATTCGGTTTTGTTGATGTGCTGACCGCCGGCACCGCTGGATTTGCAGGATTCAAAAATCAGATCGGCGGGGTCGATCTCCACGCTGACCTCTTCTACCTCCGGCAGAACCGCAACGGTTGCCGTGGAGGTCTGGATCCGCCCCTGCGACTCGGTGTCGGGAACGCGCTGAACGCGGTGCACGCCGCTTTCGTATTTGAAGCGGGAATACGCCCCTTCTCCCTCGATCTGAAAGGCAAGCTGACGGTAGCCGCCAAGCTCGGTTGGTGTCTCGCTCAACAGCGAGCAACGGAAGCCTGCCGATGTTGCGTACATCGTGTACATTCGGTAAAGCACCGCCGCAAACAGCGCCGCTTCCTCGCCTCCCGCTCCCGCGCGGATCTCAACGATTACATTTTTCTCGTCGTTCGGGTCGTGCGGAAGGAGCAAAACCGTCAGCTCTCTTTGCAAACGGTCTGCGGTTTCCTTGGCGGATTTCAGCTCCTCGTTTGCAAGTGCGCGCAGCTCCGCGTCGGAGCTTTCCTCCAACAGCTGCATCGCCTCTGCCGCATCGTTTTCCGCTTTTTGCAGAGCGCGGTAGGTGTCGATAATTGGGGAGAGCGCTTTGTATTCCTTTGAAATTTGCGCACAGCGTGCGGGATCCGCAGCAACCGTCGGATCGGAAAGGGAAGCCTCTAAATGAAGATATTTTTGTTCAGCTTCCCGCAGTTTTGTCAACATATTGCTTCGGATCCCTTTCTTGTTTGATAATTGCGGCGAATATCAAAATTGATAAAACGCCTTGAAGGCACGGTATGCCTCGTAAAGATCGACCTTAGAAATCAGCTCGTAGGGTGCGTGCATGGAGAGTACGCCCACGCCGATGTCCACGGTGTCAATGTTGTGGTTTGCCATGTATTTTGCAACGGTTCCGCCGCCGCCAACGTCGGTTTTACCCAGCTCGCAGATCTGCCAAACCACGCCTGCCTCATTCAGGCAACGGCGCACCCAGCCAACCATTTCGGCGCTGGCATCGGAGGTGCCACCCTTACCGCCGCTTCCGGTGTACTTGCACATACTGACGCCACAGCTGATCAGCGATGCGTTGCGGTGCTCGTAAACGTCGGCAAAGTTGGGGTCAAAGGTTGCGGTCACGTCGCTGGAGAGGCACTTGGAGTTGGCGCGAACCGTTGCCTCGTTGCCGCCCAAAGCTTTTGCGATCTCGGTGATCAGATCGGTGATCAGGCTGCTTTGCATACCGGTTACACCGTCGCTTCCGGTTTCTTCCTTATCCACCAGCAAGCACATAGAGGTGTGCGTGGTATCGGCAGAATCAATCAATGCGGTGATCGAGGGATATGCGCAAACGCGGTCGTCGTGACCGTAAGCGCAGATCATCGAGCGGTCAAAGCCAACGTCGCGCGCCTTTGCGGCGGGAACGATGCAAAGCTCGGCAGAGAGGAAGTCATCCTCGGCAATGCCGTAATTCTCGTTCAGATAGTTGAGCACGCCCAGCTTGATGCTGTCCTTTTCTTCGCCATCCACGGGCTTGCTGCCAACCAGAATATTCAGCTTTTCTGCGGGGAAGGCTTCACGGATGTTTTTGCCCATCTGTCCGCTTGCCAGGTGCGGGAGCAGATCTGTGATATACATGACGGGATCTGTCTCGTTTTCACCGATGGTGATGTTTACCACCGTGCCATCCTGCTTTACCACAACGCCGTGTAGGGCAAGGGGCATTGCCAGCCACTGATATTTGCGAATGCCGCCATAGTAGTGGGTTTTCAGGAAACACATTCCGTTGTCTTCATACAGCGGAACAGGCTTCAGATCGAGACGGGGAGAATCAATGTGCGCGGCGGTGATGCGGATACCCTTGTTGATATTCTCGGTTCCGATGCGGAACAAAAAGATATTTTTGCCGCGGTTGTTGTAGTAGAATTTGTCGCCCGCCTTCATCTCATCACCGAACTGATACGGACGGTAGCCTGCCGCCTCGGCAAGACGAACACCCTCGCAAACAGCCTCGCGCTCGGTTTTTGCCGCATCGATAAATTTTACGTAGCCCTTGGCATATTCATATGCCTCGGCAACGACCTCAGCTCCCGCTTTTTCGTAAACGGTCTTTTTTTCGTAAGTAAGATTGGTTTTCTCGGACATGGTTTGTTTCTCCTGTTTTATGATTTATTTTTTGCATTGGATTCAAAATATAATTTGGTGTAGGCTTCAAATGCCTCTGTTGCGTCGGAGACGAAATCTCTCGCTTCTGCATCCGGAATGGAGGAAAGCGTCCCCTGCGGGGTGATCAGCTCCGGATCCTTCAGCCATGCATCTACCGTCCCGTATCCCGCAGAGTAAGCGGCAAACACGGTCTCCCAAACGCCGTAGCGTTGATACAGCCAGGAAAGATACGCAGTCCCGCAACGCAGATTTGCCTGCGGATAGTACAAAAACCCTTTGTGCTGAGGCTCCTCGCCAAGAATATCGGTCTGGATCATCTCCATATCCTTTGGGGTAAGCTGCATCAAGCCGATGCCGCCATCCTTTCCAACCGCGTCACTGACAAATCCGCTCTCCACACAAACGGTTGCCCATATGATCGCTTCAGGCACCCCGAATTCCTCGGAGCACGCGCGGATCTGATCGGCAAACTCCTCACGGATTGGATAACGGTTCTTCTCCATCACGGTTGCAACGGCGTCAAAGCCAAAGCCAAAGCCAACCGATATTGCCAGTAAAAGGAGGAAGATCGCCACACGGCGAAAATTCAGCTTCACGGTGTCAGTACCCCCGTTTCGCAGAGGATGCGATGCACCGTCGGCGCCAGATTTTCGGGACTCGTGTTGTTTTCAATGATATAATCGGAATGTGTGCGAAAATATTCGTCGCTTTTTTGCGATGCCATGCGCCTTGCCGCAGATTCTGCGTCAATGCCGTCACGCGCCATAATGCGTTCCATGCGCAGCATCCGATCCGCCAATACCGAAACCACCACGCTGCATAGGCGGTTGGCTCCGGATTCAAACAGCTGCGGTGCGTCGAATATCGCGGCACGCACGCCCTCGCGGCGCAAATGCTCCAGCTTTCTGTGCACCTCCTCCATCACGTAGCGGTGCGTAATGGAATTGAGCCTTTCCAGCAAAACGGGATCAGAAAACACGATGCGGCTCAATTTTTTGCGATCCAGCGTTCCCGTCGGTGTCAGGATCTCGCCGCCAAATTCGGTGATCAGCTCCCGCAGGCAGGAGGATGGCGGCTCCAGCAAACGGTGGTAGACGTCGTCCGCATTGATCACGGGCAAGCCGTATGCCGCAAACAGGCGGCTGACCTCTCCTTTTCCGGCACCGGTCGGGCCGGTCAAACCGATTACAAGCATATGTGCACCTCCTTGCGGATTCCGTTTCCCGCATCCGAGCGGTACGCCGCGTCCATAACGCCTTGCACGTACAAGCCGTCCGAAAGGGAAGGTGCAAACGGCACTCCCGCGGCAACCGCCGAAAGATACCCGTGCATGCTTGCCAGATGTCCGTAAAGCCAGCCCGCCGGCGCTTTGAACGAGGGGAAGATCATGCCGGGATAACGTCCCACACATTCCAGCTTGGTAAATCCGCGCTCCCCGCCAATGGGAGAATCGGGGGCAGTACGGTCATAAAACCACAGCCAGTTCGGTTCCATTAACGAAAAGCGAAGGGCGCCGCGTTCCCCGTAAATAGCAAACGAAAGATCATCGTTCGTACCCACCTGCAGCTTTCCAACGGTTACGGTCCCGCAGGCGCCGTCGGCGGTATTCCCCATCAGATAAAAGGACTCATCCGCGTTGGTCTGCCAGCTCTCGCCATGGCGCCCGGTTCGCGTGGGGTAGGCAATTTGTGACATTCCGCTGACCGCTGTCAAATGCCCACACAAATATCCCAATAGATCAATGACGTGCGAGCCAAGGTCAAACAGTACGCCTCCGCCGCAAACGGTGCGGTCCTGCTTCCAGCCTGCGCGGCGCGAGATGTCGGTGGCGCTGTTGTGCAAATAATTGCCCGAAAAGCTCAGGATTTTTCCAAGGCGCCCCTCGTCAATCAACTGCTTTGCGCGCAGAACCGGCGCGATCCAGCGGTTGTTGAACACCATGCCGCAAATCTGCCCCGTCTTTTGCGGCAACGCGGCAATTTCCGCCGCCTCTTGCACACTGATGCACAGCGGCTTTTCACACAGCACGTGCTTGCCCGCAAGAATGGCTTTTTTCAGCGTTTCAAAATGGCAGACGTTCGGTGTGCAAATATCAATGACGTCGATCTCCGGGTGGTAGATCAGTTCATCCTCGTCAGCGGTTGCAAGCGGGATGTGAAACTCCTTTGCAACGCGCTCTGATTTTTCAAGAGAAGTCGTGCAAACGCCGTGAACCGTGGCAGAGAAGGGGAGCTCCCCGTAAAAAAACGGGAGATTTTGTACCGCCCAGGTATGTGTTCTTCCCATGGAGCCGAAGCCGAGCATCCCGATTCGAAGGGGCTTTGCAATTTGATTTTCCATGATGCGTACCATTCCTTTCCTGCAAGTGTTTGGCTGTTATTCAAACGCAAAAATGCGCGCATATATCTATTCATCTTATATTATACCCCATTTTTTGTTTTTTTGCAATAGGGAATCTGTTTTTTTCGTGAAAATCCGGATAAAAATCGGAGCGTTCCGCACCTTTTTTGAGCGGAACGCTCCGAATCTGTTTTACATCCATTTAATAACGGTATTTCTTTCGCATCTTCACAATCAAAACCATTGTAACCAAAGCCGCCATCAGCTCTGCCACGATGATCGAGATCCAGATGCCGTCCACCTCCCAAATCAGCGGAAGCAACAGCACCGCCGCGATCTGAAAGACCAGCGTTCGCAAAAAAGAGATGAGCGCCGACAGCAAACCGTTGTTGAGCGCGGTGAAAAAGGACGAGCCGTAAATGGCAATGCCCGAAAACAAAAAGGAAAAGGAATAGATCGCAAATCCGCGCAATGTCAGCGCAAGAAGCTCCCCGTCATAGCCCACAAACAGCTGTGAAAGCGGAAACGCCAGTACCTCGCCCAAAATCAGCATACCAACCGAACAGATGCCGATGATCACAGCGCTTTTTTTCAAGGCTCTGTCCCAACACACGGTTGATAACAGAGCGTTAGTTTGATTTTACATCCAAAAAAGAGCCGATAACACGGCTCTTTTATATTATCTTATACATTTGAATATACTTGTTGTTTTTTTGTAGAAAAGCAAATCCTAGTTGTTCATAATATGATCGCCTATCAGGATTGCAATCCAAATAAACAAACCTACCGCCAACAATATTGCTAGCATTAGATATATAACTTAATGCTATTTCAAGATATGACATTCCAGAGCCTTTTGGAGCATTCGCACTTCTAGCTAGTTGTCCAATCAAGAAGGCAGGACAATTCTTAATAGTCGCCTTGCCAAACTTGCTTTCTATAATATCACAGTCAACATTATTAAACCACAGTGTCTTCATAGCAATAGAAAAATAACCATCTATTTGTGGTATACCATTATTCCAAGCTTCATCGTTTATGATTAAATATGTACGAGTAACTCCCATTTTTTCATTTGATATAGCCTTCGTTTTTAAAAAATTTTCCACATCGGCAGAATCTGAATCATCATAAACACAAACAAAAGAAGACAAAGCCTCTATTAAAGAGGCTTCGTCGTATCCATCACTCATTATTATTTCTCGAAGCGTCTGAACCATATAGCACCAGCATTTTTAGGCAACTCTGGAGGACAAATAGGTGTAACACTACCATCTCGCGGTTGCTGCAATGCAGCCATTATTTCTTCGATTTTTTTATGGTTGTCAACAATTAAATCTTCTTCAAAAGAAATGGTCGCCATATTCTTTCCTCCTCTCAATTTCTTCGGTTTTTTATTGACAAGGTTTCCCGACAAAGCCCTCGCATCATCTTCGGTTTTTTATTAGCCAGGTGTTCCGACAAAACCCTCACAATTTCCATTCTAACGGAAATACAAGTTTCCTTGCACTATTATTATATCCGATTTTCTCTAATTTGTCAATACAAATTACGAAATTTCTCTTGACATTTTTCAGAAAATATGCTATAATATCCGCGTCACACAAGTAAATATGTCCATTTTGGGAAACCATACCTAGGTAAAAGGTGTTTTCTCTTTTTGCTTATACCCAAAATGGAGTTAGGCTTGTGTGACAACAATAAGAGATGCGCTTTTTCGGTGTGTCTCTTATTGAGACACACTTTTTTTATTTCAGAAAGGAAACATCTCATGAAAAAACTCGCATTGCTCTTAAGTCTTGCTCTCCTTGTTTTATCGTTAGCATCTTGTGGTGTGTTAAACGGAGAACCTATCAACAATACTCCTGCGCACACTCACACACCAACAACCCTTTCGCCCGTGGATCCTACGTGCACAGAAACGGGGCTGACCGAGGGGAAAAAGTGTTCGACATGTTATGAAATAATTGTTGAACAGGAAATTGTCTCTGCATTAGGACATACATCAACCACAGGTGTTTGTACTCGTTGTAACAAAAGAACGGGATGGACTAAATCTGAAGTGCAAAAAATAATCCAAATCAGATCTGTTTATGTTGACGATATTAACAGTGCTGGTGGCGTAGATATGCGAATACAATGGACAAACACATCTTCTAAGACAATTAAGGATATTCGATTTACAGCAGAGCCATATAACGCCGTTGGTGATAGAGTGCCATGCGAAATACGCGGATATGACAATTTTATCGGAAAATGTACTGGCCCATTTGAACCTGGATATACAAGCTGGTGGTATTGGGAGTATGATAATACCTACAACGGCGGTTCTTTATGGTCGAATTGTTGGTATAACAATACGGTGAAAAAAATAAGAATTACTCAAATAAACATAGAATACATGGATGGTACAACAGAAATAATATCCAATGAATATACCGACTACGCATTTTACTCGTAATCAATAACATAGCATTTTTTCTTGACAAATTCAGACAAATATGTTATAATACACCTACACATCCCCGCATGTGCAAAAGAATCTTTAAAAGAAGAAAATCTTTTGTAAAGGTAGGTGATTGGTTATGGCTAAGATTAAGGTTAAGACCGAAATCAAGGTCAAGGGTAAGGGTAAAATCCGAATCCGCCGTCGCTGATGCGATGTGAGGAGAGTGTTAGTAGCACTCTCCCTTAAAGAGTCTCTCGCCGAGAGGCTCTTTTTGTTTACGCTACATCAGGCAATATTTGTCTGTTTGTCAATTGTCTACAAGTTTCGTTCATTGTTACCGAAAATACATAGTTAAGTAAGATCCGTTGTTTTTCTATACTGGTTTCCTTTGCGTAATTAACAAAGCTGTGCCAGATTAAGTAATTATTCAAATACTTAGTTGACACGCCATTAAATCCGCGCATAAACTTTTTAAGCATACCGTGGTAGCTATTGATGTGTTGAATGTGGTAGATACCACTCTTTGCCTTTCCGCCTTTGAGTTGCACAAGCTTCAGGTTGGTTTTGTCGGCAAAACGTACATATGCGCTCGCCTTATCTGTTACAATAGTAGAATTTTCATCTATTCTGCCGTCAAACATATCAAGCAGGCTATCAGTTGTTATTCTGCCAAGATTTGCAGCTTTGGAGATGGACAAACCATTTCTATTAACCGCACAAGGGACACACACTTGCTCACGAGAGAGGCCACGTGTGTGGGTTTCGCCACCTCTTTTGTGCGCCTCTCTGGGCATTACAAAAGTTTTACTTTTCTTGTGATTTCCCTTGTACGATACTGCGAAAAAAGTTTCGTCCGCCTCTACGATGCCGTTTAGAGTAACATTGTCCGCCATATTCTGAAGTGCATCTAAGATCTTATGCCGCCAATAGAACGCCGTGTTGCGATGAATGCCGCAGACTTCTGCGGTTTTTCGTATCGACATTCCCTGCATCATGCAAGAAATATACTGCTCCCACACCGAGAGATCTTTCTTTGTGCCTGCTACGATAGAGTTTGTTGTAACTACGAAAGACTTATGGCAATCACGACAAACAAAACGCTGTGTTCCATCGGCTCTGTGACCATTGCGAACAACAGATACGCTTCCACAAAGAGGACAGGCTCTGCCGTTTGCAAAACGTTCGTTTGTGAGAAATTCTTGCATATTAAGGGATTTAACAAAAGCTGAACTCATCAATATAGATTGAAGTTTTTGTTTGTCACCGAGAGATAACTCATTAATAGAATGCAAAATATCAGAAATAGTAGACATGAAATTGTTCCTTTCAACTTATTCTACTATATTATAACATATTTTACACTATTTGTCAACCCTTAATTGTGACAAATGTAAATTTAATATGAAATACCTTGACAAAACATTCAAAACAATTATACTATGATACGCCATAATATTTTCTCCTTTATACGTAAAGGAGGTGAGCCGAATGGCTAAGAGAAAAATAAAAATCGAAGTCAAAGGTACGGTTAAAGTCCGTATCCGTCGCCACTAATGTTGTGGACCTAAGAGAGTGTTACGGCACTCTCTTTTGTATTTTATAATTGTTTTGAATTAAACTGTTTCACTTATTGTATGTCCCCTTGGAGCCCTTAATTGTGACTTACAGGTTATTTACAATTTACTGCCTGTCAATATCAACCATCTGTTGTGATATAGCCTTTTTCAAAAGGCTTTTCAGCTCCGCGTGATTTTCCGCCCCGTAGTGATAACCGATCACAGGCGCGGTACCGATGGAATACCCGATAAAAACAGCCATAAAGATCATGCTGACGTACATCAGCACACCGTATGCTGCAATGCCGTCCTCTCCGGTGTATTTCATCAGCTGGAAGTTGTAAAGCATACCGACCAGCGACATGGAAACGTTGCTCATTAGCTCGGAGGAGCCGTTGGTGCAAGCCTTGAAAAGCGCTTTTCCGTCAAATTCGGTTTTGGTCAGGTGCAGCAGGCTGTTGTTTTTCGGAGAAAGGAAGTAGACCAGCGGCAAAATACCGCCCACCGCCTGGCTGATTGCAGTTGCAACCGCCGCACCGGCAATTCCAAGTTCAAATACCGCAATCAGGAGTGCGTCCAGCACCATGTTGGTCACACCGGATATCACCGTTGCCCAAAGCCCCAGCTGCGGCTTTTCGGCAGTGATGAAAAAGCTTTGAAATTCCATCTGCAGCATAAACAGCGGCAGTGCAACCAAAATGATGCGCCCGTATAGCACGCAGTTTTCCAGCATTTCCTCCTCAGCCCCAAGCAAGGAGGCAATCGGACGGATCACAAGGATGCCGATAATCGCAATGACGATCCCAAGGATCGCCGAAACGTATACGAACAGCGAAAACAAGCGGTTGGCTTTTTCTTTTTTGCCCTCACCCAACAGCTTTGCAATCAGCGCACTGCCTCCCGTACCGAACATAAAGCCAACCGCACCGAGAATCATCAAAAAGGGCATGATAAAGTTGACCGCGGCAAACGGTGTCTTTCCTGCAAAATTTGATACGAAAAAGCCGTCCACCACACCGTAGATCGAAGAAAAAATCATCATCACGATCGAGGGGAGCGTGAACCGCATCAGCTTTTTATAAGTAAAGTGATCCGAAAGTTGAATGCTCATAAAGCCTCCTTTACCGCGCGTAAGCATTGTGCATATCCGTATTATTATAATACAAAAGCCGATTTTTGTCAAGTTTCTTTTTCAGAACGCAACTTTTCGCCGCTTAGATATTGCAATTTTTCGGCAAACGGAGTATAATATGGGTAGATGAAACCGATCTATGGGAGGAAGGGCATGGAAGATTTGCTTTGCGCATTGCAACGGGCGCACGTGGAATGGGAAAAGGACGTTTTGCTGGCTCCGCATTCAAGCTTTCGCATCGGCGGGCGCGCCGAGCTTGCGCTGTTTCCGCACGTTCGCGAGGAACTGGTTGAAGCATTGCGGCTGTTGCGAGAGGCGTGTCTCCCGTTCGTTGTGATCGGAAGCGCCAGCAACGTGGTGTTCCCCGACGAGGGTCTGCGCGGCGCGGTGATTTTTACCGATCGGATGCGCAGGCTTGAGATTTGCGGCTGTGAGATCATGGCAGACGCGGGAGTCCCGCTTTCCGCACTTGCGGTTGCGGCGCGTGATGTGGGTCTTGCGGGCGCAGAGTTCGCATACGGGATTCCCGGCACGGTCGGGGGCGCCGTTTTTATGAACGCAGGCGCATTTGGCGGTTGCATGGCGCAGATTTGCGCAGAGTCCTACTACTGCGAGCTTTCCACCGGCGTGCTCGGTTCCTTCGCAGGAGAGGAACAGCGCTTTGGTAATCGCACTGGCATTTACGAGCAAACCGGGAGATACGCCATTTTAGGCGCCAGATTGGTTTTGACTCTGGGCGACCGTGAGGCGATCGCGGCGCACATGGCAGATTATCGGATGCGCCGCAAAACCACCCAACCGTTGGAGTTTCCCAGCGCGGGGAGTGTGTTCAAGCGCCCCGAGGGGCATTTTGCAGGCAAGCTGATCGAGGATTGCGGCTTGAAAGGGCTTACGGTTGGGGGGGCGCAGGTGTCCGAAAAGCACGCGGGCTTTATTATCAATCGCGGCGGCGCCACGGCAGAGGACGTCAAAACGCTTGTCGCGCAGATCCGCGAAATTGTTCTCAGGCAGACCGGCGTGGAGCTGGAATGTGAAATTCGTTTTTTGGAAAACAAGGATTGAAAAAGCAAAAGTTTAGGAGGGATCATATGTCATTTGCGGATTCGGTCAGAACCGAGCTTGTCGCGCTGATCATCAAAAAGCCGTGCTGCCGCCGCGCGTTGATCGCGGGATGCTTGCTGGGCGCTTCGCGTGAGAGCGGAGCACTCTCCGTGATGCGTTGCCGCAGTGAGGAGATCACCTCCCTTGTCTCGGATTGCATTGCAAAGGTCTACGGAAAGCCGCCCGAGCTGACCCTTTCAGGCTCTCATGGGCACGTGTATCGCGATCTGCATATCGCTTCTCCCGCTTGCGCCAAGCTGGTTTCTCAGCTGCAAAGCTCGGATGCAGATGCGGAAGCACTGTTGCATCTGCACGCGTGTGAGGGCTGTTCTTCCGCATTTTTGCGCGGCGTTTTTCTCAATTACGGAACCGTAAACGATCCGCAAAAGGCGTCGCATCTGGAGTTCTCTCTGCCGAACGGCAAGGGCGCAGAGCTGCTCGCCGCATACCTGGAGGGGATGGGATATCCGTCCAAACGCATGGCACGCGTCAACGGTACGGTAGGGCTGTATTATAAGGACAGCACCTCGGTGGGCGATATGCTGACGCTGATGGGCGCGCACGGCACCGTTTTCACATTTTACAATGCCCGTATCGCGGGAGATATTCGCAACAACGAGAACCGCGCCACCAACTGCGTGGCAAGAAATATCGAAAAATCGGTCTCCGCCGCCGCGCGGCAAATGGAGGCCATCGGAAAGCTGATGGAAACGGGACGGCTGGAGGTTTTGCCTGAGCCGTTGCGCGTAACCGCGTTGCTGCGTTACCGCAATCCGGACGCCACGCTGGACGAGCTGAAGGATATGCACGTACCGCCGATTTCCAAATCGGGACTCAACCACCGCCTGCAAAAGCTGTTGGATGCGGCGGAGCTTTCAGAAAGGGGATCTATATGAACGGATTTGTCCATTTGCATTTGCACAGTGAATACAGCCTTCTTGACGGCGCGTGTCGCATTGACGAGATCCCCGAACGGGTGAAGGAATGTGGGCAGGAGGCAGTTGCCATCACCGATCACGGCGTGATGTACGGCGTGATCGCGTTCGACCAGGCGTGCCGCCGCGCGGGGGTGCACCCTATCATCGGATGCGAGGTGTATGTCGCGCCCGATTCTCGCTTTACCAAAACCAACACGGGGGAGGGCTATGCCGATCACCTGGTGCTCCTTTGTGAAAATATGACGGGCTATCGTAATTTAACCGAAATGGTCTCCCTTTCTTTTACCGAGGGATTTTATAACAAGCCCCGCGTGGACGAGGAGCTTTTGCGCAAGTATTCCCAGGGGCTGATTGCGCTTTCTGCTTGCCTTGGCGGCAGAATTCCCAAGCTGTTGAGCAAGGGGGATTTTCAGGAGGCGCGTGCAACCGCAACCCGCTATGCACAGATCTTCGGAAAGGATCATTTTTACATTGAAATTCAGGATCACGGACTTGCCGAGCAAAAAACGGTTCTGCCGCTCTTAGTCAATCTTGCAAATGAATGCGGTCTGCCCCTGGTAGCCACCAACGATTGCCACTATCTGCGCCGCCGCGATGCAAACACGCAGGCGGTACTGATGTGCATTCAAACCAACACCACTGTGGATGCGGGACGCCCTGCGGCGTTTGCTACCGATGAGTTCTATCTCAAGGATACCAACGAGATGGAGATGACCTTCCGCCGTTATCCGGAGGCAATCGCAAACACGGCGCGCATTGCCGAGCGTTGCAACGTGGAGTTCGATTTTTCCACCACGTATTTGCCTAAATTTCCGTGTCCTGCGGACGAGAGCGCCGAGCAGTATTTGCGCCGTCTTGCCTTTGTGGGCTTGGAGGAGCGCATTACACTGGGGCATATCCGATTTGAAACGCACACCAAAGAGGAATACCTTTCGCGGATGGAATACGAGCTGTCCGTGATCTCTCAGATGGGCTATGCCGACTATTTTCTGATTGTGCAGGATTACGTGCGCTATGCAAAATCCAAGGATATTCCCGTCGGTCCCGGCAGAGGATCGGGGGCGGGGAGCCTTGTGGCATTTGCGCTTGGGATCACCGACGTGGATTCGATTCGGTTCGAGTTGCTGTTTGAGCGTTTCCTTAATCCGGAGCGCGTCAGTATGCCGGATATTGATATTGATTTTTGCTACAACCGACGGGACGAGATCATCGAGTACGTTGGCAGAAAATACGGGAGCGATCACGTCTCCCAGATCATCACCTTTGGAACACTGGCGGCACGTGCGGCGATCCGTGACGTGGGGCGCGCGCTTGGAATGTCCTATGCGGACGTTGATGTCGTCGCGCGTGCCGTTCCGCAGGAATTGAACATTACCATTGCCGCCGCGCTGAAGCTGCCGGATCTGAAACGCTTGTACGAGGATTCACCGCAGGTACAGCGCTTGGTGGATACTGCCATGGCGCTGGAGGGAATGCCGCGCAACGTATCGATTCATGCGGCGGGCGTGGTCATTACCGATCAGCCGGTTTCCTCTTACGTACCGCTTGCCATGAGCAACGGAACCGTTGTCACGCAGTTTGATATGGACACCGTGGCAAAGCTGGGGCTTCTCAAATTCGACTTTCTGGCATTGCGCTATCTGACCATCATTCACGAGGCTGAGCAGATGATTCGGGAGCGCGAGCCGGACTTTGATATGGAAAAGCTGCCCCTGGACGACCGTGCGACCTATGCGTTGATCTCTTCCGGAAAGACCGGCGGTGTGTTTCAGCTGGAATCCGGCGGAATGAAGCAAATGCTACAAAATCTGCAACCCGAAAGTCTGGATGATATCATTGCGGCAATCGCGCTTTACCGTCCCGGTCCTATGGATTCTATTCCCACCTTTATCGAGTGCCGCCACCATCCCGAAAAGGTCAGCTACGCCGCGCCCCTCCTGGAGCCGATTTTGCGCTCGACCTACGGATGCGTGGTGTATCAAGAACAGGTGATGAGCATCTTCCGCGAGATTGGCGGATATACCTTTGGTCATGCCGACGTTGTGCGGCGTGCCATGTCCAAAAAGAAGGCGGACGTGCTGTTTTCCGAACGGGAAGCGTTTGTTTCGGGTGCCGAGGCACACGGCGTGGAGCGCGCGGTTGCCGAACAGCTGTTTGCTGACATGGAGAGCTTTGCAAACTATGCCTTCAACAAATCTCACGCGGCGGCGTATGCCATCATTTCCTACCGCACCGCGTATCTCAAATGCCACTATCCGCGGCAGTATTTTTCGGCACTTTTGACCAGCGTGCTGGGAAATCAAACCAAGGTTGCCGAATATATTGCCGAGTGCTCCACGCGCGGGATCCGCGTTCTGCCGCCCGATATCAACGAAAGCAGAATGCATTTTTCCACCGACGGAACCAACATCCGCTTTGGTCTTTTGGCACTGAAAAACGTCGGCGCGCAGTTCTTACAGCGCATTTTGAATGAGCGTCGTCACGGCGCGTTTGCCTCGTTTGAGGATTTTATCAATCGGATGCCGTCGGGAGAATTGAACCGCCGTATGGTGGAGGCGTTGATCAAAAGCGGTGCATTCGATCGGCTCGGCGTATTCCGCAGCCGCTTGCTTGCCGTGTACGAAATGATGCTTGAGCGTGCAGCGGAAAAGGGAAAAAACAATTTAGAAGGACAACTGGATATGTTTTCCACGCCCGGAATTCAAACGGTGGAGGCACCGTCGGTGGATTATCCGGAGCTTCCCGAATTGAATGTCAGAGAAAAATTGATGATGGAAAAGGAAGCGGCCGGGATGTATTTTTCGGGCAATATGTTGGACGAATACAGCCGACATCTGCAACAGCTGAAGGTTGCGCAAATTGCGGATTACGTGGGCGAGGAAGCAGATCCCGTTGACCGCACGTACGTGTCTTTTGCCGGAATGATCACCGCGCTGACCGTAAAAAACACCAAAAAAGGCGACCGTATGGCGTTTTTTACGCTGGAGGATCGTGCGGCGGAGATTGAATGTATTGCGTTTTCGAAGCAGTATTCCGAAAATGCGCACCTGATTCGTACCGACAGCGGCGTTTACGTTTGCGGGAATCTTTCGTTGCGGGAGGATGAGCCCCCGAAGCTGATTTTGCAACGCATGGAGCCGTTGGTGGAAAACGGTCAATTTCGGCCGGAAGCTTTAGGAAATGATCTGAAAAAACAGAAAAATCACACGGATTCCGCTGAGGAAAATGCAGTTCCAAGACCCTTAGAGGGGGGAACACCGACGCCGCAAGCAACAGGTCAAAATACCGTAAAAACGCAACCCGTGGTGCAAAAAACGGGTGAAATCACGATTCCACGCGAGGCGCGCAGGCTGTTTTTGCGTGTGCCGGACAATCGAGGGAGGCTCTTTCAAAAGGCGTGGAACCTGACCTCTATTTTTGAGGGGACTTTTCCGACATTTTTCTATTATGCAGATGAAAAACGGTATGAAATCAACCCCGTTGGGATCTCGCTCAGCCCCTACGTTTTGCGGGAGCTTTGCACGCTTTTGGGTGAGGAAAACGTTATCCTAAAGTGATTTTTTGGCACAGAGTGGCACAAAAAGGTCAAAAAGCGGAAAAAAACGGCAAAAAACGGGTTGTTTTTGAGCCGTTTTTGAGCCGTTTTTGAGGCTTTTTGAATCTGTTTGGAATAAAAAAGTGTGCCAAAATGTGCCATCGCAACCGTTGGTTGACAAATTTCCAAGTCTGATTGCTTGTCAAAAGGCAGATTTTTTGCTATGATTGTGTGCGTAGGAGAAAACCGGAAAATTCCCATCATGTGAAAAGGAGATTTTTGATTTATGACTTTGGCAGAAAAAATCATGCGGGAACGCAAGAGACAGGGATGGTCGCAGGAGGAGCTTGCCGAGCGGTTGGAGGTATCGCGCCAATCGGTGTCCAAATGGGAGGGTGGCTTATCCAGCCCGGACCTTGACAAGATTGTAGCGATGAGCACACTGTTTGGAGTGACGACCGATTACCTACTGAAGAACGATGTGGAAACATTTGAAAAGACCCCGGAGCGGGAAGAACCGACGGTGAGATATACGCAGGACGCGCGGGAGGATGCAAGCGATTCCGATTCGTCCAAGGCTTTCGAGCTGCGGCAGATCGACGAAGCGGAGGCGCGGCGTTATCTTGGCGTGACCGAGCAGGTCTCTTGGAGGATTGCGATCGGCGTATTGTTTTGCGTGCTCTCGCCTGTGTGCCTGATCTGGCTTGCGGGCTTTTCCGATGCGGGGCAAATGTCCGAAACGCTTGCCGCCGCCATTGGATTGATCTTTTTGTTCGGGTTTATTGCGGCGGGGGTTGCGATGTTCATCCCGAACGGAATGAAGCTTTCGGAATATGCATATCTCAAAAACGAAGCGTTTTTGCTGACGCCCGATGCGCAGGATACGGTGCAAGCACGCCACAGCGGTGAGCTTTCCAAGCTGCGGATGATGATCACGGTTGGCGTTTTGCTCTGCATTGTCGGGTTGATTCCGATGATGGCGGTTTCCTGTCTTTATGAGGATTGGGAGATTGGAATCGTTTCGTTCTTGTGCTTGTTTTTGATTTTTGTTGCGGTTGCGACGGTGCTGTTTGTGCGTGCGGGTATGATGATTGATGCCTATCAGAAGCTGTTGCAGGTTGGTGAGTTCCGAAAGGAGCAGAAGGCACAGAAGGAGCTTGCCGATCGCGTGGGGACGGTTTACTGGTGTGTGGTGCTGGCTGTTTATC
>JAFTLZ010000068.1 GCA_017452665.1 Clostridia bacterium
CCAGCAAGCCGGCTCCCATTTACACAAGGGAGCCTCAGACTGTAGACAAAACAACCGGCTTTCGTCAGTTTGACGAAAAGTTTTGGTCGAGCTTTTTCAAAAGCTCGCGAAGTGGAGTGGCGCAAAACTTCATTTGGAAGTTGGGAATCGGGCAAGACCGAATTCCCAGCCTCCTCGCAGAGCACGTAGTGCTCGTGAACTCGCTTTGCGAGTTCTTGCTCCTGCAGAGGGCGAAATAGCCTCTTTATGGCGCTTTTCTTTTTGCCAAGCTTTTTCTTTTGCGCCTTCTTGGTCAAAAGAAAAAGCGCTACTAACAAATTTGTGCAATATTACAAATTGAATACCTTTGGTCTACAGTCTGCGGCTCCCATTTACACAAGGGAGCCTTTCTTATTTTCGGATTTTGTGCTATATTTCCTTAGTGCAACAGTCCTCCGATAAAAAGAAAAAGCGACAGCTCAATACCTTTCGGTAAAAAGCTGTCGTTTTTTTCTCGGACTAAGTCATTGACTTAGCTCCTTATATGTAGACTTATCTTTTTTATCTTTACGAATCAGTCTGCCGGGCAGCAGGTAATATAATAATAACCTGTACGTTCCGTACTTGTTTCTCCACAACGATTACAACTTGTAACTGTAAATAATTCTTGGAGGCATCTGGGAGAAGTATCGTTAACTTTATGTGTAATTGTTACTACCGTTTCGGATATATTATCATGACCAAACAAGGCGCATATCAAATTCGCCTGTGCGACGCCATATTCGGGGTGAACTAAAAGGTTGGCAATGACTTCTTGCTTATCCGTGGAAAACTGCGAGTTTTCATCAAAAATAACAGTCACATGGTCGATTTCGTATACTCCGCCGATTTGGTCATCGGCAGACACACCGATAGTCGATCCAAGCATAACCAAAATTACCAATAAAATAGATATTCTTTTTTTCATTTTTGTATTCCTTTCATGTTGTTAAGGATAGATATTAATGCATCATAATCGTTGTATACTACAATGTACTCATAATTTGAATCATGTCCAATTGCCTGATATTCTCCATTAGGAAAAGATTTTATATAGAAAATCATTGTCTCCGTTTCATAACGTTCCTCTTCCAGCAAATCCTCATCTTCAATGTTTCGAACATCAGAAATTGACATAAATAAATTTGTTTGACTAAATTGAAATGTTAGCACCGAATGAGTATCGCTTATAACTTGTTCGGTAATTTTTGTAATCCTAATATCATTAGGCAAATTGTCAGGATAGAGGATATTATATCCCTCAGATGATAGCAAAGTCTGAACCGAATCATACGTAATGTTTTCATCTCCCTTAATCAGCGTAATGCCGTTTTCGTTATAGGAATCTCCAACTTCCATATTCAGAATTTTTTGGATATTTTCTATCACCATTTCCCATGCGTTGCCACAACCTGTTACTTTGGCAGCTACTGTCAATGAAGAAAGCAAAACCAGAATTGCAACAGTTGCTGCTATAGTCAATTTGATAAAAGGTTTTGTTTTTTTGCGTACGGTGGGTTTGGTGATTTGAGGAGTTGAATATTTCTGTTTGGTTTCTTGCAGAGCTTTTTCAATTTGCTCCGGGGAGGGCTCGGATTCCTCATCAGAAAGCTCTTCCAAGTATTCTGAACATTCCGCAATTAAATCAAGATCTCTTTGATCTTCCGGCTTTTCAACTTCATTTTTAATGATTTGACAAAGCCATGCTATTTTTTGCTCACGGCTTGCGTCTTTCATATCCAAGTTTAACAAAAACGCATTGTTTTTGATTGGTTCTTGGGGGGTCATGATTATTTATCTCCCTTCCTTCTTTGATAAACACCCCTTATCACCTCCTCCATAAGGATAATGACAAGTAAAGGCATAAAAGTTTCGTTTTTCGGGAACGTTCACAATTTATTTACAACCAATCATTTTTTCAACAAATGGCTGTATTCTTGCTTGTAACCGGCGCCATCTCAACTTGACCGCATTTTCTGACAAGTTCATTTTCTTTGCAATGACTTTGTGAGGATATTGATCTATCACACGATAATGAAAAAGTTCCCTATCTTTGGTATGTAGCGTATGTTCTATTTGCGCCGCATATTGAAGGAACCGTTGATATTCGATTTCTTCATCTATAGGGGTACCATGCATATACTGCTGATGTTCCACCAAATCCCGACACCAGTCCTCATCCAAAGATTCAATATATTGAGGTTGCTGCCTTTTCATTTCTTTCAACTTATTTTCCAAAACTCCATACAACCATGAACTTAATTGTTTGGGTTCATACAAGCTTACCTTGTCCCACTTTTCATACATTACGTCAAGTGTCTTTTTGGTTACTTCTTCTGCCCAATATTTATCGCCACCATTTCGGTAGAAACTAAGTTTATACAGATGTTTGAAGTATTTCTCGTACGCATCGTCAAAAGTCATGACTCTCTCCCTAACATGATAGTTTCAATAATATTTGATAACAGTTGTATTGCAATTCCTTGCTTCGCCTCGGAAAGAGAAGCTAACATTTCATTAATTTCTTTGATGCAAATATTATGATTAAACACAGATTCACCAAATACAAATTCATCCAAGGACATATCCAGTATTTTAGCAAGCTTAAAGATATTTTCTTGCGACGGAAATGTCATTCCACTTTCAAAAGCACAAACAGATTTTTTAGTAATTCCAAGTGCATCGGCTAAATCTTGCTGTGTCATCTTTTTTGCCTTTCGATGCTTTTTGATAAAAGCACCAAAATCCTTTTTCATTTTTGCGTTTCTCACCGAGGATTCGCTTTTAGAATCATTATCACCCATGTTATAACACCTCCCTTTCGCCACTATGTTACTATTATACCTAATAAGTGAATTTCCGTAAATCCAGTGGCAATAGGATTGTTAACTCAATGAGTTAATTTATATAAAAATATTAATTATTTTTTTTTAATGAAGAGATAAAGTATTGTAAAAAATCTTTTATAGCAAACACCATGTATCGAATAAAAGGCATTATCTATTATAGAGCATTTTAAAAATCCTTTTATGCCTTGTTATGCTCCGGACGTAATTCAATTCGTGATATTTTATCCTCTTTTTTACCATTTCATTGTCCTTTGAAAAGATGATACATTTTGTCACAGATACTCAATATGCTCATTAATAACTTTCGCGAGGGAGATTCTCAAGGATAGGATATTCCTTTGTTCAAAAAGTAACGTTGAAAAACAAAATGAAATGCAATAAAAGCAGGATACTTTCCCACAACAAATATTGTTATCTACACTCTTGCGCCTCCTATCCGGCAATAGGACTCCCCAAGATGCCTTACATATCCCAACCAATGCGGGCAGAATCGGTTATGAGGATCATCCGGCACGGGCGAGAAATCGCTTTTTTTGAATAACTATGTCGAAATATAGGTGTACCCGATTCAAAACATTCAAATTGAACGGTAAAATTTTCTTTTGTCTGTGTTGGGAGGGAATACTGTTAATGAGACAGGAATTTGAAAAGATTTTAGGGGAGGAATTGCGTTTTCTTGCTATACAAACAAGGCAACGCCTGGGACTCACACAAAAAGAAATGGGAGAGCAGTTACAGATGAGTGAGAGCTCCTATTCCGATCTTGAGACGGGAGAAACAGTCTGTGCCTCGGCGCTTACTGAAATGCTACTTTTAAAAATGCAAGACAATCCAAAGATTTTTATAGACCGTGTCACTCTAAAATTTTCCAAGCATTATGAGAAGGCGATGCAACCCGTATGATGAATGTTACGTATGAGATCATCTCGAGGGAGATTCTCACGTTAGATTCCAACGTCCAAATGACTTATGGAATTGTCGCTTATGCAATTGCAGACGAGAGCAACACGGCTGTGGTTGTTGCCTCCGTCTATGAAATAACAACAGATAAGCAAGCACTTGCCAATCTCGTTTTTATCTGTAACCAATTAAAGCTTTCCACAATCCATCTGCACGATGTAATTGAGGATTTTCTCGCAAGTTAACCCTTGGTCCAAAAAGCAAGCAAAAGGAAATTCATATATCAAATTTATACGAAAGGATATTCCGGCACAGACATCCTTGCTTTCCTCCGTGGCTGAACGCCTCGGAGGTTTTCTTTTCACGATTCACTTTTACCTATTACCTGATCGACAAGAAAGTTTTAGTGAAAAGTGAAGAGTGAAGAGGTAATAGTGAAGAAGTAAAAATCGACAAGCTTCTGCCGAAACTTGTCGATTTTTGGTGACCCGTAGCAGAATCAGAACTGAAGCGTGCACAAAATGCTGTGGTTGTGGGATGTTTGCGGTAGCGCACGCTATAGCCAAATTCTCGCAGCACGGATTGGCACAGTTCGGTTCAATAAAGGCATCGCAAACAACAAAAAAACAGACCCCGCTAAAGCGAAGTCTGTTTTTTGTTGTTGGTGACCCGTAGCAGAATCAGAACTGAAGCGTGCGCTTTTATGCGGTGCAAAATCTTTCTTTCGCTTTGCGCACGCTATGGCAAATCAAAGATTTGCACAGTTCGATTTACAAAATGCGTTATCAAGAAACAAAAAAGCAGCATCGCTATCGCAATACTGCTTTTTTGTTTGTTGGTGACCCGTAGCAGAATCGAACTGCTGTTACCGCCGTGAAAGGGCGGTGTCTTAACCGCTTGACCAACGGGCCTGGTAGCGGGAATTGGATTTGAACCCATGACCTACCGGGTATGAACCGGTTGCTCTAGCCAACTGAGCTATCCCGCCGACGCCCGACTATTATACCACAAAAAACGCCCTTTGTCAATACCTTTTTTGAAAAAAAGAAAAAAATATGCAAAAAAATTGAGAAAGTTTCGATCTCCGCTTTTGTACTGTAGAGACCGAGTTTTGATCTTTTTAATACTGCATCTGCCGATACGCATGGATTATTGTTCATATTATACAAAACGACAGATTGTTAAAAATTTAATTTTCAACATCTTTCCATAAAAGGATTGACAATTTGGGTGTTTTATATTATAATATTCTTGGATAGAGAAATATTGGTTTCGGCAAAAAGGATTCTTTTTGCCGAAACTCGTTGAGAAAGGAAAGCTATGTTCGGAAATTTGAAATACACCTTTCGCGGTGGAACACACGTAAATGAGCATAAGGATACGGCTGGCTTGCAGACGGTTCGTTTGCCTGAGCCTGCTACCGTCTCGGTGCCGCTTTCCCAGCACATCGGCGCGCACGCCAAGCCTGTGGTTCAAAAAGGAGACACCGTTGCGGTGGGGCAGGTGATCGGCGTGGTGGAGAATGGGCTTGGATGCCCGGTGCACGCCAGTGTTTCCGGTACGGTCAAAGAGATCCTGACCCGGCACAATGCGCAGGGGATTCCGGTACAGAATGTGGTCATTGAGAACGACGGGCTTCATACGATGTCAAAGGACATCAAGCCGTGGGGCAAGCCCTTGGAGGAAACTACGACCGAGGAGATTGTGCAGATCGTCCGTGATGCGGGCATCAGCGGTCTTGGCGGCGCGACCTTCCCGACCTATGCGAAGATTCAAAGCGCGGTGGGAAAGGCAACCTCTGTGATTATCAACTGTGCCGAGTGCGAGCCTTACATCACGGCAAACCACCGTCTGCTGCTGGAGCGTAGTTATGCGGTGATTCAGGGCTTGGAAGTTCTGATGCACGCGCTGAACGTCAAGGAGGGCTTGCTTGCCGTAGAGGACAACAAGCCGGATGCGATTGAATTGCTGCAAAAGGCGGTGGCTGACAAGCCGAATATCCGCGTTTGCGTGATGAAAACCAAATATCCGCAGGGAGACGAGCGGCAGATCGTTTATGCGCTCTATCATAAGGAGGTTCCTGCCGGAAAGCTGCCTGCAGACGTGGGATGTATGATCATCAATGCCGAAACTGCGGCGGCAATCTCCCGTGCATTCTATCGCGGATTGCCGTTGGTCAGCCGTATTGTGACCGTGGCGGGAGACTGTGTCAAGAATCCCCAAAACGTGCGCGCTCCGCTGGGTGCATCCTATCGGGAGCTGATCGATTTTTGCGGCGGCTGTGTGAAGGAGCCGAAAAAGCTGGTGAGCGGCGGTCCGATGATGGGTCAGGCGCAATGGGATATGGATGCGCCCGTGACCAATGGAACCTCTGCGTTGCTGGTCTTTTCCGAAGAATACGACAGGATCAATACCGAGCACAGCCCTTGCATTCATTGTGGCTGCTGTGTTCAGCATTGCCCGATGCATCTGCTGCCCAATTATCTGGCACAGTATGCGCAGGCGCGCAGATATGACGATGCGGCAAAGCTGGACGTGATGAGCTGTGTGGAGTGCGGAACCTGCTCCTACAACTGCCCTGCGGGGGTACAGATCGTACAGTACATCCGTGTGGCAAAGGGTGCTCTGCGCGCCAAAAAGTAAAATTTGACGTGATTGTAACGATATCTTATTTTTCCGAAAGGATTCTTTTATGGATTTGAAACAACAAACTTCGGCGGCGCCGACTCCGGCGCTTTTGACCGTTTCGCCGTCTCCGCACGCGCGGCGCGGGATGACTACGGCGTCCGTGATGAGAGACGTGCTGATTGCGCTGATTCCCGCAACGGTGTGGGGATGCTATGTGTTCGGCTGGCGTGCAGCGTTGGTCGTGCTGATCTCGGTGGTGTCGGCTGTGCTGTTTGAGATGCTGACACAGTTGATTTTGCACCGTACCGTAACGGTTGCGGATTGCTCGGCTGCGGTTACGGGACTGCTGCTTGGATTGAATCTTTCTTCTGCGGTGCCGCTTTACGTGCCCGTGGTTGGCGCGGCGTTTGCCATTATTGTGGTCAAGCAGCTGCTTGGCGGCATTGGCAAGAACATCATGAATCCCGCGTTGGCGGCAAGAGTATTTCTGATGCTGGCATGGACCGACGGAATGACGCAATATCCGGCGGCGTACGACTATGCGTTTGACGCTGTGGCGTCTGCAACTCCTTTGATGTCGCTGAAAAGCGGTGTAATGCCGGAAGGCGTTGGACTTTTGGAGCTGTTCTTCGGCAAGACCGGCGGGTGCATTGGTGAGGTTTCGGTGCTGATGCTGTTGATTGGCGGGGTGTATCTGCTTTGCCGCAGAGTGATCCGCTGGCACATTCCGGTTGCAATGTTGGGAACGGTGGCGCTTCTGACCTTTTTGTTCCCGTTGCCGCTGGCAGATGCCTTCAATGCGACGCTTGCAGAGCGGTTGACCTTTATGACCTCATCTCTTTGCAGCGGCGGCTTGATGCTGGGTGCGATCTTTATGGCAACAGACTACGTGACCTCCCCGGTGACCGACGTGGGCCGCTTGATCTACGGGGTTGGATGCGGATTGCTGGTGGTGTTTATCCGTTATTTTGGCGGATACAACGAGGGCGTATCGTTTGCAATTTTGATCATGAACGCCTTGGTATGGTACCTGGATATGGCAACCAAGCCGCGTGTGTACGGAAAAGACCGCCGTGCGCACAAAAAGGCGTGAGCGGGAGGTGGATGCATGGAAGCTACAAAAAATAACGCAGTTGTGCAATCTGCTCTTGTAGGATTGAAGCTGTTGCTGATTTGTGCGATCATTGCGGGTGTGGTATCCTTTGTTTACGCCCTGACGCTGGAGCAATACGAGGCGAATATTCTGGAAACCAAGCGGCAGGCAATCGGTGCGATTTTTGAGAAGGACTCCTTGGACGATCCGAAGCAGGCGGCTGAAATTGACGGCGTTGTGATCTACGAGGTTTATGAAAACGGCGCTTTGATCGGTTACTGTGCAGAGGTTGCCTCCGCAGGCTTTGGCGGTGACATTGAGATGATGATCGGTTACCAAAGTGACGGCAGTATTCTGGGTGTGGAGTTTATCAGCCATTCCGAAACGCCGGGACTTGGTTCCAAAGCAGGTCAGCCTGCTTATCTGGAGCAATACGTTGGGCAGAGCGGTGTGCTGACGCTTGGTACGGACGTGGATGCGGTTTCGGGTGCAACGGTCAGCTCGCGGGCGGTTCTTGCCGGAGTCAATGCGGCAACTGCGGCTTTGCAGTCGGTTTTGAGCGGAGGTGCTGTCAATGAATAAGTATGTAAAACAGCTCAAAGAGGGAATTTTGGATAACAATCCCGTGCTGGTGCAGCTGCTTGGAATGTGCCCCACACTGGCCACTACTACCGAGCTGAAAAACGCTGTGGGAATGGGACTTGCTGCAACGGCGGTGCTGGTTTGCTCGAATCTGTTTATCTCCCTGTTGCGCAAATTTATCCCCAAGCAGGTGCGCATTGCGGCGTACATTGTCATTATTTCGGGCTTTGTGACCGCGGTTGAGCTTTTGATGCGTGCGTATCTGTACTCGCTGTATCAGGCGTTGGGACTCTTTATCCCGCTGATTGTGGTCAACTGTATCATTTTGGCGCGTGCCGAGGCGTTTGCCTCCAAAAACAAGCCCTTGCCGAGTATGGTAGACGGCTTGGCGATGGGACTTGGATTTACCTTTGCGCTTTGTTTGCTTGCGTTTGTGCGCGAGCTGCTGGGAGCGGGCACGGTGTTTGGATATCAAATTCCGGGATACACGCCGATGGTGGTGTTTATTTTGCCTGCGGGCGCATTTATGACGCTGGGATTTTTGATTGCAACGGTGCAGAAGATCCGCAGTGTAACGGCGGAGCGCGCCAAGCAAAAGCAGACGCAGGGCATAAAGCCGGCTTCTGCAGCTGCTGAAGCTGCGAGCGGAGAGGAGGAGAAGGCATGAATTTCGGTCAGATTTTGCTGATGATGTTTACCGCCTTGCTGGTGGAGAACTTCATTTTTTCCAAGTTCTACGGGTGCTGTCCGTTCCTCGGAGTCTCCGAAAAGCCCTCTACGGCGCTTGGCATGGGAATGGCGGTGACGTTTGTCATTACCGTTTCGGGTGCGGTGACTTGGGTGGTTTATTACTGCCTGCTGGAGCCGTTCGGATTGGAATATCTGAAAACCATTGCTTTTATTTTGGTGATCGCGGCGCTGGTGCAGTTTATTGAAATGTTTTTGCGTAAGTTTATTCCCGCGCTTTACAGTGCGCTGGGAATCTATCTGCCCCTGATCACTACCAACTGTGCTGTTCTCAGCTCGGCGCTTTTGATCGTGCAGAACGGGTACGGATTTGTGGAGTCGGTTTGCTTTTGCTTTGCGGCATCTCTTGGCTTCACACTTGCCATTGTGGTGTTTGCGGGCTTGCGCACGCGCATGGAAAATGCAGATCCCCCCGCCGCCTTTAAGGGCTTTCCGCTGACGTTGATTGCGGCAGGCTTGCTTGCAATGGCGTTCTCCTGCTTCTCCGGGGTCAAATTTTGAATAACAGAAAGAGAGCGATTTACATATGCCAGAAATTCAAGACGTATTGATACCCGTTGGCATTTTTGCCGCGATGGGAATCTTGCTCGGCATTGCGCTTGCCATTGCGTCGCGCGTGTTTGCCGTAAAGACGGATGAGCGCGTAGAGCAGATTTTAGAGCTTTTGCCGGGTGCGAACTGCGGCGGATGCGGATATTCGGGCTGTGCGGCGCTTGCCGAGGCGATTGTCAAGGGAGAAGCAAAGCCGACTGCCTGCAACGGTTGCAATGCAAAAAATGTCCAGAAGATCGGTGCGATCATGGGGATGGAGGTTGGAACGGTGGTTCCGAAGCACGCCCACGTGATGTGCTCCGGAAACTGCCACACGGCGGTTTATAAATATCGCTACGAGGGCGCCGCAGATTGTATTGCCGCCGAAAAGCTGGGCGGCGGAGACAAGGCGTGTCCGAATGGTTGCGTGGGATTGGGAACCTGCGTGGCGGCTTGCAAATTTGACGCGATTCACGTGGTGGACGGTCTTGCCGTGGTGGATGACTCCAAGTGCGTCGGATGCGGTGCGTGCGCCAATCTTTGCCCCAAGCATTTGATTTCGATGATCCCGGTATCCAGCAAGTATTGTGTGGAGTGCCGTTCGGTGGAAACCGGCGCGGTTACGCGGAAGCAGTGCTCCGTGGGATGCATTTCCTGCCGGATTTGTGAGAAAAATTGCCCGGTAGAGGCGATTAAAGTGAATGATTTTGTAGCTTCGATTGATCAGGACAAGTGCATCGGTTGCGGAAAATGCGCCGAAAAATGCCCGCGTAAGATCATTAAGAAAACGGATTGACATGTAACGTGTGGGAAGTATGGGACTTTTGAAAGGTTTCACACTTCCCACACAGCCTTCAAACGAATGGCGCGAACCGATCGGGCGGGAATATTCCTCCCCTTTTTTGTAAAAATTCTTGCAAAGCTCTTGCAAACGGAACAAAACTGTGATATACTATAGGCAATAAAATATATCTTATCAAGAGTAACGTAGTGACAGGCACGATGATGTTACAGCAACCTGCATTTTGTAAGGTGCTAATTCCTGTTAGATGAGAGCCGGATTGCTCCGTCTGTTCGGAGCTTTTTTGTTGTCAGAGATGAAGCGAGATATGTTTTAGAATTTTAAAACGTACAGGAGTACCAAAATGAGCAGAAAATTGTTTACCAGTGAGTCGGTGACCGAGGGACATCCCGATAAGATCAGCGACAAAATTTCGGATGCGATTCTGGACGAGATGCTTCGTCAGGATCCGATGTCCCGCGTGGCGTGCGAAACCTTTTGCACAACGGGATTGGTTTGCGTGATGGGTGAGGTGACCACCACGGCGCAGGTGGATATTCAGAAGATCGTGCGTGAGACCGTGCGTGAGATTGGCTACGACCGTGCAAAATACGGCTTTGACTGCGACAGCTGTGCGGTGATTACGTCTCTGCACGCGCAGTCTCCCGATATTGCTATGGGTGTGGACAAGTCCCTTGAGGCGAAGAACGGAGACACCGACGAGTTTGATATCGGTGCGGGCGACCAGGGCTTGATGTTCGGCTATGCTTGCAACGAGACGCCTGAGCTGATGCCGCTGCCGATCTCTATGGCACACAAGCTGGCAAAGCGCTTGACCGAGGTTCGCAAAAACGGCACGCTGGCGTATCTCCGCCCTGACGGAAAGACCCAGGTCACCGTAGAGTACGGTGAGGACGGCAAGCCCGTGCGTGTGGATACGATCGTCATTTCCTCCCAGCACAGCGCGGACGTGACCACCGAGCAGATTCGCAAGGATTTGATCGAGCAGGTGATCACTCCCATCGTTCCCGCACAGATGATGGATGATGACACCAAGATCTACATCAACCCCACGGGCAGATTTGTAATCGGCGGTCCTGCGGGCGACACGGGGCTGACCGGGCGGAAGATCATCGTAGACACCTACGGCGGTTATGCGCGTCACGGCGGCGGTGCATTCTCCGGGAAGGATCCCACAAAAGTAGACCGTTCCGCTTGCTACGCGGCGCGTTACATTGCCAAAAACGTAGTAAAAGCAGGACTTGCCGATAAGTGCGAGGTGCAGGTAGCATATGCCATTGGCGTTGCAAAGCCCGTTTCGGTGATGATCGACACCTTTGGCACTGCCAAGGTGAACGAGCATCTGATTGAAAAGAAGGTGCTGGAGCTGGTGGATCTGCGCTCTGCCGCCATTATCAAAAGATTTGATCTGCGCCGCCCGATCTACTGTCAGGTTGCGGCGTACGGGCATATGGGCCGCGAGGACGTGAACGCACCTTGGGAAGTGTGCGATCTGGTTCCGCAGCTGTCCGAGCTTTTGAAGTGATTTTACAGTAAAAAATTTAACGCGGAACTGTCGTTATCCGGGCAGTCCGCGTTTTTCAGACAAATTGCCGAAGAAAGGAGGTTGCTTATGAGCTTTCGGGATGACGGTTCTTTTATGAAAGAGCCGATGGATGACTTGGGGTTGATCAAGCTATCGGGCAGCATTGAGCACGTGATCTATTCCAATGAAGAAAACGGTTATGCCATTTGCGATCTCGGCACCGACGCCGACGAGTTGATTACCATCACCGGAACGCTCCCCTATATTGGCGAGGGCGACGTGGTGACGGTTTACGGCAGATGGGTGCACAATCCCAAATACGGCAGACAATTTAAGGTGGAGCAATCCGAAAAGCAGCTGCCCGCCGATAAAGCGTCGATCTTGCGGTATCTTTCCTCCGGCACCGTCAAGGGGATCGGTCCCAAAACCGCCAAACGGGTGGTGGATGAATTTGGGGAAGAAACCTTTGATGTGATTGAGAATCACCCGGAGTGGCTTGCGCAGATCAACGGAATTACCTTAAAGCGCGCGCATGAGATCTCTGCGGATTTTAAAAACAAAGCGGGAATCCGATCGGCAATGCTCTTTTTTCGCGAATTTTTCGGCGCAACCATGACGGTACGGATCTACAAAAAATGGGGCAGCAGTGCCGTGGACGTGGCGAAAAACAACCCCTATCGGCTGTGCGAGGAGATCGAAGGAATCGGCTTTGAGCGCGCCGACCGCTTTGCCTCCAAAATGGGAGTGGAGCAGAATTCACAGGAGCGCTTATGCAGCGGTGTGCAATATATGCTGAATGCCAATGCACAGCAAAACGGGCACGTCTGTCTCCCGCGTGAAAAGCTGGTTGCAAGTGCCGCAAAGCTGTTGGGCGCGCGTGAGGAGGAGATCGCGGAGGCGGTCTCCACGCTCCTGCGAGAGCAAAAGATCCGTACCGTGACCTTTGATTCGGTCTGCTATCTGTACGACAAGCGTTGCTACGACCATGAAAAATACATCGCGCGCAAGCTGTTGCTTTTGGATAAGGTTTGTCCTGCAATGGATACTGCGAATATTGATGCGTTTGTGCGCAAGGAAGAGCAGGAAAGCGGGATGCATTACGCGCAAATGCAGAGAAAAGCCATTTTTGATGCGTTGGAAAACGGCGTGATGCTGTTGACGGGCGGCCCCGGGACCGGAAAAACCACCGTTGTGCGTGCGCTGTTGCACATCTTTTCCAGCATGGATCTGCGGATCGCGCTGTGTGCTCCCACCGGGCGTGCGGCAAAGCGGCTTTCGGAATCCACCTCCTGCGAGGCGAAAACCATTCACCGCCTCCTGGAATATGGCGGAGAAGAGGGCAAGGGCGTGTGCTTTCACCGCGACGAGACCAATCTGCTGGATGAGAACGTGATTATCATGGACGAGGCGTCGATGGTGGACAATGATTTGATGAGTGCGCTGTTGCACGCGGTTAAGCCGGGAGCGCGGGTGGTGATCATCGGTGACGCCGATCAGCTTCCGTCCGTGGGGGCAGGAAACGTTTTGCGGGACTTGCTGGAGAGCGGTCGCTTTTCTACGGTGCGGTTGAATGAGATCTTCCGCCAGGCGCAGGAGAGCATGATCGTGACCAATGCGCACGCCATCAACCGCGGAGAAATGCCACGCCTGGATATCAAAAACAATGATTTCTTCTTTTTGCCGCGCAACAGCGATGCCGAAATTGCCGCTACGGTAGCACAGCTTTGCCAAATCCGTTTGCCAAAAGCCTATGGGGAACTTGCTGTGCGCGGAACGCAGGTGATCTCTCCCTCTCGCAAGGGGGAGACGGGAACCGAGCATCTGAACGTCCTTTTGCAGGAAGCGCTGAATCCTCCGATGTCGGGCAAGCGCGAGCACCGCTTTCGCGAGATCGTTTTTCGGGAAGGCGACCGCGTGATGCAGACGCGGAACGACTATGACGTGGAATGGGAACGCGACGACGGCAGCTTTGGAAACGGCGTGTTTAACGGTGATATTGGAACGATCTTGCGGATCGATCCGCGCGAGGAGCAGGTGGAGATTCGGTTTGACGACCGCACGGTGCTATACGATTTTTCGATGCTGGACGAACTGGAGCCTGCATATGCGATCACCGTACACAAGAGTCAGGGCAGTGAATACCCGATCGTGGTCTTTCCTTTGGGGAGTGCGACGAGTATGCTGCTGTCACGCAATTTGTTTTACACGGCGGTGACGCGTGCGCAGAATATGGTGATTTTGGTTGGGCGCGCGGATGTGATCCGTACGATGGTGGAGAACAACCGCCAATCCATGCGGTACACGGGATTGGTGCAATGGCTGCGGGAGGCGGAGGAATGAGAGAATTTTTGCGAAAGCTGTTCTTTCCGCCGCAGTGCTCGGCTTGCCGCACGTTGCTGGATTGGAATCCTCCGGGTACTTCTGCCGCACAGCCCGTTGCACTTTGCAGGGATTGCCTGATTCGGTGGGAGGCGGAAAAGACCGAGGCCTGTGCCATTTGCGGTTGCCGTGTTTCGAATTGCCGTTGTATGCCGCTTGCTTTGCAAAAGGCGAAGTGCACGGGATTTTGCAAGCTGGTTTATTACAGTCCGCGCAAAAGCGATCCCGTGCAAAACCGTTTGATCTATTACATCAAGCGCAATGCCGACCGTCAGACACCGCGCTTTTTGGCGGACGAGCTGGTGCCGTCGGTGTATAGCGGGTTGCAGGAGATTGGCGTCAATCGGGATGAGGTGGCTGATTTTGTGCTGGTGACGTATCTGCCGCGCGGGGGGAGATCTCGCTTGCAGTACGGAACCGACCAGGCAAAAGAGTTGGCGCGTACACTCTCCGAGCGGTTGGGCGCCCCTATGCGATGCTTGATCCGGCGTCGAAGAGGAGCTGACCGCGAGCAAAAGCGGCTTTCTCCGGAGCGCCGTTTGGAGAACGCAAAGCATTCTTTTCTTGCCGCGCGCGATGCGGATTGTAACGGCAAGGTGGTTTTGTTAGTGGACGATGTTGTGACGACGGGAGCGAGTATGGCGGCGTGTACCCGCATTTTGAGAAAATTGGGAGCATCCTATGTGCTTGGGGTTGCCGTGGCATCGGATGAGGTCAATCGCGAACGGATATGAGGATATTTTGGTGAAAATCATATGATTTTTTGCAAAAAACATTGATTTTAGAGATAAAATCATGTATAATAAAATCGGAATGATCATGTGTGAAGCAAGTACTGTTTGAAGAAAGGGGGGATTCCGATGAAAATGCCGATGGATGAGACGCAGGAGCAAACGCAAGAGCAAACGCGAAACCGTAGCGAACGCGCGGCTGCTAAGCGTCCGCCGAGTGCAAAGCCGATGAAAAGCTCTGCCAAAACCGCAAAGAACGCCGCCAAGCGCGCGGCGCAGGCAAAAGCCGCAAAAAGCGGCTCCAAAGGCGGATTTTTGCATCGCATTGTATCGCTGTTCCGTAAAATGCAGTTCAGCCGCAATATCGGAATCGACCTCGGCACGGCAACAGTATTGGTTTACGTGCAGGGCAAGGGCATTGTGTTGCAGGAGCCGTCGGTGGTTGCCATTGATACCAATACCGATCGCATTTTGAAGGTGGGAAAAGAAGCGCAACAGATGTTGGGACGTACGCCCGGAAATATTGTGGCGGTGCGGCCGTTGCGGGATGGGGTGATCAGCCAATACGAGGTTACCTTGAAGATGATCCAGTATTTTATCCGTCGTGCGTACGGGAATTCCTTTTTCCAGCCGCGCGTGATGATCTGTATCCCCTCCGGGATTACCGAGGTTGAGCAGAAAGCGGTTCTGGATGCCTCGTATGCGGCGGGAGCGCGAAAAACCTATCTGATCGAGGAGCCTGTTGCTGCCGCGATCGGTGCGGGGCTGAACATCTATACTCCCACGGGCAATATGGTGGTGGATATCGGCGGCGGAACAACTGACGTTGCGGTGCTCTCGCTGGGCGGCGTTGTCGTTGCGCGGTCCATCAAAATTGCGGGAGATAAATTTGACGAAGCGATCATTCGGTACGTGCGCAGAAAATACAATGTACTGATCGGGGAGCGGACCGCGGAGGCTGTGAAAAAGCAGATCGGCGCGGTGTACGATCATCCGGAGGCTGTCCGCGTGGAGGTCAAGGGACGGTGTATCCGTCAGGGACTTCCCAAGGTGATTACCATCAGCTCCAAGGAGATGATCGAAGCGCTTGCCGAGCCGGTGACGGCGATTTTGGATGCGGTGTGCTGGGTGATCGAAAATACGCCTCCCGAGCTGTTGGGGGATATTTTGCGCAACGGAATCGTGATGACGGGCGGCGGCAGCTTACTGTACGGCTTTGATCAGCTGATCACGCGAGTGACGGGTGTGCAGACGCGCGTGGCAAAGGATGCGGTTTCTTGTGTTGCCATTGGCACGGGAATGTCGCTGGACCATTTGGATATGCTGCACGAGGGTGCGCTGAATATGTCGCGCGATCGCAGAAAGACCGATTGATTGAAACCACAAAAGGGAAAGTCTGTTCCGGACCTGTATGGCGTAGGAATCCGGCTTTCCCGTTTATATTTGTATTGTGAAAGGATGATTGGAGAATGAATGTGATTCAAGGACGGAAGCCGGAGTCGGTGTTCCGCTTTTTCGAGGAGATCTGTGCGATTCCGCATCCCTCTTTTCACGAGGAGCGTATTGCCGACTATTTGGTTGCGTTTGCGCGTGCGCGTGGGTTGGAATATGACCGTGACGAATTGCACAACGTATTGATCAAAAAGCCCGCAACGCCGGGGCGTGAGCAGGATGCTCCCTTGCTGTTTCAAGGGCATACCGACATGGTTTGCGAGAAAAACGGTGACGTGGAGCATGATTTTTTGAGGGATCCGCTGAAGCTGTTTGTAGACGGCGACTTGTTGGGTGCTGAAGGAACCACGCTTGGCGGTGACGACGGCATTGCCGTGGCAATGATGCTGGCAATGCTGGACGGGGAGCTTGTCTCTCATCCTGCGCTGGAATGTCTGTTTACCTCCGGTGAGGAGGTTGGATTGGACGGCGCATGCGCGTTTGACGCTTCAAAGCTTTGTGCGCGTACCATGATCAATCTGGACAGCGAGGATCTTGGTGTGGTAACTGCGGGATGCGCGGGCGGCTTGCGGAGTGAACTGACGCTTTCCTGCACACCCGTTCCATTTGACGGGAAAGTGATTCGCATATCGGTACGCGGTTTGATGGGGGGACACTCCGGACAGGATATCAACTCCGGTAGAGCCAATGCGAATAAGCTGATGGGGCGGCTGCTGGCGTCGCTTACAAAGCAGGCTGCATTCTCTTTGATCTCGCTGTGCGGAGGCTCGAAGGACAACGCCATTCCGCGTGAATGTGAAGCGGTTCTGTCTTTGCCGCAAAATGCTGATTTGCAGAGGATCGCATCGTTTTTGCAGGATGAAGCCGACAAAATCAAGTGTGAGCTGATTGAGGACGACCGTGGATTCGTCTGCACCGTGGAACCGATTGCGGATTCCCCGGCGACCGTGTTTTCTGCCGAGGATACGGCGCGTGCGGTGGCAATTCTTTCCGCAGCGGCAAACGGCGTGTTTGCGATGAATCGTGACGTTCCCAATTTGGTGGAGTTTTCCCGCAATCTTGGTGTGATTCATACGGAAGGAAATGCCATTGTATTTGTATTTTCTTCGCGTTCCTCCATGGAAAGCTACCTGGATGCGTCGATCAATGAGCTGGATGCGATTGCCGCAGTAACGGGGTGCAAAACGCGCCATCACAGCCGCTATCCGGGGTGGGTCTATGCGCCTGCTTCGGCGGTACGGGAGGCTTATCTGAACGCTTATCGTGCGGTTACGGGAACCGAGGCAACGGTGAACGTGATCCACGCAGGACTGGAATGCGGGGTGTTCTACTCTAAAATACCGGATATGGACATGATCTCCGTTGGCCCGACGATGCACGATATTCATTCTCCAAACGAGAGATTGGATCTTTCTGCCGTCGAGACGTTTTGGAAAACGCTTGTTGAGACGGTTGATCGCTGGAGCTGATAAAGGATATGTTTTGGGGGTGAGTCAAATGCGAAAAGTCGCATTTGGTACTCACCCCCGTCGTTTTTGCTTGACGGCTAAACGCCGTCATTTTTGCCATTTTGATGTTTTTTGATCTGTGTTTCGGATACCAATCGGGCAAAAAACGCAAATTCCGCGCGTCAAAAAAGCCTACCGTCGGCTTTTTTGCGCAGGGGCTGCGCAAATGACGCAGCCCCAAATTTTTCTACGCATACGCTCTAAAAATTGGCATGGAAAAAAGGGGATAGAAGTGCAGATCTATCTGCATACTAACAAAAAATGCAGGAGGTAGAAAACGATGGGCAAGGGCAACCAAAAGGCTATGATCATCATCCTTGGGTCGGTTGGCGGAGCGGCGGCTGTTGGAGCCGTGGCACTCTCTCTTTGGAACAGCAAACAGTTTCGTGCAATGAGAGCCATGCGCCGCACCAATGCGGTTTTGCATCGCGTGGGCAGCATGCTGTGCAAAATTTCGGAAGCAACCGGCGAGTGTATGTAACTTTAAACGCGACAAATACGGAATTTTTGCTTTGAATTGATTTTGTACCGATCTTTCCCCGTCGATGCAGCTGCTGCGATCGGCGGGGCTTTTGGGTTGCTTTGATTGGAAAAATTGTGCTGATTTTGAAAAAATACATAAAATTCCATCCAAAAACTTGAAATAGAGGAAGTTTTGTGATATAATGCATTCAAACAGATCAATCGGGTACGTAAAAAAATATTTTTTGCGCGGCCGCATTAAAAAGGAAACAGAATTATGAAAGTTGTATTGCAAAATTTAACCAAAGTCTTCCCGGGACGGAACAAAAAGGTCAATGAAGAGGTCGTGGCGGTAAACGATTTTACGTTCACCATTCCGGACGGTAAGCTGGTAGGGCTTTTGGGTCCCTCCGGATGCGGAAAAAGCACGACCCTTTACATGATCTCGGGATTGCAAAAGCCCTCGGGCGGAAAGATCTTTTTCGGTGACGATGACGTAACCGCGCTCGCTGCCGAAAACCGCGGCGTTGGTCTGGTGTTCCAGAACTACGCGCTCTACCCCCACATGACCGTGAAGCAGAACATCATGTTCCCGCTCCAGAATCTGAAGGGTGCGGACAAGCTCTCCAAAAATGAGATGCTGGAAAGAGTTTACTCCGCGGCAAAGCTGGTGCAGATCGACGAGCTGATGGAGCGCAAGCCGGGAGAGCTTTCGGGCGGTCAGCAGCAGCGTGTTGCGATTGCACGTGCGTTGGTCAAAATGCCGCGGGTACTC
>JAFTLZ010000069.1 GCA_017452665.1 Clostridia bacterium
CGATCCTCAGTTTTATAACGTGATATTCTCTCACCCCCCCAACAAGGGAGTAGGAATCGGGCAGTATTTCCACAACCTCCGCTTCAACAACGGTCTGTATTCCGAAATGAATCCCATAATAACGAGAAAACTTCCAGTCATCTTTTGATAAAGACGTACCCCAAGAAAGCTCTTGCTTACCCGTGAGCTTGGTTCCATCATCAATCGTTTCAGCCGTGCTTCCTTCACCGCCGGCAGATTCCGAAGAAATTTCTCCGCTCGCAAGACCTTCAGGCGGGTCCTGACCTTCCTTCATCAACAGCGGGATCCCGAGCACAGCAGAAGCGACCAGCGCAAGGCACGCCGCAAGCGCCGCCCACCTGAGAATAACATTCTTTTTCTGCACCCGTTCTTGGGGTGCCGCCTTTTCAATAAGCAGGGGATCAAGACCGCCAAGACACCTATAAATATCCTTGCTCGTCATAGGTAAAAGCCCTCCTTTTCTAAAAACGCTTTCAGCTTTTTTCGTGTGCGCATCAGTAAAACCGTCACACTGCTTTCTTTCATCCCGTATTCCTTTGCGATCTCGGAAATAGAGTTGGTATACCAATACCGCCGCACGAACACCTTCTGCGCCTTCCCCGACAACGAGTGCACAAAGCGGTTGAGTGCCTCCGTCAAGGCAACGCTCTCCCCCATATCTTCCCTGCTGTCGGCATCGGGAATACACCGGGCAAGCTCGTCAAGCACCGCTGTCACCTGTCCTGCCCGCTTTTGCGCATGATACATCTCATAACGGTCAATGGAAAGCTGTCGGCTGATCATCCCCAGGTAGGGCTTTAGCGGATCGGGACGATTGGGCGGGATGGTGTTCCACACCTTGAGAAAGGTATCGTTGACGATCTCTTTGGCATCTTCATCGTTTTCGAGAATGCGGTAGGCAATGTAATGGCAATACCGCCCGTATTTTTTGTCGGTTTCCGATATAGCAGACTCCGCGCGCGCAAAATACAAGTCCAAGATCTGCTGATCTTCCATAACGCACACTCCTTTCGTGTCTTCTTGAAGGTCCTTCACCCTAAATAACGGAAAAAACACCGCCCACGCTACACCATGACAAAAATTTTTCTGTTGCACATACCGTCCTGCGCGGACTTACAGGTTCAGTGTAGCACATCCATCAAAAGCTGTCAATCCTCAAAAAGGGGTTGAAAAACTGCATTTATATGCTATAGGAACGATTTGGCGAAACTGAACCCTTTCAGAAATTCTGAAAATTTAAAGAAGGAGGCAAAGGGAAAGTAAGCGTTCTTTTGCCTCAAGGATGGAAAAATCAGGGAGAATGATGGGCGCAATCATTCTCCCTTTTCTATTCAGTTCAACACCTCGCGGAATCGTTATATTTCTCTATCAAAATTCATTGAAAATTTCAGAAGAATATGCTATACTTTACGATAGAGCAAGCCGCTCAAAACCAAGTTGGAGCAAACAATGACAGATAACGAAACACGTGGGACAAGCTGTTGCACATCAAAACCGGCGGTCGGGATGACACCAACGCCGATCAGTACCGCTATCCCTACGAGCCCACGCCCTATCGGGTCCTGGAGCGTTTGGCAAACAGCGCTCTTATTCGTAAGGGCGACGTGGTTTTGGACTATGGCTGCGGAAAGGGGCGCGTTTCCTTTTTTTTATCCTATCAGACAAAAGCGCGGACCATCGGGATTGAATACGACGAGCGCATTTTTGCCCGCGCCATGGAAAACCAAAGAACAGCGCGCGCAAAGGCAGACTTTGTTGCCATGCGGGCAGAAGAATTTGACGTACCGCAACAGGTAAATCGGTGCTATTTCTTTAACCCCTTTTCCCTTGAGATCCTGCGCGCCGTGATGGCAAGGATCCTGGAATCCTATTATGCCAAGCCGCGGGAAATCTATTTGTTTTTCTATTACCCCTCAACCGAATACACCTGCTATCTTGCCGCATTGGACGAGCTTGATTTTTACGGAGAAATAGACTGCACCGACCTGTTTTGGGGAAATGACTCCCGAGAACGGATCATGGTCTTCCGCCTGCCGCCTATGGATATATAAAAGTATTGCGATGCCACCATCAACGGTGTGCGCGCAAAAGATAAAAACAAGAAGTAAATATTCAACATTATTTAGAGAGGATCCTATGGAATTCAACCCTATTGATAAACTACCCGAGCTGACCAAAATGCTTCAAGCATATAACCCCATCGTTCACGAAAAATCCGATGAAGGATACGATTGGCTGGATGAACATTCCTTTTGCATAGAACTACCCAATCCCTGCGGAGGGGACAGCATCACGATCGAGTGCGCGTGCGGAGAATTCACGCTTTGCTTTTCATATTACCATTCCCATTATTCTGCGGAAGATTACTACTATAGCCGGATGTGTGAGCAGCTATTCAATTTGTTAAATAATAAATGCTGTTCTGCTGCCCTCTTATACGGAAGCGACAAAAAGTGGCTGAGCAGTACGCTGATCGAAAAAGAAAAGATTTCGCAACCGGTCGAAGATATTTTTGTCTTCGTATTTGAACATGACACGTACGTAGAAAAACTGAATACCAATGGAGGCGAGGTACGCTTTGACTTTTGGGACAGCAGTTTCAGCAGAACCATCGAACTGCCGAAACCCCAATTATAAAGTGAAATATGAATCAATATCTTAAAAACCTGAACAAGATCGAATTCGTTGTGACCTGCGCCTGCACGGGGCAGTGCAAGCACTGTTCCGAGGGGGATCATACGTCCTGCGGTGAGCGGATTGATCCGCAGATTGCCTCAGATGCGGTGCGTAAGATCGGGTCAGCGTACGACATCAAAACCGTGATGGCCTTTGGCGGTGAGCCGCTTTTGTATCCCGATGCGGTTTATGCGATCATGACGACAGCCACAGAACTGAATATCCCAAAGCGGCAAGTCATTACAAACGGCTATTTTTCAAAAAATACCGATAAGATCCGCGCGGTCGCGGAGCAACTTGCCGCGTGCGGCGTCAACGATCTGCTTTTGTCGGTGGATGCCTTCCATCAGGAAACGATACCGCTTGACGTTGTGAAGAAGTTTGCGGCAGAAGCAACGAAGTGTGGTATTACGATCCGCCTTCAGCCTGCGTGGCTGGTGAGCGCGACAAATGACAATCCGTACAACAAAAAAACGAGAGAGATTCTCGGCAGCTTTGCCGATTTGGGGCTTTCCGTTGGAGAGGGAAACGTGATTTTCCCCGAAGGAAACGCTCTGAAATATCTCGCGGAGTATTTCACGGACGAGTTTCCCGAAAATCCCTACGCGGAAGATCCGTGCGACGTGCGTTGTGTGTCGTTCTCGCCGAATGGCGATGTTCTCGGCGGAAACGTGTATGAGCGCGATATTATGGAAATTATAAAGGATTACGCGCCGGAAAAAGCGATTTGATCGAAAAATGAGATTTGACGAGATGTAGAATAATGACGAAAGGAGCAACCTTTTGAATAACTTGAGAAAACAAATATTGGACGGTTCTTTTCTTTACCTTCAACCGTGGTTTTACAACAACAAATTAGCTTTGAGATGCGAATTGGGAATTGGTGAAGACAAAGAATACATGGATAATGCTTTTCATAGAGCCATAAACATTGCAAATATCTTGTTTGATAATAAAAAAATTGATGCGGCGTTTTACCATCAGTATTTTGATAATGATGGTCGTGCATGCGATGCGAATGATCTCATACTAAATATTGATGCAATGGTTGAACTCGACAGATGTTCACTCATCCAATTAGAAGATATCGATGATGACATATCTGCTGTAAAAAGATACATTTCGTATGACATTGATTTTGGTACTTTAGAAAGTATACTGAAAAGTCAAATAGAGTGTCAGCTTAATCCACTGGTAAGCTTTGTTTCGTTTGATAATCAGTTGATTTTTTCAGTTTACGATGATAGAGGTTGCGATGTTGTATTTTATAATGACGAGAAATTTAAGGAATATTACTTGAAATTAGAACCATATTTCTTGGATTATGACCGAGAAAAAATGAAAGAAACAATTGCATCTAAATCATAAAAATTATAAAGGATTACGCTCCGTAAAGGAGAAAAACATGACCAACCAAGAAATTTTGAAAATTGCCATGGTGCAATCCGCTGTCGATCTTTGCGCCAAGCCTGCGGATTTTGAAAAGAGTGAAAACGTAGTTGTCACGTCGCACGAAAGCGACGGCGCAAGGCGGTATTTGAAGCTTCCGTTTTCCTGTCAGCTCGTGTCTTACGGCAATAACGTGGTGGCATCGGTATCACCCGAATTTCGTGAGACCACCGAAAATTACATAAACAAATACCCCGTGGAGCGCCTTTTTGAAACACCGCATCTGCACGTTTTAAACGACGCTCTGATGGCAAAGGGACAGAAGATCTGCTTTATGGCAGAGTATTTTCTGCCCGACGTGAACGCCCTCCATGCGCTTGATTGCCCCTATGAGCTTCGCATATTGGAGCAGAAAGATTTTGCCGAGCTCTATCTGCCCGAGTGGTCCAACGCCCTCTGCAAGGACAGAAAGCACCTTGACGTGCTTGGCGTTGGCGCATACGATAAAGGAAGGCTCATTGGTCTTGCAGGCTGTTCTGCCGATTGTGATACTATGTGGCAGATCGGCATTGACGTCCTTCCCCAATACCGCAGACGTGGGATCGCCTCGGCGCTGACCAGTCGTTTGGCAATTGAAATACTGAATATAGGAAAAGTGCCCTTCTACTGCGCCGCTTGGTGCAACGTCAAATCCGTCCGCAACGCCATCAAAAGCGGATTCCGTCCCGCGTGGGTGGAAATGACGGCAAAGCCCTGTGAAACGGTGAATGGGATGAATAAATAAGAATTTACAGGTAACACGTTATGATTAAAGAACTAATACACGATCCCATCTTCCTTGCGGGAAAATCGGAGATCGCAACAAAAGAAGATCTGCAGGTTGCCAACGACCTGCTTGACACGCTGATAGCGCACAAGGACGGTTGCGTCGGCATGGCGGCGAATATGATCGGTGTAAAGAAGCGCATCATTGCATTTCTCGATGAGAGCGGACGAACTCCTACATACACGGGTATGCTCAACCCCGAAATTATCAAAAGAGATGGTGCGTATAACACCGAAGAGGGCTGCCTTTCCCTACTCGGCAGTCCGCGTCCGTGCAAACGCTATAAATCCATCAAGGTAAACTATCAGAACCAAGAATTGCAGACCCGCATCAAGAGCTACACCGGCTTTACGGCGCAGATCATCCAGCACGAGGTGGATCACTGCGACGGGGTGTTGATATAGGAGGAAAACGGTATGAACTTTTTCGCAGAC
>JAFTLZ010000070.1 GCA_017452665.1 Clostridia bacterium
GTGCGCGGACTGTGCACGTTGATCACCGATGTATCGGGAGAAAGCTTGAGGTTGCCTTTTTCATAATTTCGCTTGAAGGGAATGACCTCAAACTGCAATCTGCCAAGAGCAAAGCGCGTCAGACGGAAAAATCCGGTAAACCATTTTCCAACAAAGGTTCCACAAATACCGTAGACCTCGCGACATTCTTCTGTCTTATAGAACAGATCGCGCATGGTCTCGTCGTATAGCTTCATATCCAAGCCGCGGGCGGTATAATATTCCCGCGCTTTTTTGGTCAGGCAGATGGCATACAAAAGTGTGAGCGTATAAGTGTGTACGCCCAAAATGGGCTGCAGCTCGGCGATGCGGTCAATAGCACCGTTGATATCACATTCGATATCGGTGTCGTAATCTGCCAGCAGGGAATCCCACAAAGCCGCTGTTTCGACATTGGAATAGACGGAATCGTATGCGCGCAAAAGCATTTGGGTATCCTTTTGAGGATATGCGTAATGCTGCAGGAAGGATTCAAGATATTGCGTCATAATCAGTAGCCTCCAATAGATATCCGTGCGGATATGTTTTAAGGAATTGCGCAAAGCAACAAACTCAGAAAAGAAAGTTTTTGCCGCTTTGCGCTTTTTGTATTACTTTTTCGGGAAGCTGTCCTTCAAGCCGACCACGCGGTTGAAGGTGTTTTCATACTTGGTATCCTTGCAGAAATAACCGACGCGAACAAATTGGAACTGCTCGCCATTTTTTGCATCCTTCAGGCAGGGCTCGATGCGGCAATTTTCCAGTTTGATCAGGGAATCGGGATTGAGATAATCGTTGTAGGTTTTATCTTCGGGAATATCTCCTACGTTTTCAATGGTAAAGAGCTTATCGTACAGCATCAGCGTCGTTTGCTCAGAATACTTGGCAGACAGCCAATGAATGGTTCCCTTGACCTTACGACCGTCTACGGGGGTGCCGTTTCCTGTTTCCAGATCTGCTGTGCAACGAATTTCGGCAATCGAGCCGTTGTCATTTTTGACGATCTCATTGCAACGGATGATATACGCGCCCATCAGGCGAACCTCACCGTCTGGCTTGAGGCGGAAGAACTTGGGAGGTGGAACCTCGGCAAAATCCCCTTCATCGATATAAATTTCGCGCGTGAACGCCACTTTGCGCGTACCTGCATCGGGATTTTGCGGGTTGTTGGCGACTTCAAAGTATTCTACCTGATCCTCGGGGTAGTTGGTGATCACAACCTTGATCGGCTTTTGTACGCAAATACGGCGCTGTGCGGTGGTGTTCAACTCCTCGCGGATGCAGTGCTCCAGCAGGCTGATATCCACCAGGCTATCTGCCTTGGAAACACCTGCGCGCGTAACGAAATCAAAAATCGAGGCGGGTGTATAACCGCGTCGGCGAAGTGCGCAAAGCGTGGGGAGGCGGGGGTCATCCCAACCGTCTACCATGTTATTTTCAACCAGATAACGCAGATAGCGCTTTGACATGACGGTATTGGTAACGTTCAAGCGTGCGAACTCACGCTGCTTTGGAAACTGCCCGTTGCCGCAACCTACGTTGTTGATGACCCACTCGTACAGCGGACGGTGATTTTCGAATTCCAGCGAACAAAGCGAGTGCGTGATCCCCTCCAGTGCGTCCTGAATCGGATGTGCATAATCATACAGAGGATAGATGCACCATTTATTGCCTTGACGGTGGTGATCGGTGTGGACGATACGATAAATGGCAGGATCGCGCATATTCATGTTCGGGCTTGCCATGTCGATTTTTGCGCGCAACGTGTGGGAGCCGTCCGGAAATTCTCCGTTTTTCATTCGCTCAAACAAATTCAGATTTTCTTCTACGGTTCTTTCACGGTAGGGAGAGTTTTTGCCCGGTTCGGTCAGTGTGCCGCGATATTCGCGCATTTCCTCGGCGGAAAGATCGCAAACATATGCTTTTCCGTCCTTGATGAGCTTAATTGCAAATTCATAGCACTTTTCAAAATAATCAGACCCGTAATAAATACCGCCGTTCGGGGTAGCGCCCAGCCAGGTCAAATCGCGATAAATTGCTTCCACATACTCGTTATCCTCTTTGGCGGGGTTGGTATCGTCGTAACGCAAATTGAACTGTCCGTTGTATTTTTTGGCAACTTGATAGTTGATCATAATAGCTTTTGCCGATCCGATGTGCAGATATCCGTTCGGCTCCGGCGGAAAGCGGGTGTGGATCTTCAGATCGGGATTCTGTCTGAGATCCTCGTCAATGATATCGTGTATAAAATTTCTTTCAATTTCTTCCATTTGTTTATCCAAAACCTTTCCTGGAAATTAGTCGAGTCGCTCGATCATGCTCTCAATGCGGTTGCGCGTGCAACACTCACCGAGGATCTGCATGACAGCGTAAAGATCAGGGGCGTTGAGCTTGCCCGTAACGGCAACGCGCAAAAACATACTGACATCCGCGATGTTCCCCTTGAATGCGTCGGGATTCGCCTTGTAAAGCTTCATGTCGTCGGCATAGCCGATCTGTCTGGCGACCTCCTTGATCTTTTCAAACCATGCGTTCATATCGTCTGCGGGAGAGTAGGTAGCAAGGAACAGGGTAAGTGCTTGCTTGATATCGGCTTTTGCAAAGTTTTCGGGGTAGGCGTCCTCCTGCTTGCCGTCAAAGAAGAATCCCATATAAGGCTTTGCATCTGCCCATGTGGCAAGGTCCTTTCTTGGCTTTTTGCCGCCGCGCCCGATTGCAAAGATGGATTCGGTAAAGGCGGGATCCTTTGCCAGCTGCGCACCGAATTCGGGATCGTATTGCAGTGCCCATTCGGTGACCTGGCGTGTAACCTCGGCGGCGCTCATGCGGGAAATGATGTTCTTGCTGACATCGTTGAGCTTATTAAAATCGAAAAGGCATCCGGAATTGCTCATTTTTTTGATGTTGAAAGGGAATTCCGTATAGGACTTTTCGGGATTTTGCATATGCCACTCCTCGTAGTTGGAGTTGAGCAGAGTCATGATATATTCGCAAACGCAGGCGGGAGCGTAGCCCATACGGCTATAATCGTCCATGTTTGCACCCATATCACGCTTGGAGAGCTTTTTCTTGTTTCCGTTTTCATCCAGGCGCATGATCTGCGCGATGTGCATATATTTCGGCAGGCGGAAACCGAGATAGCGGAATAGCATGATATGCTTGGAAAGGCTGGGGAGCCATTCCTCACCGCGAATGACGTGCGTTGTTCCCATCAAATGGTCGTCTACCGCGTGTGCAAAGTGGTAGGTGGGGATTCCGTCGGATTTGAGCAGGACGAAATCCTCGTCGTTTTCGGGAATTTCCAATTTGCCCTTGATCAGGTCGGTAAAGGGAATTTTCTTTTCCGGATCGCCGTCTGCCAGAATTCGCAGTACGAAGGGATTGCCGAACTTCAGATTTTCCTCTACTTCCTCTAAGGTAATTTGTCGCGCCTGCAGCATTTTTTCGCGTTGCTCGCTTTGATCCTCGTGCCAATCCTTGGCTTTGATCTCGGCTTTTTTATCGGTTGCGTTCAGGGCTTCCAGCTCCTCCTTGGTGGTGAACACCGGATAAGCCTTGCCCTCGGCAACCAGCTTTTTGGCAAAAACGTGATAAATCGGGCCGCGCATACTTTGCTTGTAGGGACCGTAAGCGCCCTTATCGCAAATTGTTCCATCCTCGCCAATGACCGCGCCCTCGTCAAAATTGATTCCGTAGTGTGCCAACGTGCGGATCAATCCCTCTGCCGCGCCGTCTACCTCGCGCTTAGCGTCGGTATCCTCAATGCGAAGATAGAACACGCCGCCGCTTTGATGTGCCAAACGCTCCCCGATGGTGGTGGGGAACAGTCCTCCAAAGTGGACAAATCCGGTAGGGCTGGGCGCAAAACGGGTCACCTTTGCACCCTCGGGCAAATTTCGGGGTTGGAATTTGGTTTCTACTTCCTCGGGCGTCTCGGTTACTGCGGGGAAGAGAAGCTCTGCAAGCTTTTGATAATCCATGATTTTATAGTATCCTTTCTGAAAGGGAATTGATGAAATTAAAGAGAGATCTGATCCAACGCGTCTCCCAATCGGGTGCTGTCACCGTGACCGGGGTAGATAGGCAACTCCTGCGGAAGCTGGCGTAATTTTTCCAACGAATGGCGCAACTGTAAGCAACTGCCGCCGTAGAGATCGTAGCGCCCGTATGAGCCGTTAAACAGTGTGTCTCCTGTTACAAGAAATTCGTCGTTGCAAAGATAGCATACCGATCCCGGCGTATGCCCCGGTGTGTGAAGCACGCGGATGCGCTCGTTTCCAAGCTGTAGAACCGTGCCGTCCTGCAAAGGGCGCTCCGGGCGGCGGTAAACGCGTTCCCGTCGAAAAAAGGAGTAAAACGCGTTTTTTGTTGCATCCTGCGGAAAGTCGATGTCTTCTTCGTGAACGTATGCATCGGTATGGGTCAGATCGCGTAGCTCGTCCAGCGACAGGATGTGGTCGAAATGTCCGTGCGTCAACAGGATCATATCCAACCGAGCATGATGCTTTTGCAGCTCTTCCAGAATCGTTTGGGCTTGAGCGGAAGGATCTACCACAGCGGCGTGTCCGTTCGAGAGCAACAAATAACAGTTGGAAGCAAACGAACCGGGATACAGATTGTATAGTTCCATTGCCGTGTCTCCTTTTGCATATTCTTTTTTATTATATCATATTTTTAAAAATTTGTCTACTGCCTTTCTAAAAAATATTGCCAAAAACTGCACAAAAACATTCGGTTTTGTGTGCTATCAGCTCCGGAATTGATTTTTTATATTAGATTATTGATATATTTTTGTAAGACTATTGACATTTTTTGCATGCCGTGTTAAAATGAACTCACAAATTTATTAGAAAGAAGGGCCACGAAATGATGAAAACCAGTTTGCGCTTTTGTTCTATTTTGCTGATGTGCTTGATCTTAGCAACAGTGTGTTCCTGCAATGGTGGAGATCCGGGCGGAGACGATACCTCAGTTACGACAACGGAAAACACTGAGACTACGACCGCCGAGCAAATTGTGGTGAATACGATCCCGCTTTCGGAAATGAAAAATGGACAGATTGTATACGACGGTGATGGCGAGAACGCTTGCTATCTAGCTGCATTGCAGCTCCAGGAGGCGATTCAAGCTGCTTGCGGTGTTCGGCTTGTAGTGAAGGCTGATGTTTTGTCGGAAGAGAAGCCGTATGAGATTTTGGTTGGCGAGTGCGAGGGTCGCGAAGAAGCGATTGCGGACGTTGCGGTTCGTCTAAACGATTACTACGTTACTGTTGTTGGAACCAAGCTTGTTCTGAATGCCGGCTGTGAAGACCTTTGGAATCAACTGGCGACCGATCTTGCCGCTTCGCTGAATACGCAAATCTCTGCAGATGCAGACGTATTTTGTACCGACCGTGATACCGACGCGGCAAAGCTTGGCACCTATGAGGTGGAAGGCTTGACTCTGAACGGGGTTCCGATCTGGCAGTATACGGTTGTGTATCCATCGTCCTGCCAATATGAAGAGAAGATCACTGTGCAGGAAATGCTATCCCTGATTGCTACGCTGTCCGGTTATCGGTTGAAGGCGCTTTCCACATCCTATCTTGAGGGAGCACCGGAATACGCAATTCGCTTTGGATTGACCGCCGAGTACAAGAGTGCCTCGGTAGAGGACCTTGCGATGGATGATTACAAAATCGAAAAGAGCGGGAAGGATATCGTTTTGCTTTCCACTTCTGCCGCAGGCTATCTTGCCGCCGCGCAGGCACTGGTTGCCGAGATGGAAGAGGATGACGTGCAGATTTCCAAGCTGGAGGGCAACGGAGACGGTGTGGATCTGACCGTGATGAGCTTTAACGTCCTTTATAAAATCAAAGGTGTTGAGGACGACGGCTTGAGCTCTACACGCGTGATGCACTTGGTGGAAACGGTGCTCAATGCAGATCCGGACGTGATCGGTTTTCAAGAAGTGACGCCCGAATGGAGAAAAAAGCTGATTTTGTATTTGGGTGATACATATGAATTGATCGGTGAGGGCAGAGACGGCGGTGATAACGGCGAGTATACCGCGATTATGTACCGCAGAGATGCATTCAATCTTTTGGATAGCAAAACGGTTTGGCTTTCCGATACGCCGGATGTGGTCTCCAAATATTCGGAATCTTCTCTCAACCGCATTATGACCTACGCGGTTCTGGAGCGTATCAGTGACGGAAAGACCTTTGTTCACATGAACACGCATCTGGAGCATACCTCCAACGATGCACGCAAAAAGCAGCTTGTGGTGTTGTTGAAGTATTATGATCAGTTTAAAGAAGAGTATCCTGTTTTTATGACGGGGGACTTTAACTTGAATGAAAAGAATGCTTTGTATGAAAGCATTTTGAATCGCGGCTTTACAAATAGCTCTAATGTGGCAACGATAAAGGCTCTTGCGAACACTTCGCCAAGTTCCTCTACTACGATTGATTTCTGTTTCTTCTCGGGGGAAGACGTTTCTATCACCTCCTATCGCGTGGATACCACGAAATATGACGAAAAGGATCCCTCCGATCATTGTCCGGTAATTGTTAAGGCGTTGTTCCGTTAACTGTTCGATTATTTGAATGTGAGGATCTCAAATGTGTTTTCATGTTTGAGATTCTCTTTTTTGAAAACGCTTCAGCCGAAAAGCATTGACAATTTTTTGAATTTGATTTATAATGGTAACAATATTGAGAAAATGATGTTGAGGAGTGTGATTGCTTGTGCTGAAACGGTTGCAGAGTTTGGATGAATATATGGGCTTTGTTCATGAGATCAGTTGTGATCCGTGCTTCCGCGATCCGATGCTGAGCACCGACGAGCAGGTGCGGTGTAATTTGCTGGACGCGCCAAAGAAGCCATTAAATCAAATCTTTGGTGTTTTTGAAGAGGGAACGGTTATCGGCTTGTTCGTGTTTTTGATCTTGGAGGATGAAAAGTATATGGAGATGCTGGTAGGCTTATCAAAGCATCAAACAGCCTACGGTGAGATGGTCTCCTTTTTAAAGCAAAACTTTCCGGGATATCATTCTGATTTTGTGTACAATCCAAATAATTTTCTGCTTACCTCCGTACTGCGGGATACGGGAGCAACGTTTGAAAAAGAACAGCAAAAAATGGTATGGAAAAACGAAATCATTTACCAAAGTCCGCATCAAGTTGAGCTGTACAGTAACAAATACAAAGAGCAATATTTTGCCATACATTCAAGGGACGGATACTGGACGGCGGATAAAGTGATTGAAGCGCCGGATCGGTTTCGCGTACTCCTTGCGATTAAGGACGGGGAGGTGGTTGGTTATACAGACGTGACCTATACCTATCGGGAAAACGAGCCGTTTGACATATTTGTAAAACAAGAGCACCGCAAAAGGGGCTATGCGAAGGCAATGATGGCAAAAGCGCTTGAATTGAATCGACCGAATGCGATGATGCTGTTGATGGACATTGATCATACTGCCGCCATTGCGCTGTATGAGTCGCTGGGATTTGTAAAGGTACATGGTGAAAACAGCGTTGTTGCGCATATTTTATTGTAAAACGAACATCGAAAAATCGGGCAAATCCTTTCAGATCTGCCCGGTTTTATTGTTTGGAAGTGTTGGTTCTGCCGTCGGCTTTTTTGCCGTTTTCAGTGCGAACAGAAGAAAGGGAACAGAAAAGAGAAATGCCAGCAGATCGGCGGCGGGCTGGGTCAGCTCCAATCCGGTGATTCCAAAGTAACGCGGAAGAAGAAAAATGAGGGGAAGGAAAAAGATCCCTTGCCGCGCCGAGGCGAGAATGGTGGCTCGGATGGGTTTTCCGATTGCTTGCAGATACAAAATGGTGCAGGTGACCGCTCCGTGCGTGACAAGAACCGCGCTTTGCGCTCGTAAAGCGACTGTTCCGACATTGAGAAATTCCGCCCCGCTCTGAAACAGTGTGAGAATTTGCGGCGCCGCGGCATAGAGGAGGACTCCCCAAAATAGCATGACCGCGCTTGCCGACAGCATTGCAAATACATACGCCCGCTTGATGCGATCGGTGCGTCCTGCGCCGTAATTATATCCTACCACCGGCATCATTCCTTGCCCGATTCCAAGACAAAAGCTGAACACCAACAAAAACAGACGAGAGACGACCGACATTGCCAGCACCGCCGCATCTCCCGCGCTTGCCGCGGCACGGTTGAGCAATACGGTTGCCAAGCCGGATAAGCCCTGACGAAAAAAAGATGGAAGCCCGGCGATCAAAATCCTCCCGGTGTGGGCAAAGGCGCTGATGCGAAGGGAGGAAAACAGCTTGATCTGGCTGCTGTGAAACACATATGCGGAGAGCAACACCGCAACACTGACGCATTGGCTGATCAGCGTTGCCACCGATGCGCCTGCAATGCCCATATCAAATCCCGTGATCAGCAGTGGATCCAGGACAATATTCAAGAGACTTCCGACACTCAGACCGACCATGGAATAAATTGCTTTTCCCTCTGCGCGGAGAAGCTGGCTGAGTACAAATGCAACACTCATTGCGGGCGCCGACCAGAGCAGCGGTTTGACGTAAGCGGAGGCAAGCGAAAAGTTGCTTTCGGATGCACCGAGAAAGCGCAAGAGCGGATCCTGAAAAGCAAGCCCCAACGCGGTGATGGCAATTCCCGCAAGCGTTGCAAGCACAAACGCAACGGCGGCATATTCGGAGGCTCGTTTGTTTTCTTTTTTGCCAAGTGCGCGTGAGAGCAGACTTCCACCGCCCATTCCCAGCGTATATCCAACCGCTTGCAAAAGAACGTGGATGGAAAAGGTGACTCCAACAGCGGCGCCCGCCTCTTTTCCAAGATGGGAAACAAAATAAGAATCCGCCAAAGAGTAGGCGGCAACCACCAACAGCCCAACCGCATTGGGCAGTGCAAGCTTTAAAATGCAAGGCGCGATACGGCCGGCGGTCATGTTGTGGTGCAGTTTTTCGATTTTATCCATACAAAGTCCCTCTTTTTTCATCCAAACTGGTTTTATTATGCCACCAAACGCCATTCATCATGAATTTTTTGATAAAAGTTGCACCGAAGTGAAAAAAAGACTTGATTTTTGCGCGATTTTGGTATATAATGTTATTGTTTGGTTGAATTCAAATTCAGGAGGTTTATTATGTTAGTTTCGGCAAAGGAAATGTTGACCAAAGCAAAGGAAGGTCACTATGCGGTAGGTCAGTTCAACATCAACAATCTGGAGTGGACGAAGGCGATCCTGCAAACGGCTCAGGAGCTGAACTCTCCCGTAATTCTCGGCGTTTCCGAGGGTGCAGGAAAGTATATGTGCGGATATAAGACGGTTGTTGGTATGGTCAACGGAATGCTTGAGGAGCTTAACATAACTGTTCCCGTAGCTCTTCACCTCGACCACGGCTCATACGAGGGATGCTACAAGTGTATTGAGGCAGGATTTTCTTCCGTAATGTTTGACGGTTCTCATTATCCGATCGAAGAAAACGTTGCAAAAACGCAGGAGTTGGTAAAGGTTTGTGCCGAGAAGGGAATGTCCCTTGAGGCAGAGGTTGGCTCGATCGGCGGCGAAGAGGACGGCGTTGTCGGTATGGGCGAGTGTGCAGACCCCAACGAGTGCAAGATGATTGCAGATCTCGGCGTTACCATGCTGGCGGCAGGTATCGGCAATATTCACGGCAAATATCCCGCAAACTGGCAGGGACTCTCTTTCGATACGTTGGCTGCCGTTTCCGAAAAGGTTGGCAAGATGCCCCTGGTTCTGCACGGCGGAACGGGCATTCCTGAGGATATGATCAAAAAGGCGATCTCCCTCGGCGTTTCCAAGATCAACGTCAACACCGAGTGCCAGCTGGCATTTGCTGCCGCAACCCGCAAGTATGTGGAAGAGGGCAAGGATCTTTCCGGCAAGGGCTTTGACCCCAGAAAGCTGTTGGCTCCCGGTACCGAGGCAATCAAGGCAACCGTAAAAGAGAAGATGGAGCTGTTCGGTTCTGTCGGCAAGGCTTGATTGACGGGTTATAGAAAAATAATCAAATAAACGAAGAGACTTCTCGAATCAAACGATTTGAAAAGTCTCTTCGTTTTGTGCAAAAGCCATTTTCAGGTAAAGATCCAATCCCCGTCTGCGATCCGGTAGCTTGCGGTTACGCCAAGCTCCTCCATCCATTTTCGGGTTTCCAACGTGGTAAACGGTCCTTTTCCTTTCGTGGCGGGATCGTTGCATTTGTAATAGTTATTTTCCCATAACCAATCGGGTGCCGTATACAAACATATTTTGGGCGCAATAATTTCGTAAAAGGATTTGTCTACAGCGTCCTGCCCGTGATGAGCCATTTGAACAATGTCACACCGCAATTTTGACCGATCGAAATGGCGGAAAAAGTTCTCCTGTCCCTTGACGTCAAAATCTCCCAGAAACAGCACGCTGCGTGCAGGAAAATGCACCAAAAAAATGATGCTTGTGGGGTTGATGTCAGGGTATTCCTCGTAATCGATTGGCTCCGCAATGATTTCAACCCGGACGCCACCCAGATGATAAACATCACCGGCATGCGGGGTTACGATTGGGATGCCGCTGTTGCGGATCAAGGGCAAAAAGCGTTTGTTATACTCCCAATCCTCACGAGTCGCAAGCCATTCGTCTGTGGGAAAATTAAAATACACGGTACCGATTTCAAAATCAATTTTTCCGTGTTCTAGCAAGTACAGCAATGCGCCGTTGTGATCGCCGTGCGCGTGTGTGATGTACCACTGATCGACGCGATTGCCATGCTGACGGATCAGCTCCCGCAAAGCGGTAGCATCCGCGGCGTTTTCTGCGCCTCCGTCAATTACGATTACACCGCCATCGGGGCAATCAATGAGATAAGACATCATTTGCCCCGGCGTGCGGTTGGCAACCTGTATCAGGCGCCCACCACCAAGAGATAGATCTGCAAAGTTCATCTTCATCTTTAAATCTTCCTTTCAAAAAATGCAAAGAGGTTGTTGCTTTAATATGGAGTACGTTGGCTGTATTTTGCTCTGTTTTCCGCAAGGATACGGTCACGCTCCATCGAACGAATGCGTTTCATTGCTTCAACGGTGATTTCCCATGTGCGGAGCGGATTTTCTGCGCGGTAGGTGTTGGATTCACTTCCGTGAAAGCCCCATGCAAGAATCGTGCGCGCTCCTGCGTCGTAAGCCGCTTCGGTTGCTTGAATGATCTCCTCCTCGCGCCCGCGGGGAACTGCATAGGTCTGAATCCACAAATTATGATCCTTTTTGTAATGCTCTGCCATTTCTACAGTTTGCTTAGAGCGGGTATAGACGTACTCATATGGATTTACGTTTCCACGTCCGTACCAATAGGGATCGGTGCCGATGCTCTCCATCGTAGGCAGAGAGCAAATGCGATCCAACAGTGTAAAGTCCGAAGCATAAGCTTCTACAAACATCACGCAGGTGACATTTTTCATGCCGAGAGATTGTGAATAGGTTGTAATTTCCCGAAAATAGTCTACGATGGTATCGTTTAGGAATGCAAGAACATCTGCATCCTGATTTGCCTCCATATATTCCGGCATAGGACGGTTGTAGCGGTCTTCAAAGAGCTTTTTGCAACGCTGACAGCAACAGCCGTAAAGAATTTTTCCGTCCTCACGTGTTTTCATTGGAATATGAGGCTCGTCCCAGAAGAGGGTGCGTCCGCCGATCTCGTATACGGTGTCGATCCAGCTTTTGATGAATGCGCGCAGATCGGGGCTGTTCAGGCAGGCATGAGTGGGGAACATTTCGCCATTGCTCCAGTAGGAGTGACTATCGGGATAGAGCGCCAGAAAATGTGAAATGTCGCCGGGAGGGCCGCTGAGTCCCCAGTTGTCTACCCATACTTCCAGTCCGGCGTGCTCACTTACAGAAATCATGTCCCTGATCACATCCTTGTGGCGTGCCCAATCCGTATGAGAAAACATATGCAGTACAACGTCCATATCGGCGCGTACGAGCTCCTTCATATCCTGCTCTGCGTGTGAGAGCATACGGTTGCCGTGATAGGCGGCGCCGGTTAAAAGCGTTCGTCTTGACATTTTACAGTTCCTCTCAGAATTTGTAGTTGGGGTGAATGATAGCGCCTTCTACAGAGGACTTGACGATGGAAAGGCA
>JAFTLZ010000071.1 GCA_017452665.1 Clostridia bacterium
GATAAACAGCCAGCACCACACACCAGTAAACCGTCCCCACGCGATCGGCAAGCTCCTTCTGTGCCTTCTGCTCCTTTCGGAACTCACCAACCTGCAACAGCTTCTGATAGGCATCAATCATCATACCCGCACGCACAAACAACACCGTCGCAACCGCGGCGCTGACTCCGGCAATACCACCGCCAACCACCACAACATCGTGCGTCGGCTTCACAATCGTTTCCATCTTCACAAAACCTCCTGCCCAAAAAAGCTTGTTCTAATTATAGCATAAAGCCCGCTCTTTTTCCATGAAAAATCCAACAAAAATGTTGAAAAATCGAAAAGATTAAAAAAGGACGCGGATGTTTGGGGAAGCGTTAAAAAAAATTTCCCACAAAAAACGCATCTCCAAACTGCGTCCTATTAAAACAATTCCGAATAGTATTTTCCCTGATACGAGTCTCGCGCAAAAAGCAGTTTGTCCACGTCGTTGATCACCGTGGTCTTTTTTTGACTCCAAAGCGGTGCCAGCAAATCCTCCGCCTTTCCGTCACCCGTCAGCCTTCCAATCACCGTGTCGGGCGGCAAAAGCTCCAGCGCGTCGGCAACCAGACCAATGTAGCGCTCCCGCTCCAACGGCACGTACTCCCCTCGCTCATAAATTGCCGCCAGCGGCGTCCTGTGCAATACATGTAGCAAATGAAGCTTGACCTGATCCGGGTGCAGCTTTGCGATATCACGTATCGTATTCAGCATGGCGGTATCGTCCTCACCCGGTAAACCGAAAATGCAATGCACACAAATCTGAATCCGTTTGCTTGCCCGCCGCAGGGTCTCGTACCCTTGGCAAAACTGCGCATACGTGTGCCCGCGGTTGATGTATTTTGCCGTAGCATCATTTGAGGACTGCAACCCCAGCTCCACCGTCAGCACGGTGCGCTCCGCCAGGGCGGCAAGATACTCCACCACATCCGGCTCCAGGCAATCAGCACGCGTTGCAATGTTCAATCCAACAATCCCCTCCTGCGCCAGTGCCTCCTCATAGCGAGCTTTCAGCACCGAAAGTGGCGCATACGTATTGGAATGTGCCTGAAAATACGCAATGCAATGCGAAACGTCCCACTTTCGTGCAAACATCTGCTTTTGCATGCGAATCTGCTCTGCAATCCCAAGCAGATCCGACGGTGCAAAATCTCCGCTGCCGCGTCCCGAGCAATAAATACAGCCGCCCGTACCGCACCTGCCGTCAATATTCGGGCAGGTAAAGCCCGCGTCCAGCGGCAGCTTTGCGCACTTTGCCCCAAAGGTGTGCCGTAAATAGTAATCGTAGGTGTAGTAGCGTTTGTTGCTGTCGCTGTAGGGATACGGGTTGCGCTCCGCCTGTGTAAGCTTTGCCATGCGGTATTTCTCCTTTCGTTTCAATGTTCTTAACCGTACAAAAAGCCGCCGAAATTGAAAACACGGCGGCTTTTTTATTTGCGGATCGATCAAACAACAAAATTACATACAGCCATTCGTATCGCTCAAAAGCTTTTCAATCGCAGCGATCTGCACGCAAAGCGTCAGGATGGACATTGCCTTTTGCAGGCTTGCCTCATCCGGAAAGGTGGGAGCAATGCGGATGTTGCTGTCGTAAGGATCGGAGTGATACGGGTAGGTTGCACCAACCTCAGTCAGCTTCACACCTGCATCATGGCAGAGCTGATACGTCCGCTTTGCACAGCCGTTCATCACGTACAGGCTGACAAAATAACCGCCCAACGGATTGGTCCAATGTGCAATACCGGAATCGCTAAGATCCTTCTCCAACGTGTGCAAAACGATCTCAAACTTTGGGCGGATCAAATTGCCAAGCTGCATCATATGCGCGTGAATATTCTCGGCAGAACCGAAATAACGCACGTGCCGCAGTTGGTTGATCTTATCAAATCCAATGGTCTGCGCACCGATAATCGGCATGATCTGCGCCAGATTTTCTTTTGACGCCGCCATGATGGCAACGCCCGAACCCGGAAATGAAATTTTAGAAGTGGAAGCAAAGTAGAACACACGGTTCCCGTTTCCGTACCGCTCGCACGCCTCAAAAATATCCGCCAGCGTGTCCCCACGGTCGGGATACAGATCGTGCACGGCATAAGCGTTATCCCAAAAGATACGAAAATCCTTTGCCGCAGTTTTCATCGCGCCCATTCGGCGAACCGTCTCGTCCGAATAGGTAATTCCGTCGGGGTTGGAATATTTGGGACAACACCAAATGCCCTTGACGCTCGGATCGGACGCTGCAAGCTTTTCCACGTTGTCCATATCAGGACCCGTAGGCGTCATTGCAACGGGGAGCATGGTGATTCCCAAGGATTCACAAATGGCAAAATGGCGGTCGTAACCGGGAGCGGGACAAATAAACTTGATATTTTCTTCCCGACACCACGGGCGCTCGCTGTCACACACACCGTAAAGCATGGCGCGCGCAACCGAATCATACATCAGATTCAGCGAGGAATTTCCTCCGATAAAAAGCTTATCCTCCGAAAGACCGAGCAGATCGGCAAACAGCTGCTTTGCCTCCTTAATTCCGTCCAGCACGCCGTAATTTCGGCAATCAAAGCCGTCCACCGTGCGGCAATCGTAAGAGGAATCAATGCAATGCAACATTCCCTGCAGCAAATCCAGCTGCTTGGCTCCCGGCTTTCCGCGTGAGAGATCCAACGAAAGCTTTTTTGCCTTTGCCGCCTCGTAGCTTTGTTGCAATGCTTCCAAACGGGAACGCAGCTCTTCCCGACTCATCTTTGAAAATTCCATGGGGTTCGTCTCCTTGCTATCATACATAACATCCTATATAGTATAGCATATTCCGCATGGAATTGCAATATGTTTTTGCATATTTTTTCAAAAAACTTGCAAAATATTTTTATTCAATGAAATTTTTCCCAAAATTCGCGCACAATTTCTGCAAGTTCAAACGAATCACTTGCATATTTAATGTGCTGCCAATGATCCGGAAAGAGCGTCCTTGTACGGGCATCCGCATATCGGTCGTCGATCAGAACCACCACGCCGCAATCGTCCTCGCGACGGATCACCCGCCCCGCCGCCTGCAAAACCCGATTCATTCCGGGATACACGTAGGCGTAATCGTATCCACGCTCGCGCGTGGTTTCATAGTAATCCCGCAAAATATTGCGCTCGTTGGAAATTCCGGGAAGCCCCGTTCCCACAATGATCGAACCAATCAACCGCTTGCCCGGCAGGTCCACACCCTCGGAAAAAGAGCCACCCAGCACGCAAAATCCGATGCGGAGCTTTTGGTCATCCGCAAAGGCATCCAAAAAGTGTTCCTTTTCGGCGGCGCTCATCCCGCGCGTTTGCGCAACCAGCTCCACCGACGGGTATTTCTTTGCAAAGACCTCGCGAACCTTTTCCATATATAAATAAGAAGGAAAATAAACGATGTAATTCCCGCGTTTGGCGGAAACTGTGGCGGCAATCAACGCCGAGATCTTTTTATAGGATTTTTCACGGTCCTCGTAGCGCGTGCTGACCCCCACCGCCGCCGCAAGGCAAAACCGCTTTGGATCAAACGGCGACGGCAAGGACAGTCGCACCGCGTGCTTGCCTCCTCCGAGAATATCGGCAAAATAATCAAGCGGCGTCAGCGTTGCCGAAAAGAGCACGGCGGCGTGCGCGCGATTCATGCAAGCATCCAGCACGCCGGAGGGATCCAGACAGATCAACCGAATGATCCTCTGCTCCCCCTCCAACTAAATAAACGTCAAAAAAGCCTCGACAAATCAATCGGCAATCAGTTCAAACCGATTCAGATTTGCGCACAGCTCGTATACC